>NZ_CAXAUM010000018.1:0-69450 GCF_963972555.1 uncultured Roseovarius sp.
CCGTGATCCCCTATTTCGGCTATGCCCGTCAGGATCGCCGCTCCAAGGCGCGCACGCCCATTTCGGCCAAGCTGGTGGCAAATATGATCGTCGAGGCGGGGATCGAACGGGTGCTGACCATGGATCTGCACGCCGCCCAGATTCAGGGGTTTTTCGACATTCCCGTGGATAACCTCTATGCCTCGCCGATCTTTGCGCTGGACATCATGACCCAGTTCAAGGGCCGGATGCAGGATGTGATGATCGTCTCGCCGGATGTGGGCGGTGTGGCGCGGGCGCGCGAATTGGCCAAGCGCATCACCGCCCCCCTCTCGATCGTGGACAAGCGCCGCGAAAAGGCGGGCGAAGTGGCGGAAATGACCGTGATCGGCGATGTGACCGACAAGATCTGCATCATCGTCGATGACATGTGCGACACCGCCGGCACCATGTGCAAGGCCGCCGAGGTGCTGTTGGAAAATGGCGCGCGCGAGGTGCATGCCTATACCACCCACGGCGTCATGTCCGGCCCGGCGGTCGAACGGATCACCAAATCAGTCCTCAAATCCATGGTCATCACCGACACGATCCTGCCCACCGAGGCGGTCAAAGCCACGCCCAACATCCGCATCATTCCGACGGCGCCCGTCTTTGCTCAGGCCATCCTCAACATCTGGAACGGCACCAGCGTGTCCTCACTCTTTGATACGCCGACGCTTGAGCCGGTCTATGAAGGTCAGTTTGGCGGCTAAGCTCCCCGCGCCCACGCGCGGCGCGTGACCGGCATGGAGCCTTGGATCTTTCTCTCTATCGCGGCGGCAGCGTTTCAAACGCTGCGCTTCATGTTGCAAAAGCATCTCAGCATGGGCGCGCTCAGCGCCGGTGGTGCAACGCTGGCGCGGTTCTTCTACTCCGCACCCTTCGTTGTGGCGCTCTCGTTGGGCTATCTGGCTGCAACCGGTGCCACTTGGCCGGGCTACACCCCGCTCTTCTGGGCCTATGCCGTGGCGGGCGGGCTCGCGCAGATTCTCGCGACATGGTGCGTGGTCGCCCTCTTTTCCGAGCGTAATTTCGCGGTGGGTATCACCTTCAAGAAAACCGAAGTGGTGCAGACCGCCCTCGTCGGTCTCGTCATTCTGGGCGACCGGATCACGTGGCTGGGCCTTGGTGCGATCGTCCTGGGGCTGATCGGGGTGCTGATCCTGTCAGAAACGCCGGGATTCGAAGGCCGCTGGTGGCGGCGCTTTGGCAATCGCGCGGCGGCACTCGGGCTGGCATCGGGGGCGTTCTTCGCGGTCTCTGCCGTGGGCTATCGCGGCGCCACTCTTGAGATCGCCAGTGCGGACCCGCTCCTGCGCGCCGGTCTTTCGCTGATGATGGTGACGGTGATGCAGGCCGTCGCACTCACGCTCTGGCTGATGTGGCGCGAACCCGGACAGGTCGGGCGTGTCATCGCGGCCCGGCGCACGGCGGTCTGGATGGGCTTGACCGGCATGGCGGGCAGCCTGTGCTGGTTTACCGCCTTCACGCTTCAAAACGCGGCGATGGTGTTCGCAGTGGGACAGGTCGAGGTGATCTTTTCGCTGCTCGCCTCGGTGCTCTTCTTTGGCGAGCGGATTACCCGGCGCGAAGGGTGGGGGATTGCGCTGATCACCCTCTCGGTGATTGCGGTGGTGGCGCTCAGGTAGGGGGCCGCGCGGTCGTTGGGCCGGGGACTAGCGACGCAACGGAAATGACTGCCACTTTATGCCAGCCAAGTCCGTATGACCTCACCGTGAGGCGCTACCTCTCAAAATCGCTGGTCCGCGGGACGGCCCAGCGATCGCGCGGCGGCGCTCCCTTTCACCCAGCCGCCGCCCCCTTCAGCCGCAAAAACAGGCTCTCTTCGTCGTCATTGCGAAAGAAAGGCACCGAGGCGGGCGGAGTGCGGTCATGCGCCCGCGCTGTGACCTCGGCCAGCACCACCTCGGTGATGAACGGCAGGTCAAACCCGCGCGCCTCTTCCAGCGGGATCCACTGCAAATGGCTCAATTCCTCGCAGGCGGCGGAAAAATCATCGGAATCACCGGCCAAAGCCTCGGCATGCACCAGAAAGAACCGCGCATCGAACCGGCGCGGACGCCCCGGCGGGGTGATGGCGCGAAACACGAATTGCAGCGGGTCGGCCACCGGCACCAGGCCGCGCGCGGCAAAACCCGCCCAATCGTCGGGAACCGCCCCCGGCCAGGCACCGGGCATGCCCAACGCCAGCCCGGTTTCCTCCCACAGCTCCCGGATGGCTGCTGCGGCAAGCGCATGGCTCAAATCGCGGTCGCAATCCTCGGTCAGGCGCGCAGCACACAGAGGCGGCAGGGAGCGCGCCAGCGGAATATCCGCGTCGCCCGCATCCACCGCCCCACCGGGAAAGACGAATTTATTGGGCATGAAGGCCGCTTCAGCCCCACGCTGCCCCATCAGGACATGCGGGCGCTCAGGGTCGCGCAATACGATCACGGTCGCGGCGTCGCGAATGGCGGTCTTGTCTATCACGGTCATGCTTGCCCCTTTGTGACGGGGCTAGTGGCTCTCTTTGAACCCATGCATCAGCCGCGCCCATTGAAAGGCCACAATGGCCCCCTTCAACCGGGGCAAAAGGTAGAGCGACAGCGCGATAGTGCCAATAGCAAATATCGTGAAGAGCACCAAAGGCTCGGGCCGAAACTGCACAAACGCAATATGCAGAAGCGGTGCCATCAGATGCCCAACGATCAGAATCGTCAGATAGGCCGGGCCGTCGTCGGCACGCGCATGGCTCAGGTCTTCGCGGCAGACCGGGCAGGTATCGCGCAGCTTGAGATAGCTGCTCAGAAGCGGACCACTGCCGCAATTCGGACATTTGCGCGCGAATCCCCGGCGCAGCGCGGGCCAGAGGTCACGTTCAGTGGGAACTATAGTCGTATCGCGCATAAGGGCCTCGCTAAGCGTTTGCGCAAACATGGCGCAAAGGGCAGATAGAGGAAAGGTGACAGACCGTCCTTGCGGCGCGATGTCGCAAAGACGGACTCCTGCCTGCAAATAATTCTGGCACCCGCGACGGAACGGCCCGACGCCCGCGTTAGAGACCTTGGAAACGCCCGGATGAGTGGGGTTTCACGAGATCAGATCAAACCCCGAAGGAGATCGAGACGATGAACAAGACCGTTCTGATGCTGGGCCTGACAACCGCAATTCTGGCCGGCGGGCTGAGCGTGGCACAGGCCGACAGCCATATGGGCAAGATGGGCAAAGGCATGGGCATGCACCACAGCTTTGAAGAGCTGGACGCCGATGCCGATGGCAAGATCACGCCCGAAGAAATGAGCGCCCATATGCAGGCGCGGTTCGAAGGGGCCGACACCGATGGCGATGGCGCGCTCTCCAAGGACGAATTGATCGCGCGCATGACGGAACGTCAGGCCGAACGCATGGCCGCCTATGCCGATCACATGATCGAGCGGCATGACGCGAACAAGGATGGCAAGCTCAGCCCCGACGAAATGAAGGCCCGCAACAAGGGCAAGATGTTCGAAATGATGGATGCGGATGCCGATGGCGCGATTTCCAAAGAGGAATTCACGGAAATGCGCGGCAACCATGGCCAGCACCACGGCATGATGAAGGACAAGAAGGCAAGCGAGTGACATCGGGCGGCGCGGGGAACACCCCGCGCCGGGCCTCTGGTCAGGGGCCAGTCTGAAGGATACCCTAGAAGGCAATGCGCATGCCATTCGACGCCACGGAAGATCTGCCTGACGACGCGCTTCTGGCGCGTTTCGCCGATGGCGATGCCGTGGCGGCACGCATCCTCACGCTGCGCCTTACACCGCGCGTGATGGCACATGCCTACCGCCTCTTGGGCAACCGCACCGAGGCCGAGGATGTGGCCCAAGAGGCGCTCTTGCGGCTCTGGCGCCAGGCCCCCGTCTGGCGCGCGGGTGAGGCCAAGGTCAGCACCTGGCTTTACCGCGTGGTGGCCAATCTCTGCATCGACCGGCGCAGGCGCGCGCGCGGCGGCTCCGTGCCGCTTGACGCCATCCCCGAGCCTGCGGATGGGCAGGCCAGCGCCGCAGACCGGATGCACGACCGCGCCCGCGCCGACGCGCTGCAATCCGCGCTGAATCAGCTGCCCGAACGGCAGCGGCAAGCGGTGGTTCTGCGCCATATCAAAGGGTTGGCGAACCCCGAAATCGCCGACATCATGGACGTGACCGTCGAGGCGGTCGAAAGTCTGACCTCACGCGGCAAGCGCGCGCTCAGCGCGCTTCTGGCGGGGCGACAAGAGGAGTTGGGATATGCCGATGAGCGATAAGGATCAGGATCTTGGCGGGCTTGGCGCGTTCTTCGACGCCGCCCGCGCCCATCCGCCCGCGCCCTCACCGGACTTGCTGGCGCGCGTCCTTGGCGATGCCGAGGCCGAACAGGTCTGGATCACCCGCCGCGCACAGCCCGCCGCAGAGGCGCCGCGCGCCGGTCTTTTGGAGCAACTCTACCGCCTCTTGGGCGGCTGGCCCGCGATGGCGGGGCTGACCACGGCCATTGTGGCGGGTGTCTGGATCGGCACCGCGCTGCCCGAGGGCGTGTCAGGTGGCACCGAGGCGGCCTATCTGGTCGATATCACACCCGAAGCGGTGTTTGAACTGGCAGGGGATTTCTGATGGCAGAGCAGCAGAGCATGAGCCGACCCAAACCTTGGGTGCGGGCGCTACTGGTGGCCTCTCTGGCCCTCAACCTCGCGGTGGCGGGGCTGGCGGCGGGCTGGGCGCTGCGCCATGGCGGCGATCACGCAGGGCATCACCCCTCGCGGCTAGACATGGCGGGGGGGCCTCTCACCCGCGCACTCTCGGACGCGGACCGCCGCGAGATTGGCCGCGCCATGCGCGAAAAGTGGCGCGCGCGCGCTGACACGGCCCCCGGTATCGGGGAAAGTTTCGACGCGCTCGTCATCGACCTGCGCGCCGTGCCTTTTGACGCGGACCGCGTGGCCGCACAGATGCGCGCGCAACGCGACGGCTTTGCCGCACGGTTCGAGATGGGCCAAGAGGTGCTCTTGACGCATCTTGCCGCCATGTCCGATGCCGACCGTGCCGCCTATGCCGACCGGCTCGAGGCGCAGATTGCCGAGTATCGCGCCAAACGCGAGAAACACATGAAGGACTGAAACCCCTTAGCCGCGCCGCAAGGCGCGCGGCGTGGTGCCATACTGCCGACGCAGTGCACGGGTCAGGGCCGCAGGCGACTCATAACCCGACCGCAGCGCAATCTCCGCCATGCCCAGCCGCGTATTCTCGACCAGTTTGCGCGCGGCTGCCAATCGCAGATGGCGATAGACAGCCCCCGGCGGTGCGCCAAGGCCCGCCCGAAACCGCCGATCCAGCGTGCGCGGCTGGCACGACAGCCGCCGCGCCAGATCGCTCAGCGACAGCGGCCGTTCGACATTGTCCCGCATCAGCCCCAACGCCCGACGCAAGAGCGGATCGCCCACCGCCGCATCCTCGCGCGCCGGGGTCACAGGCGGATCGCCATGCAAGAACAGCGCCTCGACATCCAGCCGCACCGCCATCCCCAGATGATCGCTGATCAGCCCCAGCGTGAGATCAAGCGCCGACATCGCCCCGGCACAGGTCATCCGCGCCCCGTCGCGCAGCACCCGCGCGCGTTCCGGTGTGACCGCCAGAAATCGCTCGGTAAAGGCATCGAGCAGGTCCCAATGCACCGTCGCCCGCCGCCCGTCCAATAGCCCCGCAGAGGCCAGCAGCCATGGACCGGCATCCAGCCCCACCGTCACCCCCGCCCGCCGCGCCGCACCTTGCAACGCGCGCCGCGTGGCGGCGCTGTCGTGCCGGTCGTGATCGTAACTCGCCAGCACGAAGAGGTAATCGCACAGGGTCAGCGCCCCCAGCCCGCCATGCGCCAGAACCTCGATCCCGCTGGACGAGCGTGCAGGCCCCCCATCCAGCGTGAGAATCTGCCAGTCGAACCCGCGCCGCGGCCCCAGCGTATTGGCGGCGCGTAACGGCTCCAGACAATTGGCAAGGCACAGGTTCGAGAACCTGTCAAAGAGCAGGAGCGCGATGCACACAGGGGCGCCTGATGATTTTGTCCATTCCGGCATGATTATTGTCTTATACCGCACACTCAATCGGTCCGCCAGCGCGCTAGGCTCGGGCCAACACCAAAACCGGAGGATGCCATGCCGCTCACCATGAACCGCGAGGTTTTCATCACCTGTGCCGTTACCGGATCGGGGGCCACGCAGGACAAAAGCCCGCATGTCCCCCGCTCCCCCAAAGAGATCGCCGAGAGCGCGATTGCCGCCGCCAAGGCCGGAGCGGCAATCGTGCATTGCCATGTGCGCGACCCCGAAACCGGCGCGCCGTCGCGCGATCCCAGGCTCTTTCGCGAGTTGACCGACCGCATCCGCGACAGCGACACCGATGTTGTGCTCAACCTGACGGCGGGCATGGGCGGCGACATGATCTTTGGCGATGTCGAATCCCCCCTGCCCCTCTCGCCCAAGGGCACCGATATGGCAGGGGCGACCGAGCGTGTGGCCCATGTTGCCGAATGTCTGCCCGAAATCTGCACGCTCGACTGCGGCACGATGAATTTCGCCGAAGCCGATTACGTGATGACCAATACCCCCGGCATGTTGCAGGCCATGGGTCGGATGATGACCGAATTGGGAGTAAAACCCGAGATTGAAGCGTTTGACACCGGCCACCTCTGGTACGCCAAGCAACTGGTCAAGGATGGCATTCTGGAACCGGACGCGCTGGTGCAACTGTGCATGGGCGTGCCGTGGGGGGCGCCCGACGATCTCAACACCTTCATGGCGATGGTCAACAACGTACCGGAAAACTGGACCTTTTCCGCCTTTTCACTGGGTCGCCACCAGATGCCCTATGTCGCCGCCTCGGTGCTGGCAGGCGGGCATGTGCGCGTGGGGCTCGAGGATAATCTCATGCTCGACCGTGGCGTTCTGGCCACCAATGCGCAACTCGTGGAAAAGGCGAAAGGCATCATCGAGGGCTTGGGCGCGCGCCTCATGACCCCCGCCGAAGTCCGCCAGAAACTGCGCCTCACCAAACGGGCGCCGCGCGGATGAGCCAACGCATCGTGATCACCGGCGGCGCGTCGGGGATCGGGCGGCGCTTGGCCGAACGCTTTGCCGCGCGCGACGACCGGGTGGCGATTTGCGATGCCGATGGCGCGGCGGTGGCGCGGATGCAGGCCGACCACCCCGCCATGATCGCGCATCAGGCCGATGTGACCGACGAGGCGCAGATGACCGCCTTTCTGGGCGATGTCGAGGCCGCATGGGGCGGGGCCGACGTTCTCTGCGCCAATGCCGGCACCGGCGGCCCCGCAGGCCGGATCGAGGAACTGGACTACGCCGCGTGGCAGGGCTGCGTCGGCGTCAACCTCTTTGGTGCCTTCCTCGCCTGTCGCTGGGCGGCGCGGGTAATGCGGGCGCAAGGATCTGGGCTGATCCTGATCACCACCTCCACCTCCGGCCTCCACGGCGTGCCCTACCGCACGCCCTATGTGGCCGCAAAATGGGGGCTGGTTGGGCTGACCAAGACACTGGCGATGGAACTTGGCCCCGCAGGCGTGCGCGTCAACGCAATTGCCCCCGGCGCGGTCGAAGGCCCCCGGATGGAGCGTGTCGTGGAAATGGAGGCCCGCGCCTCGGGCCGGACCGAGGATGAGGTGCGCAACCTTTACGCGCGCGGCACCAGCCTGCGCACATGGGTCACGGCGGATGATCTGGCGGATATGGCGCTTTTCCTCGCCTCCCCCGCCGCAAGCAAGGTAACGGGCCAGATTCTGGCCGTGGACGGACATACGGAGAGCATGGTGTGATGACGAAAACAGCAGCAATCATCGGCGGCGGTGTGATCGGCGGCGGCTGGGCCGCACGCTTTCTTCTCAACGGCTGGGATGTGCGGGTGTTCGACCCCGATCCCGAGGCCGCGCGCAAGATCGGCGCAGTCTTGGATAACGCCCGCCACGCCCTGCCCATGCTCTACGACGTGGCCCTCCCCCCAGAGGGCAAGCTCAGCTTTCATCCCACCATGTCCGAAACCGTCAAGGGCGCGGACTGGATCCAGGAAAGCGTGCCCGAACGCCTCGAACTCAAGCGCAAGGTCTTTCAGACCCTTCAGGAACATTGCGACCCGGCCGCGATCATCGGCTCCTCCACCTCGGGCTTCAAGCCTTCGGAGTTGCAGGGCTGCGCCACACGGCCCGAACAGATCGTGGTGACGCATCCGTTCAACCCGGTCTATCTCTTGCCGCTGATCGAACTGGTCACGACAGAGAAAAATACCCCCGCCCTCATCGCCCGCGCCAAGGACATTCTCACCTCGCTTGGCCATTTCCCCTTGCATGTGCAAAAGGAAATCGACGCCCATATCGCGGATCGCTTTCTCGAGGCCGTCTGGCGCGAGGCGCTCTGGCTCATCAAGGATGGCATCGCCACGACCGAGGAAATCGACAACGCCATCCGCTACGGCTTTGGCCTGCGGTGGGGGCAGATGGGCCTGTTTGAAACCTACCGCATCGCGGGCGGCGAAGCAGGCATGAAACATTTCATCGACCAGTTCGGCCCCTGCCTCTCCTGGCCCTGGACCAAACTGATGGACGTGCCGGAACTGACCGAAGAGCTGGCCCAGATGATCGCCGATCAATCCGACGCGCAATCCGGCCACCTCAGCATTCGCGAACTCGAACGCAAGCGCGACAACAACCTTGTCGCCATGCTGCGCGCCCTGCGCCAACAGGGCAATGCGGCGGGACGGCTGATCAACGCGCATCAACAAACGATCAAGACCACCCTCACCGACGGTCCGCCCATCACGAGCGCCCGCCGGGTGATCCCCGCCGACTGGACCGATTACAACGGCCACATGAACGAGGGGCGCTTTGGCCAGCTTTTCAGCGATGCCGCCGACGCGGTGATGACCCATGTCGGGGCCGATGCCGACTATATCGCGGGCGGTCTCAGCTATTTCACGGTCGAAAACACCATCAGCTTTCTGGCCGAAGCCCATGCTGGCGAATATGTCCGCGTGGAAACACGCGTGACCCAAGGCGAAGGCAAGAAACTCCGCTGCTTTCACGAAATGAAACGCGAGAGCGACGGCGCGCTTCTGGCCACCTCCGACCAGTTCATGCTGCATGTCGACCTCACCTCCCGCAAATCCTGCGATCCACGCGCCGATGTGCTGACGCGGATCGAGGCGCTTGCCAAACTGCACAAGGAGGCCTGAGATGCACTTCGGACTGACCGACGAACAAGAGATGATCGTCTCCACGGTGCGCAGCTTTGTCGAGAACGAGATCTACCCACATGAAGCCCTCGTCGAACGCACTGGCGAGGTGCCGCCCGACGTGGCCCAAGCCATCAAGCAGAAAACCATCGACCTTGGCTTTTACGCCTGCAACTTTCCTGAATCCGTCGGCGGCGCAGGGCTGAACCATCTCGAATTCGCCCTTGTCGAGCGCGAATTGGGGCGCGGCTCCATGGCGCTCACGCATTTCTTTGGGCGGCCCCAGAATATCCTGATGGCCTGCAAGGGCGAACAGATCGAGCGCTACCTGCACCCCGCAGTGCGCGGCGAGCGAATGGATGCGCTCGCCATGACCGAACCGGGCGCTGGATCGGATGTGCGCGGCATGAAATGCGCGGCGCGGCGGGATGGTGGCGATTGGGTGCTGAACGGCACCAAACATTTCATCTCAGGTGCCGATCACGCCGATTTCGTCATCGTCTTTGTCGCCACCGGCGAGGATCAGACCGACAAGGGCCCGAAAAAGCGGATCACCACCTTCCTCGTGGATCGCGGCACGCCGGGGTTCACCATCCGGGATGGCTACAAATCCGTCAGTCACCGCGGCTACAAGAACATGGTGCTCGAATTCGACGATTGCCGCCTGCCGGATGCGCAGGTGCTGGGCGAGGTCGATGGCGGTTTCGCGGTGATGAACGAATGGCTCTACGCCACGCGGATCACCGTGGCCACCATGGCCGTGGGCCGCGCCCGCCGCTGCTTCGACCACGCGCTCAGTTACGCGGCAGAGCGGGAACAATTCGGGCAGGCGATTGGCAAGTTTCAGGGCGTCAGCTTTCAACTGGCCGACATGATCACCGAAATCGACGCCGCCGACCTTTTGACCCTCAACGCCGCCTGGCGGCTGGATCAGGGCCTGCCCGCCAACCGCGAAATCGCCAGCGCCAAGCTCTACGCCTCCGAAATGCTGGCCCGCGTCACCGATGCCACGCTGCAAATCCACGGCGGCATGGGGCTGATGGATGACCTGCCGATAGAACGCTTCTGGCGCGATGCACGGGTCGAACGCATCTGGGACGGCACGTCCGAGATCCAACGCCACATCATCAGCCGCGAGATGCTGCGGCCCCTGGGCGCATGAACGGTATCGCCGCCTGCGGCGTCGAACCGGCGGGGGGCGCCGCCCCCCGGACCCCCCGAGGTATTTTAAGCCAGATGAATGAGGCGCACCCCCAGCCCGATCAGAGCCGGGGGCTTCACCTGGCGCGGTCATCGGCTCCTCAGCCTGTACCGCCGCACCAGCTTGCCGCAGAAACGTTAACCAAACCCTTCATCTGGCCCAAAATACCTCGGGGTGAATGGCCCGCAGGGCCAGAGGGGCAGCGCCCCTTGCCTTTCCAGAGTGCCCGCACATGACCCAAGACCTCTCCCGCCTGCTGCGTCCCGCCTCCATCGCCGTGATCGGCGGCGGCACCTGGTGCGCCAATCTCATCCGGCAATGCGCGGCCATGGGGTTTGCCGGGCCGGTCTGGCCGGTGCATCCCACCAAACCCGAAATCGGCGGCACCCGCGCCTATACCTCGCTTGAGACCTTGCCCGGCGTCCCCGATGCGGTCTTTGTCGGCGTCAACCGCGAGACCACGATTACCACCGTGGCAGAGCTGCGCGCGATGGGCGCAGGCGGGGCCGTCTGCTTTGCCGCGGGCTTTCTCGAGGCCGAGGCAGAGCTGGGCGATGGCGCGGCCATGCAAGCGCGGCTTCTGGAGGCTGCGGGCGATATGCCCATCATCGGCCCGAACTGCTATGGTTTCGTCAATTATCTCGACGGTGCGCTCCTCTGGCCCGATCAACATGGCGGGCAACGCTGCACGAGCGGTGTGGCGATCCTCACGCAAAGCTCGAACATCGCGATCAACCTCAGCATGCAGGCGCGCGGTCTGCCGATTGCTTACCTCATGACAGCGGGCAATCAGGCCCAGCTTGGCCTTGCGGACCTCGGCTGCGCGCTATTGGACGATCCCCGCGTCACCGCCCTTGGCCTGCATATCGAAGGGGTGGGGGGTCTGCGCGCCTTCGAGGCATTGGCCGCGGCCGCACGCACGGCTGGCAAGCCCATCGTCGCTCTGAAATCAGGGCGCTCCGATCAGGCCCGCGCCGCCACGCAATCGCACACCGCCTCGCTCGCGGGCAGCGGCGCGGGGGCGGCGGCGCTCTTGGCGCGGCTCGGCATCGCGCAGGTCACCTCTTTGCCTCAGATGCTGGAAACCCTGAAACTCCTGCATTTCGCGGGCCCCCTGCCCGGCAATGCCGTGGCTTCGATCTCGTGCTCGGGCGGCGAGGCCAGCCTGATGGCCGACACCGCCCTTGACCATGCCATTACCCTGCCACCGCTCACCCCCTCTCAGGCCAGCGCCCTGCGCGCCGCGCTCGGGCCACGGGTGGCGCTCGCCAATCCGCTCGACTACCACACGTTCATCTGGGGCGACGTGCCCGCCATGACCGCCACCTTTGCTGCCGCGCTGGAGGGCCCCGCCGACATCGGTGTGATGATCGCTGATTTTCCGCGCCCCGACCGATGCGATCCCGCCGCCTGGGATTGCATATTCGAGGCGGGCGCAGAGGCGCGGCACAGAGTGGGCAAACCGCTCGCGCTCATCGCGACCCTGCCCGATTGCCTGTCCGAGGCTATGGCCGAGCGCGCCATCGCAAGCGGTTTGATCCCACTCTTGGGGCTGGATGACGGCCTCACCGCCATCGCCCATGCCGCGTGGCTGGGACAGGCGCGCGCCACGCCGGCCCCCCTGCTTTTGCCTGGACCCCCCACGCAGCCCCACACCCTGACCGAGGCCGAGGCCAAGGTCGCGCTCGCCGCCCACGGTTTGCGCATCCCGCAAGCCCGCCGCGCCACCTCTGCCGCCGAACTCTCGGAAATCCTCACCGCCATGCCCCTCCCGCTGGTCATCAAGGCCGAAGGGCTGGCGCACAAGACCGAAGCCGGCGGCGTGCTCTTTCTCCGCGAGGTCGGGGAGATCCCCGAGGCGCTAGCCAAGGCGATTGCCATGCCTTGTAAAAGCTGGCTGATCGAAGAGATGATTGCGGCCCCCGTCGCCGAACTCTTGATCGGCGTGCTGCGCGACCCGGCGCATGGGTTCGTGCTGACGCTGGGCGCGGGCGGTATCCTCACCGAGATCCTGCGCGATACCGTCTCGCTCCTCTTACCCGTGACAGAACCCGAGATCGACGCCGCGCTCGACCGGCTCCGCCTTGCACCGCTCCTTAACGGCTATCGCGGTCAACCCGCCACGGACAGATCGGCAATCATACGGGCCGTCATGGCCGTGCAGGCCTATGTCATCACCCATGCCGCCTGCCTCGAAGAGGTGGAAATCAACCCGCTCCTCTGCACCGCGTCGGACGCGGTCGCGGTGGACGCGCTCATCACCAAGGGAGAGAGACCATGACCGACACCCCCATTCGCATCGAACGCAATGGTGCCGTGCTCGAGGTGACACTGGACCGCCCCCGCGCCAATGCCATCGACGCCGCCACCAGCCGCATCATGGGCGAGGTATTCCGCGACTTTCGCGACGATCCCGCCCTGCGCGTGGCGATCCTGACCGGCGCAGGCGAAAAATTCTTTTGCCCCGGCTGGGATCTCAAATCCGCCGCCGAAGGCGAGGCGCCCGATAGCGATTACGGCGTCGGCGGCTTTGGCGGGCTGCAGGAACTGCGCGGGCTGAACAAGCCGGTGATTGCCGCCATCAACGGCATTGCCTGCGGCGGCGGGCTGGAACTGGCGCTGTCGGCAGACATCATTCTGGCCGCCGAACATGCCACCTTTGCCCTGCCCGAAATCCGCTCGGGCACCGTGGCCGATGCCGCCAGCCTCAAGCTGCCCAAGCGCATCCCCTACCACATCGCCATGGAGCTTTTGATCACGGGCCGCTGGTTCGATGCAAAAGAGGCCGCGAATTGGGGCCTCATCAACCACATCCACCCCGCAGACCGCTTGATGGCCGAGGCCCGCGCCATGGCCCAGACCATCGCCGATGGCCCGCCGCTTGTCTATGCCGCGATCAAGGAAATCGTGCGCGAAGCCGAGGCGATGCGCTTTCAGGATGCAATGAACCGCATCACCCGGCGACAGTTCGAGACGGTGGATATCCTCTATGCCTCAGAGGATCAGAAAGAGGGCGCGCGCGCCTTTGCCGAAAAACGCGATCCGGTATGGAAGGGGCGCTGAGGGCGGGTGTTTGACGCGCAGGTAACGCGCCTCAAATCCGCCCGAACACAGCCGCCAGAATCTCTTCCAGACGCGCCGCATCCTCTTGCGTAAAGGCATCCGGTTGATCGCTGTCGATATCGAAAACCGCGATCAGTCGGCCCGCACCGTCACGCACCGGAAGGACAATCTCCGAGCGCGTGGAACTCGCGCAGGCGATATGCCCTGCAAAGGCATCGACATCCGGCACCAGTTGCACCACGCCCGTGCGCGCCGCCGCCCCGCACACCCCGCGTGAAAACGGGATGCTCAGGCATCCATGCCCGCCCTGATAGGGCCCGATCTTGAGCATTTCTGGCGCCGTGACACGGTAAAACCCGGTCCAGTCGAACCGGTCATCGGCGTGATGCACCTCGCACACCACCGTGGCCATCAGCGCAACGGCGTCGCTCTCCCCTTCGGTGAGCGCGGCAATGGTTCGGGCGATATGGTCATAGTCGATCCGCATGGCAGCCATATGCCACGCCCCGCACGCCAAGGCCAGAGGCTGCGTGCCGCCATCGGGTTGCATCCTCTGCCCGACCATGGCAGAGACGCGCCCCGAATGCGAATCCGACATAGACTATAAGGAAAACGACATATGCCCCGGCTGAGTCTGCACCGAAACGTGACCCGTGATCTGGAACCGCTGGCGCGCCTTTTGACCGACAAGGACGATCTCGCGCTTATCAATCCGCAGGCCAGCCATCCCTTTGACGCGCGCGAATGGGCGCTGAAATGGGTGGGCGATCTCGAAGACGAGACCTTCTATCTGCGGGATGAGGACGGGCGCGACGTCGGCTTTTTCGCGCTGCGCGTTGGCATCGGCCCCGAGGTGCGCCACCTCACCTATGTCTTTGTCGAAGAAAGCATGCGTGGTGGCACCGGCGAGGTGCTCTTGTCCATGGCCGAGGATGCCGCGCGTCAGCTCAACGCGCTGACGATGACGCTCAAGGTCGAACTCGACAACGCGCCGGCCCTCAATCTCTACCGCAAGGCAGGATACGAGGAACTGTCGCGCCGCCGGGGCATGGCCACGATGCGGCGCGATCTCGAAGCGGCGTGAAGCGGATCACATCCGTTCAATCGCAATCGCCGTGCCCTCTCCGCCGCCGATGCAGATGGCGGCCACGCCACGCCGCAGCCCGCGCGTCTCAAGCGCATTGAGCAACGTCACCATGATCCGCGCGCCAGAGGCGCCAATCGGATGACCCAGCGCGCAGGCACCGCCATTGACGTTGAGCCGCTCGCGCGCCACGCCCATCTCGTGCATGAAGGCCATGGGCACCACGGCGAAGGCTTCGTTCACCTCCCACAGATCGACATCGTTCACGTCCCAACCCAGACGGTCCAAGAGCTTGCGTGCCGCAGGCACAGGCGCAGTGGTAAAGAGGCCCGGCGCCTGTGCATGGCTGGCATGCCCCATGATCCGCGCGCGGATGCGCAAGCCCTGCGCCTCTGCCGCGCCGCGCGAGGCCAGCACCAACGCCGCCGCCCCATCGCTGATCGAGCTGGAATTGGCCGCCGTCACAGTGCCCTCGGCGCGAAACGCCGGCTTCAGCGTCGGGATCTTTTCAGGCCGCGCCTTGGCCGGTTGCTCGTCTGCGGAAATGACCACCTCGCCCTTGCGCCCCCGCACCGTGACCGGCGTAATCTCGCGCGCGAACGCCCCCGAGGCTTGGGCGTCAAGCGCGCCCTGCAACGAGGCCAGCGCATAAGCATCCTGCGCCTCGCGGGTGAATTGAAACGCCTCGGCGCAATCCTCGGCAAAGGTGCCCATCAGACGCCCCTTGTCATAAGCATCCTCGAGCCCGTCGAGAAACATGTGATCGACCACCTGCGCATGACCCAGCCGCGCGCCCCCCCGCATCTTGGGCAAGAGATAGGGCGCACCCGACATCGATTCCATTCCCCCCGCGAGCATCACCTGCGCATGGCCCAGCGCGATCTGGTCAAACGCCATCATCGCGGCCTTCATCCCTGACCCGCACATCTTGTTGAGCGTGGTGGCGGGCACCTCTTCGCCCAAGCCCCCCAGAAATCCTGCCTGCCGCGCCGGGGCCTGCCCCTGCCCCGCAGGCAGCACACAGCCCATCAAGACCTCGTCGACGGTTTCGGCCCCGGCATCCAACAGCGCGGCGCGAATCGCAGCGCCCCCCAGCTCCGCCGCGGGCACCCCATCGAAATCCCCCTGAAATCCGCCCATGGGCGTGCGCGCCGCCCCTGCGATCACCACATCATGCATCTTTGCCTCCTCGCAAATCCTGATCCTGCATACCGAATGGTAAGGAATTGGGTCTAGCGTGCCCTGTATTACTACGTATCGCGCCGGAGGCACCATGAACTTGCACGCCACTCACCATCCTGACCTGACCATCATCACCGTGGCCGAGGCGCGGATCGACGCCGCCGCCGCCATTCGTTTCAAGGACGCCATGCGCGCCGCCACCGCCGCGGGGGCGGGGCCCGTTGTGCTTGATCTGGGCAATGTCACCTTTGTCGACTCGAGCGGTCTTGGCGCCATCGTCGCCGCGATGAAACAGATGGGCGGCGACCGGCGGCTTGATCTGGCCTGCCTCACCCCCGATGTGGCCAAGGTGTTTCGCCTCACGCGGATGGACACGGTTTTCACCATCCATGACGATCTGCGCAGGCTCAATTCCCGCGCGACAGGATAATGCGCCAAGATGGAGCACCCCTTGCCCCCCGTCAAAGGCCGCGCGCGGTGACCCCCGAGACCGCAGCACAGCGCCTCTCGCTCAGCACCCCGGCATCGGATCTCGCGGTGCGCGACGTTCTGGCGCGCATCCGTAGCTGGCTGCACGCCAGCGCCCTGACGGACGAGGACCGTGGCACCGTCGAAATCGTACTGGCCGAGGCGCTGAATAATATCGTCGAACATGCCTATCCGGCTGATGCCCCCGGCGAGATTCGCCTCGACCTTGCGCTTGACCAGGCCCGGCTTGTCTGTGTGCTCAGCGACCACGGCACGGCCCTGCCCGGTCTACGCCCCCCCGATGGCACCCTGCCCGCGCATGACGTCGCGCGCGACGCCTTGCCCGAGGGCGGATTTGGCTGGTTCCTGATTCGCGATCTTGCCGACCGGATCGACTATCGTCGCGCAGCAGGGTGGAACCACCTGAGCTTGGAACTCCGCCATTCCCGGCTCTGATACAACCCTAGGAAAAGGCCGCCGCAATCTTACCTTATTCCCGGCCAACTCACGCCGCAGAGACCCTGCATAACAAAACCTGTAGCTGCATATGGCTTCCCTCGGCGTCGCGTGTAATTGCCCCCACCCAGCGCGCGGCGTCGAGGCTTACCTCCCCCCCGATAGACAAAACGGCGAGCGCGGCCCAAGGCGATTACAGAAAAAGGCCCGCGATTTTTCTGTTATAAATTGAGCCAACTCAAGCTCTCAGAGCGTTTTGGTGTTTCAACGAAAAGCCGAAACGCTTTAGTGTCCGCCCATCACGGACACAAGGACTCCCCATGCGCGACTTTCACACGCCCGGCCGCTCGGCTACCTTCGCCACCAACGGAATGTGCGCCACCTCGCACCCGCTCGCGGCCAAGACCGCCATCGACATTCTCCAACGCGGCGGCAACGCCATGGACGCGGCGATTGCAGGCGCGGTCCTCTTGGGCATTTGCGAACCACAAATGACCGGCATCGGCGGCGATTGCTTTGTCCTCTTCACCAAACCGGGCGATCCCACCATCCACGCGCTCAACGGCTCTGGCCGCGCGCCCGCTGGGGCCTCTGCCTCCGCTCTGCGCGCCGCAGGCCATGAGACCGTGCCGCTCCAGAGCGCGCATGCCGTCACGGTCCCCGGTGCCGTCGACGCCTTTTGCCAACTCAGCGCCGATCACGGGCGGCTTGGCCTCGATACCCTGCTCGCCCCCACCATCCGCTACGCCGAAGAGGGCGTGCCAGTGGCCCCCCGCGTGGCCTTTGACTGGCCCACCGCTGGCGCTGCGCTTCAGGGGCATGGCCTCACCCATTTCATGCCCGCGGGCACGCCCCTCAAGGCGGGCCAGATGTTCCGCGCCCCCGGCCAGGCCGAGGTGCTGCGCCGCGTCGCCCGCGAGGGGCGCGCCGCCTATTACGAAGGCGAAGTGGCCGACGACATCATCGCCACGCTCAATGCCTTGGGCGGCACCCATCAGGCCGCAGATTTCGCCGCTCAGCGCTGCGACTACACGACCCCCGTCCGCGGCGATTACAAAGGCGCCAACCTGGTCGAGCATCCGCCAAACGGCCAAGGCGCCACCGCGATCCTGCTGCTCAACATCCTGAAACATTTCGATATTGCAGGCATGGACCCGTTTGGCGCAGAGCGCGTGCATATCGAGGCCGAGGCCACCAAACTGGCCTATGACGCGCGCAACCGCTTCATTGCCGACCCCGATCACATGCGCAAACTGGATCACATGCTCGCGCCGGAAACGGCGGCGAAACTGGCCGCGCTGATTAATCCCAAGCGCGCCATGGCCGCCGCCAAACCCCTGACCGAGGCAGTGCACCGCGACACGATTTACATCACCGTGGTCGATCGCGACCGCATGGCAGTGTCGCTGATCTACTCGATCTTCCACGGTTTCGGCTCGGGCATTGCCTCCGAGAAATTCGGCGTGCTGCTGCAAAACCGCGGCGCGGGCTTTACGCTGGAAGAGGGGCATCCCAACGAATTCGGCGGCGGCAAACGCCCGATGCACACGATCATCCCCGGCATGTTGGCCGAGAATGGCCGCGTGACCATGCCCTTTGGCGTGATGGGGGGCTCTTATCAGTCGACGGGTCATGCGCGGCTTGTGTCGAACCTGCGCGATTTCGGAATGGACCCGCAATCCGCCATCGACGCGCCGCGCGCCTTTGCCGATCCTCTCGGCCTCAACCTCGAGCGCGGCTATGGCGAGGATGTGGCGCAAACCCTTGCCGATATGGGGCACGAGATCCTGCGTATGCCCGGCCCAATCGGCGGGGCGCAGGCCATCTACATCCACGAGGACGGCGTGCTCGAAGGAGGCAGCGACCCGCGCAAGGATGGCTGCGCGCTTGGCTATTGATTGACCTCTGGGGTGGGTGCAAACCCACCCTTTTCCCGCTCAATTCAGCTGAAAATGCAGCGGGTAATGCCCGTCCTCGAACGGTCCGAAGAGATCGGGAATATCGGGATGCCCCACCGGCTCGCCGGAATAATCCGCCACCAGGTTCTGTTCGCTCACATAGGCCACGTAATAGCTCTGCTCATTTTCCGCGAGCAGGTGATAGAACGGCTGTTCCTTGGATGGGCGGCTATCCTCGGGAATCGAGGTATACCATTCCTCGGTATTCGAGAATTGCGGATCGACATCAAAGATCACCCCGCGAAACGGGTGCTTCTTGTGACGGACCACTTGGCCCAGATGATATTTTGCACGTGTTTTAATCATATCGCGTTTGCCCCTACCTATGGATTGTAAACCTTTCAAGGGTGGTTTGTCCAACAGTCGGCTGAAACATGCGAGAAACAGTCTGTGAACGCAGGCGTGACAGCGCCACCCCCAAAAACCCTGCGAATTCGTGATTTCCCCCGGCCAGAGTTTCCGGTAAACTGCCTGAAAAAAAGAGAGCGAGAGGCAAATGAGCAGAACTCTTCGCGCGTTGATGGTGTTGTTTGTGCTGGCGTCTTGTGGCGGCGGCAATGGGTATGGCACCGCCCCGCGCAATCTGGACCACGCATGCGCCATTCTGAATGAGCGCCCCGAATACGCCCGCGCCTTCCGCGCGACAGAGCGCAGATGGGGCGTGCCCGCGCATGTGCAGATGGCCACCATTTATCAGGAAAGCAAATTCATCAGCGACGCGCGCACGCCGTTCCGCTGGACCCTTGGGGTGATTCCCACGGGTCGCGTCAGCTCTGCCTATGGCTATAGCCAGGCGCTTGATGGCACATGGGAAGAGTATCAGCGCGAGACGGGCCGCTTTGGCGCGCGCCGCACCGATATCGCCGATGCCACGGATTTCATGGGCTGGTATATGGCCAAATCCAATCAGAGCCTTGGAATCCCGCTCACGGATGCGCGCAACCAGTATCTTGCCTACCATGACGGTCGCACCGGCTTTGCCCGCGGCAGCTACAACAGCAAGCCGTGGCTGCTGCGCGTCGCCGACAGTGTCGAAGTGCGGTCACAGACCTACCGCGCGCAGCTTGGCACCTGTTCCCTTGGCCGTGGCCTGATCTGAGCAAGGCAGAGCCCGCCTTGCGGGCTCAGCGGTCTATCCGCATTCGATCCTTGCCGGGAATGACGAAACTCTCGTCATTGAGCCGCACATCCCGCTGCATATCCCCCAGAACCACCGTGGTCTGGCTACCGCTGCCGTCATGGATCACCCATTGGCGCAATTCGACCGGGCTGCCGGTAAAGACAAGGTCAATGCTGCCATATTCGGGGTTGGCCGGGTCCTGCGCGCGCACCGTGGTCGAGGTGCCGTCGCTCGCGTGCCCCACCACCATCCGCTCGCGCGTGAGATCCACATTGCGCGCAAGGATGATCTTGAGCGGCGTGCGGTTGAGCGGATACCCCACCGGCCCGTCATTCGACCGCGGATCAATGACGCCCACCGTATCGCCATCGGCCACAACCAGCGCTTCTTCGGGCGGGTCATATTCGAACCGCACCCGACCGGGGCGCTTGATCAGAATCCGCCCCGTGCTGATCGTTCCATCCTCGTTGATCTGGGTAAACGCGCCTTGGGCCGTCCGCAGACCGTTCAGGTAATTTGAGATTTCCGGCAAGGACAGCTTTTCCGCCGCCGCCGGGAGGGCCATCGCCGCCCAGAGGACGGGGACCATGAGAAAACGCATCCTGTTCATACCCTTCAGATAAGACGCCCCGCGCGGGATTGCACCTGCGCGGGGCGTAAATTTTTCGTGGCTGAGCGACCTGCCGCCGCCTATTGCGGCTCCGGAACCAGCACCTCGCGCTTGCCGACGTGGTTCGAGGCGCTGACCACCCCCTCATCCTCCATCTGCTCGACCAGGCGCGCGGCTTTGTTATAGCCAATCGCCAGTTTCCGCTGGATGTAGGAGGTCGAGCATTTGCGATCCTTGATCACGATCGCCACCGCCTGATCATAGAGCAGGTCATCACCCTCTGCCCCGCTGCCTGACGAGAGACCCAGCACCGCATCGATGCTCTCGGCCTTGTCCTCGTCCGGTCCTTGCAGCACCGATCCCACATAGGTCGGCGGGCCATAGGCCTTGAGGTGATTGACCACCTCCTCCACCTCTTCATCGCTCACGAACGGGCCATGGCAGCGCGTGATCTTGCCGCCCCCGGCCATATAGAGCATGTCGCCCATACCCAGAAGCTGCTCGGCCCCCATCTCGCCCAAAATGGTGCGGCTGTCGATTTTCGATGTCACCTGAAACGAAATCCGCGTCGGGAAATTCGCCTTGATCGTGCCGGTGATCACATCGACCGACGGGCGCTGCGTGGCCATGATGAGGTGAATACCGCTCGCCCGCGCCATCTGCGCCAGACGCTGAATACAGGCCTCGATCTCCTTGCCCGCAACCATCATCAGGTCGGCCATCTCGTCAACGATCACCACGATATAGGGCATCTTCTCGGGGGCGAATTCCTCGGTCTCGAACACCGGCTCGCCGGTCTCGTCGTCAAACCCGGTCTGCACTGTGCGGCTGAACATCTCGCCTTTCTTCAGCGCCTCATCGACCCGGCCGTTATAGCCGTCAATGTTACGCACGCCCATCTTGGACATCTTGCGATAGCGGTCCTCCATCTCGGCCACCACCCATTTGAGCGCGACCACCGCCTTTTTCGGGTCTGTCACGACGGGGGACAACAGATGCGGAATCCCGTCATAAACGCTCAATTCCAGCATCTTGGGGTCGATCATGATCAACCGGCATTCCTCGGGCGTCAGCTTGTAGAGCAGGCTCAGGATCATCGTGTTGATCGCCACCGATTTGCCCGAGCCGGTGGTGCCGGCAATGAGCAGGTGCGGCATCTTCGCGAGATTAGCCACAATCGGATCGCCGCCAATGTCCTTGCCAAGCGCAAGCGGCAGCTTCTGATTGCCATCGCCATAGGCCCGGCTCGACAGGATTTCGCGAAAACCCACCATTTCGCGGTTGTCATTGGGCAATTCGATCCCGATCACCGACCGGCCCGGCACCGTGGACACCCGCGCGCTCAGCGCCGACATCGACCGCGCAATGTCGTCCGCCAGGCCGATCACCCGGCTTGCCTTGAGGCCAGGTGCCGGCTCCAGCTCATACATCGTGACCACGGGGCCCGGCCGCACGCTTACGATCTCGCCCTTGACGCCGTAATCGTCGAGCACGTTTTCCAGCATCCGCGCATTCTCTTCCAGCGACTCGTCGCTCAGATGATGGCGCTGAATCTGCTCGGGGTCCGCCAACAGGCTGAGCGGCGGCAATTCATAAACCGGCTGTGCCGGGGTATCGAACTTCAGCGTCGGCTGCGCCTCGGCCATGGCCCGCGAAGACGGCTGCATGGGCTTGCGCGGCGCGTGCTGCACCACCTTGCGCGGCTCTGGCACGGGAATCCGCGGCGCGGGCGCGGTCATTTCGGGCACATCCTCCTGCCCGAGTGCCTCGATCATCGCGTCGAAATCGTCGTCCTCGGTCAAATCCACCATGGGTGCGGCCATGCTCCCCGGTGCCGCAGCGCGCAACAGCGGCTCGGCCCGCAGCGGCGTTTGCACCACATGCCGCGCCGTCAACGGCGGCTCGGGCGGCAGCACGCCGCGCGGCGCAGTATTCAGGATCAGCGGATCAGGACCACGGCCCCGGCCCTTGGTCAACGGGGCCACCGACTCGATACGCACCGCCGGGCTCTGGCGCACCCGCGCCTTGATCACATCGGAAATCTTGGCCCGGATGCGATCATCGCCGGGCATCTCGGCCTCGCCCTCATAGGTCGCGGCCTCCACTAATTCTGGCTCGGGCATGACCTCGGGCTTGCGCATCAACATCGGCATCCGCGCCAGCAATCCACCCGGTTTCTCCACCGGCTGCACGGGCTTGGGCGCGACCGGCGCGGAGCGCTCCGTCACGAGGGGCACACTCTCCGACCGGCGCACCCGCGCGCCCTCCAGCACGGGCTCGGCCCGCAACGGCACAGCCGCCCGCTCAACAGCCGCCTCACCTCGGCGCGCGCGCCGCTCGGCCATCATCGCCTGTACGGCCTGCCCGGCCTGCGCCGCGCCGCCAGCACCCCGGCCCATGGCCTTCATCACAGTGGCATAGCTCAGAATCACCCCAACCAGCAGAAACCGGCCCACCCGGTGCAATTCCGCCCGCGTGAAGCCCAGCACAAACGCGCCCATCACCAGCACGCCCACTCCGAGCGCCAGCGACAAGAGCTTGAGCCCCACGCTCGCACCCACCGGCAGAATACCCAGCAACGCGCCCAGAACCGTATCGCCAAAAAGACCGCCCAGACCGAAACTATGGGTCTGCGCCCACTCTGCCCCCGGCGTCAGCGACGCGGCATAGAGCGACAGAACCGCCAGCCAGATCGGCGCGAAAATGAGCCGCCCCATGGCCCGCTCCTGGCCCCGGTGCAGCGCCAGCCGCGCGCCCCAAGCCCCGGCAACGATGGCAAAGCCCCAGGACCCCCAGCCGATGATCATGAACAGCGGGGCCGCCACCGACGCGCCCAACCGCCCCATCCAGTTCTGCACCGGCGCATCCGTGGCCGACATCCAGCTTGGATCGTCGGGGGTATACGAGACCACCATCGCCGCCACCATCAGCGCCAATGCCATCAGCACGAGACCCAGCAATTCCTTGCCGCGTTTCTCGATTGCCTCAGCCATGTTGCTGTCCAGCAAGGGGTCGCGCCCGCGCGTCTGATATGCCATCTCGTCCCTCGTCCTCAGTCATCCATAGAGACAGGCACGCAGCCGTCTCAAACCATCTGCCATCTCATCCTTGGGGGCCACCATCGCGACCCGAACATAGCCTTGACCGGGGTTAACCCCCCCCGCCTCCTGGCTCAGATAGGCCCCCGGCAGCACCCGCACGCCGGTTTCCTGCCAGAGCCGCAGCGTCGCCGCCTCGCCATCCTCAACCGGCAGCCAAAGGAAGAATCCAGCCTCCGGGCTGCGATAGCCGGGCAGATTACCCAGAATCTCATCGGCAATCGCGTATTTCTCGCCATAGAGACGGCGATTTTCGATCACATGCGCCTCATCCGCCCAGAGCCGTGCCGCCGCATGCTGCAACGGCATCGGCAAGGGCGATCCGGCATAATTGCGCAACTGCTTCATCTGCGCGATGTTCTTGGGGCCAGAGGCGACAAAGCCAGAGCGCAGCCCCGGCAGGTTCGACCGCTTCGACAGGCTGTGAAAGGCCACGATCCGCTCTGGGTCCGCACCCATCTCCTGCGCGACCTCCAGAATACCCACCGGGGGCGTGTCACGGTAGATCTCGGCATAACATTCATCGGCGAAAATGCGGAAATCATACCGCTCCGCCAGCCGGATCAGATCGGCCCAATACTCCCGGCTTGCCACCGTGCCTTGCGGATTGGCGGGCGAGCAGAGATAGGCCACCGTGACCCGGTTCAAAACCTCTTCGGGCAGCGCCGCGAAATCCGGCAAATGCCCGGTCTCATGGGTGGCGTTCAGGAAAACCGGTTCCGCCCCCACGCTCAGCGCCGCCACCATATAGACCTGATAAAACGGGTTTGGCGCCAGCACGACCGGGCGCTTGCCGCCCTTCAGTTCCGGGCTGAGCGCCATCATCGCGTTATAGAGACCCTCGCGCGTGCCATTCAGCGCCATGATCCGGCTCGCCGGATCAAGCGTCACGCCATAGCGCCGCCCCACCCAGTCGCTCGCCGCCTGCAACAGCGCGGGCATGCCCTCGTTGATCGGATAGGACCCGAACCCATCGGCATTTTCCGCAATGACATCAACGATCCAGCGCGGAAACGCGTGCTTGGGTTCGCCAATCGTCATATGCACGACCTCGCCCCCCGGCGCATGGGCGTCGAGCAAGCTCCGCAGGCGCGGAAACGCATAGGCCGGTAGGTTCGCAAACCGCTCGGGAAACATCTGATACTGCCTCAAGGTTCGGGATCATTCGCGTCCCGTTTCCCTGAATCTACCCAAGCCCTGCCCTCAGGTCCAGCAAAACCAAGGGCCTAGCCCCCGAATTGTGGCATTTTTGGCAAGGCCCCCGGCTTTCATCGTTCTGCAAATACTCACGGCTATCCAGCCCCGCGCGCTCTGGCCGGACCTTGCGCGCTCAGGCCGCCGTCAATTGCCCGCCCTGCCAGCCCGTGACGCGCGCCTGCACGATCTGTCCCTCGGGACGGTCGCTCTCGAAAACCACCTCGGTGAATTGCTCGGTACGGCCCATGCGCGGGGCCTCCATCAGCACCGCGTGGGCGCGCCCCTGCTGTTCGGCCAGATGGGCGGCAACGCGCGCCTCACCCGCCGCGCGCAACCGCGCGGCCCGCGCCTTGATCTCCGGGCCTTTGACCTGCGGCATCCGGGCGGCTGGCGTGCCGGGGCGCGGGGAATAGGGAAACACATGCAGCCACGTGAGGTGACACTCCTCAACCAGCCGCAGCGAGTTCTCGAATGCCGCCTCGGTCTCGGTCGGAAAGCCTGCGATAATATCCGCGCCAAAGGTCATCTCGGGACGCAAGCGTCGCGCCTCCTCGGCAAAGCGAATGGCGTCCTCACGCAAATGGCGCCGCTTCATCCGCTTGAGGATCAGGTCATCGCCATGTTGCAGGCTCAGATGCAGATGCGGCATCAGACGCGGCTCGGTGGCAATCGCCTGCATCAGGTTTTCATCCACCTCGATGGAATCAATCGACGAAATCCGCAGGCGCGGCAGGTCCGGCACCAGCCGCAAAATCCGCATCACCAGATCACCGAGGCGGGGCGCGGCGGGCAAATCCGCGCCCCAGCTTGTCAGGTCCACGCCGGTCAGCACGACCTCGTTATAGCCCGCCCCCACCAGCCGCTTGATCTGCTCGACCACGACACCGGCGGGCACAGAGCGCGAATTGCCCCGGCCAAACGGGATGATGCAAAAGGTGCAGCGATGATCGCAGCCGTTCTGAACCTGCACATAGGCGCGACTGCGGCTGCCGAACCCGTCGATCAGATGCCCGGCCGTTTCGCGCACCGACATGATGTCATCGACCAGGACCCGCTCGGTCTCGCCGATGAAATCCCCGGCCAGCCGTGCCCATGTATCCGCCGCCATCTTCTCGGTGTTGCCGATGACCGCATCCACTTCCGCCATCGCGGCAAAGGTCTCGGGCTCTGTCTGTGCGGCGCAGCCGGTCACGATCAACCGCGCGCCCGGATTCTCGCGCCGCAAGCGCCGGATTTCCTGTCGCGCCTTGCGCACCGCCTCGGATGTCACCGCGCAGGTGTTGACGATAACCGCGTTGCCCAGGCCCGCTTGGCCCGCCAATTCCTTCATCGCCTCGGTTTCATAGGCGTTGAGCCGACAGCCGAGCGTGGTAAATTTCGGCGCTTCGGTCATCGGTGGACCGCCAGAAACGCAGGCGTGAACACGCCGCTTGCCACATGCGCCGTCTCTCCGGTCATCCAGACGCCATCTTCGCGCCAGTCGACATGGATCGTGCCCCCATCGAGATCAATCCGCACCGCACGGCCCGTAAGGCCACGCCGCGCCGCCGCCACCGCCGTCGCACAGGACGACGAGCCAGAGGCCAGCGTCACGCCAACCCCCCGCTCCCAGACGCGCATGCGAATGTGATCCGTGCCAATGACCGTGGCCACCTGCACATTGGTCCGCTCAGGGTAGAGCGGGTGATGCTCATAGCGCGGCCCGAATTGCTCCAGCGGCACCGCCTCGGCATCGGCGACGAAAAAGGTGCAATGCGGATTGCCCATGCCGGTGGCCACCGGCCCGCCCTCGATCGGCAGTTCCAGCGTATCCATCGCCTCGGCCAGCGGAATCTCGGACCAGTCAAGCTGCGGCTGCCCCATGTTGACCGAGGTCAGCCCCGCCCCGGCATCCACCGCCACCAGCGCGCCCCGCGCCGTGCTCAGATCGAGCCGCGTCTTGCCGGTTTCCGCCATCAGATGCCGCGCGATACAGCGCGTGGCATTGCCACAGGCGGCCGAGGTCGAGCCATCGGCATTGTAGAACGTCAGATGCGCATCACCCATGTCCTGCGTGATCACTGCCAGCTGATCGAATCCGATTCCCCGATGCCGATCGGCGATGGCCATGATCAACGCAGGTGTCAGCCCCAGATCGCGCGCGCGCCCATCCAGAACGACAAAATCGTTTCCCAGCCCATGCATCTTGAAAAAGGGCAATCCGGTATGGTCCACTTGGCTCATGCTCGCGCATATAAACCGGCCCGAGAGACGAATCCAGCAGATCGCAGAATTATCTTGCACTTTCGGGGTTGACCCCCCGCCCCGCTCTTTCTAGATAGCGCGTCTAGTGGGCCGTTAGCTCAGTTGGTAGAGCAACTGACTTTTAATCAGTGGGTCGCAGGTTCGAATCCTGCACGGCTCACCACTACTCAGAAAATGGGTTCAAGAAACCCGATGCCATGGGCTGTGCACGGCGCGTGCAACAGCGCCGAAATGGTCAAGAGCGGCGACTGATATGCCGCCGCCCTTTTTGCTTTTGGCCTACCGGCTCAGACCGAGGCGCAGGCCTGCGCCACGACCCTTATTGCCGGTATAGACCGGATCAATCGTCCAGACGCTCGACCACGGTTGTTGCATAGGCATCGACCAGCGCCGCATAGAAATCATCCTGCGACGGCTCGATCGTGACCCAGCCTTCGGGGGCCGGGGCATCACCGGTGACAGCCGTCATTTGCAACGCATAGCTGCCGATCTGTTTGTCGGGGTTCTCCAGACTATCGGCATTGACGGCAACGGCATCGTTGAGCCCTTCAAAGGTCGAAACCGTCCCCTCCAGCTGGTTGAACTCGCCGGTATCCGGCAGGATTGTATCGCCATCAATCGCCACCTTGTTGATCTCAACCGCGATTCTTGGCGCGTCGGCGGCATCGTCCAGCGTCACTTTCGACGCAATTGCCGTGGCAAGGTCCGCCTCTAGGGTCGGCCAGTATTTCAGGACATTGTTGTCCGCGTAGGCGCTGAGATCAACCTTGACATCAAGGCCCGAGAGGGTCTTGTCCATGGCCAGTACTGGGCCAACGCTGGCCAAGGTCATCCCGGTGAAAAGTGCTGTCGTGAGAAGCCGTTTCATTGCAAAGTCTCCTTCTATGGGTCGTATCAAACCCGCTATGCATCAGGTGCCGCGGGCCGGTGACACGCACGCCCTTGTGGCGTGATGTGGTCAAAGAACGCGCGCCCTTTGGTATGGTTCCCAAAAACCTGAATACTCCGCCAGGACCTGCGCCGCGCGAACTCACCCCAACGCCGGAACCACATGGCCATTACGGCGTTATTCTACCGGGCAACGACGACGGGTCAGATACGGGCCCGATACGGGCCAGAGCAGGAGCACCGCGCCAAACATGCCAAAGAACGCAGCACCAGATCATGAAACAGCGGCCGATCTGGTCGAGCAGGGGTGGGATGCCCTGACCGGGGATTACACCAGCGTGGGGGATATCGTGGATACGCTCGGACGGGCCAATTTCGCCCCCCTGCTGATCCTGCCTGCCTTGGCGCTGGTTTCGCCGCTCAGTGGGGTGCCCGGCTTTACCACCCTGTGCGGGCTCATCATCGCGGCGGTGTCTTTGCAGCAGATGGTCCACCGCTCATCGCTCTGGCTGCCACACTGGGGCCGCGCCGCCCGCCTGCGCACAAGCCGGGTGCGAGAGGTCTATCGCTGGTTCCGCATCCCCGCGCGTTGGCTTGACCGGGTCACGCGCCGGCGTCTGCACATTCTGGTGACAGAACCGCTGGTGATCCTGCCACAGCTTTTCTGCCTGATCCTCGGCGCGGTGATGCCTTTTCTCGAACTGATCCCCTTCACCTCTTCGATCTTGGGCGTGGTGATTACCGCCCTCGCCGTCGGCATGTTTGTCGGCGACGGTCTCTTGGTCTTGCTCGGGATGCTCTTGGCCATCGGGGCTGCGACCGGCGTCGCAACGCTCGTGATTTCTTGACCGTGCCCCCCCCTGAATGCAACTGAGGCGCCCATCCACCAGATGCGCGCCTCATATGTCTCACAGGGTCGGATCAAACGGTTAGCTCTGAACATCCTGCGATGCACCCGTCACCGCCTGTCCGGCATCCTCGATATCGCGACCGGCACCCTCGACCGTCTCGCAGCCTGCCAGAACGCCCATGAAGAGCAGCGAAATGAGGGAAAGTTTTGCACGTGTCATTGCGATCTCCGTTTGATTTCTTGTGCTAAGACAACGCAGAACACCCTATTAGGTTCCGTCTGCCACGCATATTTCCGGCAAACTCAGGCGTCGTCCTCGTCCTGCGTGGGCCATGTCATCGGAAAGACAACATGCAGCTCATACCGGTCCGGTTGCGGGGAAATCTCAAGCGTGCCGTTCAACTGAGCCACAAAGGATTCGATCAGCTTCGATCCCAGCCCCGACCCATCAATCGGCGTGACCTCAGCCTCCTGCGCAGTGTGCCCATCTGGCGCACGCGAGTTTACGACGCTCAGGCAAAAACTGTCCTCCGAGACCGATTTCAACGCAATGTTGATCCAGGCATCGGTGCCACGCGACATGCCGCAATATTTCACGGCGTTGATCGCGGCTTCTGTCGTCAAGAGGGACAGGGGCACCGATTGATCCGGACTGATTTCCACAGGCTCCATCGCGGTTGTCACCGCGATCTGCCGCCCCCTGTCGTCCAAGGTTCCGACGATAACCAATTGCTGAATGATATCCTCAAGCAGCGTGTCGGCCCGCACCAGCGACAGCTTGCGCGCCAGATAAAGGTATCGGTGAATCGCCGACAGCGCCATCACCCGATCCTGCACCCGCCGCAAGAGATGCTTGGCCTCAAGACTGCCCGTCGCGCGAATCTGCATGTTGAGCATGCTTGAAATCAGCTGAAGATTGTTTTTGACCCGGTGATGCACCTCGCGCAACAGCACGGTCTTTTCGTTCAGGTCTTCCTCCAGCCGCCGCTCCTGCTCTGACAGCCGCCGCGTCATCGCCCGAAATGCCTCGGCCACCACCTCCAACTCTTCGGGCGCATTGTCGAGCCGGGCCTTGTCCAGGCCACCGCGTCCCGCCGCATATAGCCGCATCCAGGATCGCAGACGGCGCACATGCCGGATCACCAGATGATTGACCCCAATATAGGCCACGATGATCGTGATCACCCACATCGCCAGCGGCAGATAGAGCGCAAAGGTGCCCTCATATCCCGGCAGCCATCCGCTCTTGTGTCGCGGCTCCCAACTGCCCAGCGCCAGCACCCGGTCACCCACAATCGGCACCACCGCAAAATCGCGGGTAATACCATCCTGATTCACGTCGCGAAACGTCTGCCGCCCGCTGTCGGCCAGGTCCTCTAGCCCATGTGAGGCAGGCAAAACCGAGCGCCGAAAATCCGAAAATTCCGCAGTGGCGACAATCTCGCCCTCGGATTGAAACAGCACCAGATCGACATCGGGTACCACCGTCGACAGCTGGTCATTCAAGGCACTGATCGGCACCGCGATCCAGACCGTTCCACGAAATTGCCCCGCCGCGAATACCGGCACCGCAACACTGACCGTGGCAATCCCCCCGATGAATTCCAGTGGATGCATCAGAATTTCGGTCCGCCGCCCCGTAAGCTCGGAACGGATGGACGCCAGATTGCTCAGATCTTGCCGCCCGCCATTCGACGCACAGACCAGCGAGAGCGTGTCATCGACAAACCCCGCAAAACTATAGATCGGGCTCTCTTCCACAACCCGCGCCATCACCGCATCGCAGGTCTCCTCCTCGGTATCAAAGACCGACACCGTGATCGCCAGAGTCTCGGCCGTGCTCAGCGCGGATTGGATGATGTCGCGGCTCTCCGACACCGCCTGCTGGGTCTGCTCCAAGAGCGCGGTTTCCGACAGGGCCTGCCGTTCTTCCAGAACCTTGTAGGTCTGATAGACCGACACAAACCCAAGCGGCAGAATGGCAAGGCTCAGCCCAATACCCAATTGCAGCGCCAGATTAGGCGTCCAGAGCCCGCTCAGCGCGGCCAGTCGCGACCTCATGCAACAGAGGTTCCGGTTACGACGGCCATCGTCGCGGAATCGGTCAGTTCCAACTCGTCCTCATCATCCAGATGCATCAACTCCGCCAACCGCTTGCGCGCGCGATTGGTTCGGCTCTTGATCGTGCCCACCGCACAGCCGCACATTTCGGCGGCCTCCTCATAGGAAAACCCTTCGGCCCCCACCAGGATCAAAACCTCGCGTTGCTCGTCCGTCAATTGCGCAAAGGCCGCGTGGAAATCCGTCATCGCCAGATGCCCGTCATGCGCGGGCTTCTCCGACAATTGACCAGCCATCTTGCCATCGGGGTCTTCAACCTCGCGGCGACGCTTGCGATATAGGGAATAATAGGTGTTGCGTAGAATGGTGAACAGCCACGCGCGCAGATTGGTGCCGGGCTTGAACTTGTCAAAATTTCCCCACGCCTTGACCACCGCGTCCTGCACCAGATCATCCGCCGTCGCGGAATTGCGCGTCAGGTTCAGGGCAAAGGCGCGCATTGCAGGCAAATGCCCGATCAATTCGTCGCGCGGGTCCATTCGGGGCGTCTGATCATCCATCACGAGTCGTCACCAGACGGCTTTTGCTTCTCGTCCGTTTGCTCGCGCAACTGCTCCAGCAGCTTGATAAAGCGGTCCGGTACGGGCTCCTTGGCCGTGTCCGCATAGGCACGCCGGAGATTCTCGTCGATCGTTTGAGTCAATTTCTTGGTCCTGCGATTCTTTTCCATTTCGCCTATTCATCTGCCATGAAGAGAACGGCACTTTTCTGCACCCGGTCGGGAACATAACACGCAGCTCGGCGTTTGGTTCCCTCAAAGGATGCATTTTTTGAGGACAGACATGACGGACACAACGCCCCAGCCGGATCTGAGCACTCAGATCGCTGAACACCTCCCCTATCTGCGGCGCTATGCACGCGCCCTGACCGGCAATCAGCAGACAGGCGATCACTACGCGCTCGCCACGCTCGAGGCCTTGCTTGAGGATCGCACTGTCTTCAATAGCGGCCTCGCGCCAAAACCTGCGCTCTTCCACGCCTTTCATCAGATATGGATGTCCTCCGGCGCTCCCATTGCCGAGGCTGACGGTGCCTCTTCCCCCGAGGCGCGCGCGCAATGGCGGCTGTCCACCCTCACCCCGAACACCCGCGAGGCGCTGTTGCTGCACAGCATCGAAGGGTTTCGCGTGTCCGAAATCGCCCAGATCATCGGCGGCACGGCGGAGGAGGTCAGCACGCTCTTGACCATCGCGCGCACCGAAATGACCAACGCGATCAGCGGACGGATCATGATCATCGAGGATGAGGCGATCATCGCCATGGATATTCGCGCCATTGTCGAAGATATGGGCCATGATGTTACCGGCATCGCCCGCACCCGCGATGAGGCCGTGAAACTCGCCCGTCGCGACCCGCCCGACATGATCCTCGCCGACATTCAGCTGGCCGACAGATCATCCGGCATCGACGCGGTCAATCACATCCTCAAGGAACTGGGGGAACGGCCCATCGTGTTCATCACCGCCTTCCCCGAGCGCCTGTTGACCGGCGAACGGCCGGAACCGGCCTTTCTGATCACCAAACCCTATAGCGAGGAACAGGTGCAATCCGCCGTGAGCCAAGCCATGTTCTTTGCCAGCACCGAAACACTTCAGGGCTGATCTGACCAGAAGAAGACCCCGCGCGATGGGCGCGGGGTCCTATGCCGTCTCACTCACGGCGCGCGGCCACGCAAGGCGCGTGCGATCATCGCCACGACAAACAACACAAGAAAGATCACGAACAGGATCTGCGCAATCCCCGCCGAGGCCGAGGCAACGCCGCCAAACCCCAAAACACCGGCGATCAGCGCGACCACCAAAAAGACAAGTGCCCAATAAAGCATCGGAATCTCCTTTCAAAGCAACAAGGTTTCGATTGCTAACCCAACGGGCACAGCCCTGTTTGGTTCCCGCAGCACCGTCTTTTCCCTCAAAAACGCTTTTTTCCAGAATGCCCGGAACATCGCGCGCCCGCCTGCGTTGAGCATTATGAAACAACATGAAAGGACGCCCCAATGGCACAGGCAAAATCCGCCGACACATCGCCGCAAGACGAAATGGATCACCTCTCCCAGCAGATTTCGACACTGCGAGAGGATATTTCGGCCATTTCGAAAACCCTCGCAGGCCTTGGCGGGACTACCCGCGATGCGGCGGTGGATGGCGCACGCCGCAAGGTGTCACAGCTGCGCGACGCCAGCTCCGAACAGCTGCACGCCGCACAGCACCGCGCCGAGGACATGGGCCAACAGGCGGCCGATGCCGTGCGCAACCAGCCCGCGGCCGCAGTTGGCCTTGCGGTGGGGGTGGGCTTTTTGCTCGGGTTCCTGACAGGCCGGAAATAACCGATGAGCGGCCTTGTCTCTGACATCCGCCGTCGGGCGCGCCATGCGGCGCGTGCGGCGGCCTTTACCGTGGCAGGTGTAATATTTGGTATGGCGGGCTTGGCCTTTCTGACCGTGGCGCTCTGGATTCTGATCGCCACATATCAGAGCGCGCTTATCGCCCATGCCGTGATTGGGGGGCTCTATTTGCTCCTTGGCATGTGCTTCCTGGCCTTTGGCAGTCACTCAACCGACGCAGAGACCGCCCCGCCGCACCCCGCTGCCAGAGAACCGCTGCTGCAGGTCGCCGAGGCCTTTGCCGTCGGCTTGCAGGCCGGTCGCGCCGCACGCGCGCCACGCCCCTAAGACCCTTTACCAGACCTCAGCGCGTCACGCACCCTTGACCAAGGGGGGCAACACACCGCGCACCATGTCATCGGTAAAGGGACGCACAAGCATGGCCCAGCCTTGCTTGGCAACTTTGATCTCGTCGTCTTCGCCCATGGTCAGCACGATCCGTGCACCCCGCCGGGCGAGCGCGCGGTCAAGCGCCGCCTCCACCACCTGATCATAACGCATTTCAAGAAACGCCGCCGAAATACGCGTCTCTCCGTCGAGCACGCGAATCAACTCATCCGGGTGCGGCACATTGAGAACACGACAGGGGCCCACCGCCTGAAGTGCGCCACAAAGATCCTCTGCAATCAATATGTTGCTGTCCAAGACGATATAGACCGGCGGCTCCGGCGGCGTCGTCTCATCATAGGGCATAAGGGGCTCTTTCATCGTATCAGGTCCAAACATCCCTCATTCTGGAACATAATCCGACCTTCTGCATTAAACTATGACATCTCGACGGAGTTTTCGCATGGTTACAGATTGTCAGAATTGCCCGCTGCGCAGCCGCGCCATCTTTGCGCCAATGACGGACACTGAGGTGGCCTTCATGCAGGGTTTCAAAACCGGCGAGCTTGAGGTTGAAGGCGGCTCCACCCTGATGATGGAGGCCTCCAACAGCCCGCAGCTCTACACCGCCCTCAGCGGCATGGGCCTTCGCTACAAGACCCTGCTCTCGGGCGAACGACAGGTCATCAACTTCGTGATGCCCGGCGATTTCATCGGGTTACAAGCGGGGGTGATGCAGGAAATGCAACATTCCGTCGAGGCGACAACAGATATGAAACTCTGCGTCTTTGACCGCAAACGCCTTTGGGCCTTGTTTCGCGACCATCCCGACCGCGCCTATGACCTGACCTGGATTGCCGCCGTCGAAGAGCACCTTCTGGGCGAGAGCCTCGCGATCCTCGGGCATATGAGCGGGATCGAGCGCATCGCGCGCGCCTTTATGCGTCTCTTCGATCGCGGCGCGGCGATTGGCCTGACCCGTGGCGCGGACATGCCCCTGCCCTACCGGCAACAGGATCTCGCCGACGCACTTGGCCTCTCGGTGGTGCATGTCAACAAGATGCTCAAACGCCTGCGCGAACAGGGGGCGGCCACATGGCAGAACGGTCGTCTGACGGTCCATGACCGTGACCGTCTTTGCGCTATTGCGCAACTTGACCGCGACCGCACGCCAATGACCCGCCCGCTGATCTAAAACCGTCACAGGGTCAATTTCCTGCGCCACGGAACCAATCGCGCGCTCATGCGTTCTCATCGTCATGCACAGATTATCCGTCAACGATGATCCGACTCTTCGCATGGCGGTGATCGTGATCGCACTCATCCTCAGCTTTGCCGCCCTCAAGATCGGCGCTGATATCTTCGCACCGATGACCTTGGCCATCGTCACCGGGGTCATGCTCGCCCCTGTCACGGATGTCTTCGAACGGATCGGCTTTTCCCCAGGTCTCGCCGCCTCGACCGTGTTGATCCTCGGGGTCTCGGCCATTGGCATCCTGGCCATCCTGGCCGAACCCGTGATCTGGCAGATCGCCGAAGAACTGCCGCGCATCCAATACGAACTCCGCTCGATCATCGCAGAATTCAGCAACCTCATTCGCGGCCTGCAAGAAATCAACCGAGAGGTCGAGGCCGCACTTGGGGCCGCTCCAAACCCCGCAAAGGACACTGGGGAAGGCGGCAGCATACCAAGTATCACAAGTGCACTCTTCATGGCCCCTCTGGTTCTGGCGCAGGTGCTGGTCTTTTGCGGCACGCTTTTCTTCTTTTTGCTGACCCGTAAAGGCATGTATGCGTGGCTCTCGCTATGGATCGGCACCCCGGACGATACCGCCGACCTTCTCCGCCGTTTTACCAATGCCGAGCGGCTGGTGGCCCGCTATTTTCTCGCGATTTCCAGTATAAATGCCGGCCTTGGCGCGGCCTTGGGCGGGGCGCTCTTGCTGATCAACCTGCCGGGGCCTTTCGTCTGGGCCATGGTCGCGGCCTTGCTTAATTTCGTGCTCTACGTCGGGCCGATGACCGTAACTGCGGGGCTGCTTGTCGCGGGCATCGTGGCCTTTGACGACCTGATGGTTCTGGCGCCGCCTGCGATCTTTCTGGCGCTCAACATGCTTGAGGCCCAGTTCGCAACGCCCGCCCTCGTCGGACGCCACATTTCTGTAAACCCGCTCCTGATCTTCGTATCGCTGGTATTCTGGCTCTGGCTGTGGGGTCCCATTGGCGGCATCATCGCCATTCCGGTTCTGGTCATCGCCCTGGCCCTGCTCGACATCTTCGCAGTTGACGGCAAACCACACGAGAGCGGGCCTTAAACCACCTCTTCGGGCATGCCCGGCAAGGGCATGGCAATCGCCTTGGCAACATCGGAATCGTAATCCACCAGAAATCCCGCACGATGCCGGGGCGGCAACACACTATTTCCACCGACCATGTCCTGCCACGCACCAAAGGCCGTTTCGATATCCAGAAACGATGCATCCGCCTCCTTTGGCAACCAACAGCCCATGACCCTTGCCCGAAGCTCGGCCACCTGATCGCTCCGGGTCACATGCAGCCCCGCTTCGGTGTCCCATCTCATGCTGCGTCCGTTGAGATTGGCAGAAGAAACTATCGCCTCCGCCTCATCAAAGATCGAAACCTTGGAATGCACATAGATCAGCGGCGCGCCCTCCAGCGCATCGCGCGCGGCGCTGTCGCTGGCGCGTGGCTGCACCGGCGACGCGATCACCAACCGCTCAGGCCCGAACGCCGCCTTGAGATAGGCCAGCGCGCGCGCCTGCTGATGCTCGCCAAACCGCCCATCAAGGCCCGGATCACTGGAAAACGCCACCTCCTCAGGGGCTGCTGGCAAAACAAGGATCAGGCGCAGGTCCGGGCATTGCCGGGCCCGCCGCGCCAGCGCCCGCGCCAGCGGCACATACCGAAAATACTGCGTTTCCAGATAAATCAGCCGCTCCGCCTTGGCGATCGCCGCGATATGCGCGCGCTCTATCTCGCGCAGCACCGTATGCGGTGACAACCGCATCGGCGCGCTCAACCGGCGGCGCGACAGCGTGCGCAAGAATCCCGGCACAGAGGGCGGCGGCGCGGATTTACGCGCAACCGCCGCCAGAAACCCCTCCAGATGTGCCTGTGCTGCCTCGGCAACCGGGCCCGTCGCAAGAACCTGCACATCATGCCAGGTCTGGTTCGGCTCTTGGCGATGGCGCTTGGTATCATACCGCCGCTCATTAAGATCGAGACCGCCGATATAAACCAGACGGCGGTCGAACACCGCCAGCTTCTGATGATGCGTCGCCGGGTGCAGGTCCATCAACCGCAGCGGAAAACAGAGCTGATCCCGCGCATCCACACGGCAAAGGCTGCGCAAGCGCGGCGTCTCGACCCGGAACCGCTCGCGTTCCGGTTTGGTCATGTGGCACCAGCGGTCCACCATCTCGCGGAGTTTCATCCGCACCAGCGGATAGAACAGCACGCGCGGCAATAGCCCGCTCTTGGCCTCATGCAGCGCCACGGTAAAGTCGAGCCGCGCCTCTGGCTGCGCCATTTCCCGTACCGCCGCGATCTGACGCAGGGTTTGCCATGCCAACCGGTGCAGATGCACCGCCGCGATCGGATCGAAATCGGAGACCAGCAGACGGATCGACACCCCGCGATCAAGCGTGTGAACGAAAAGATCAAACCACGTGGCACCGATTGCGCGCGCCTCGGCAGAGCGCAATCGCGTCCGCAGGTCAAACACCCGGAAACAGGCCGAAATCTCGGTCTGCGCCTGCAGAAAGGCGCGCTCCAAAGCCGGATACGCCTCTTCCGCGGTAATCAGAACCTTGAGGTCTGTGATCGCATCTGCCGCTGTATCACCCTGCGCGGGCCTGCTCTGGGTCATGGTCCTGCCGATCAGAGGTTGAATCCAAGGCCGGTCTCCCGGACGATCTGTCGTAAATGCCCCCGCCGGGACAGGCGGGGGCACGCACCCCAGGGACACGGGCCGGGTGCGGCAGAGCTTGGCTTGCATCTGGGGGATGACAGTCAGGCTCCGGACGGTCAGCGCATCACGTTGACCATGGTCTTGTAACGCGCCTTCCCCCGTTCGGTTCCCTGAAAAAGCACGACGGCCCAAAGACGAGATGCCCTCGGCCTTGGCATAAAGACGGCATTACACCCGGCCAGAGCGCGGCCCGAACAAGAGCCACAGAATAAAGCCCAAAAGCGGCAGCAACAGGACCAGCACCACCCAAAGCACCTTCTTGCCCGTGGTCGCCCCCGACCCCACAACCGAAATGATAGCCCAAATATCGAGGATCAACAGAATGATCCCGCCAATGCCAGTAATCTCAAGCATGTTCCAAACTCCAATCTTGCAGGGCGCGCCACATCTGGACCCCGCAGAGGCCAGCCCGCAGCAGGCGGGGGCACGTCCCCGGAAAACGCGCGACAGCCGTCAAAGTTCCTTCAGGTTCACAAGTATATTTTGACCATTCTTTGAAACCTTGCGCGCCTCTGACGGTTGGATTGACAGAGGGCCGCCTCTCTGCGGCCTCTCATCAATGCAGGACAAAGGAGCTCATCCATGAAACGCATTCTCGCAACCACCGCAATCGTCGCACTCAGCGCAATGCCGGTTCTGGCGCAGTCGGACACCACCGATCAGACCGCCCCAAGCGCGACCGAGTCCTCTGACATGACGACCGGCCAGTCGGGGACCAAGGCGAACCCAGAGGCCAATGCTGGATCCACGGCGGACACAACCAGCACTGCCGACGCCGCAACCATGCCGGAACTGTCCGGCGACGAGCGCGCGGCCCTCACCGCCGAGGATCTTCAAGGCGTGGCACTCTATGACAGCGCAGACGAGCATGTCGGCGAAATCTCGGACATTGTCGTGACCGATGATGGTCAGGTCGAGCATGTGATCGTCGATGTTGGCGGCTTTCTCGGGCTGGGCGAAAAGCCGGTCGCCGTAGACTTTGACGACATCACCCTCAGCCATGACGCGGACAGCGTGACGTCGTCCATCCAAGCCACGACCAGCCTCACGGTCGAGGACTTCGAGACCATGAAAGAATGGCAAGGCTAACCCCCTCGCAACATCCTCTCTTGATCGGGCCGGGCATCTTTGCCCGGCCCTTTTTCTTGACGCGGAGGCCTTCATAAACCGTGTTCACGCGAAACCCAAACGGGGCCGATTCATCGACGGGCGGCGCATCTGGCCACCGCATTGGAGCTATGTCACACCGTGACCCACATCGGCCTCAGAACGGCGCCGCCGCCCGAAACTTGACCCCGGCACCGCCGTCCGGATGGCGCAGCCGCAATTCCTCGGAATGCAGCATCAGGCGCGGAAAATCCCGCGCCGCCCCGCTCGCATAGAGCGGATCGCCCAAAATCACATGGCCCAGCGCCAGCATATGCACCCGCAGCTGATGGCTCCGCCCGGTCTTGGGGCTCAGCCGCACCCGGCTCTCCTCGTCCCCCGCGCGCAGCACCCGCCATTCGGTCAAGGCCGCGCGCCCGGTCTCGTGACAGACCTTTTGCAACGGGCGTTTGGGCCAATCCACGATGAGCGGCAGATCGACCACGCCGGTTTCCGGCTCCATCCGCCCCCAGACCCGCGCCACATAGGTCTTGCGCGTCTGCCGCTTCTCGAATTGCAGCCCCAGATGCCGCTGCGCATGGGGCGTCAGCGCAAAGATCATCACGCCGGAGGTGTCGCGATCCAGCCGATGCACCAAGAGCGCGGTGGGAAACACATCGCGCACCCGCGCCATCAGGCAATCGGCCAGATGCTCGCCCTTGCCCGGCACACTCAATAGGCCCGCAGGCTTGTTCACCACGACGATCTCGTGATCGTCATGCAGCACCTCAAGCGGATCGGTCGGCGGATCATAGTCACTCATGGCCGCGCCTTACACGACCCGCCCCGCCATGACCACTCCCACATTCATCTGGCCCAAAATACCTCGGGGGGTGTGGGGGGCTGGCCCCCCACTCCGCCTCATGCCTTCACACGCTCGGATCTGGGATCATACATCGGCCTGAGCGACGCCTCCGCCTTCACCCTGACCCCGGCCACATCGACCTCATAGCCCGAGGCCAGAACCTGCTCGGCACTCTCGCCCGCGCAGGGCACATAGCCGAGGCCCATCGCCCCTCCCAGATGATGCCCATAGGCGCCCGAACTCAGATAGCCCACGATCTCGCCGTCCCTCAGCAAGGGCTCGTTGTGATAGAGCATCGGCTCGGGGTCCGTCAGGCGAAACTGCACCAACCGCCGCTCCAACCCCGCCTCGCGCTTGGCCAGAACGGCCTCGCGCCCGATGAAATCGGCCTTGCCCGTGGCCACGGCAAAGCCAAGCCCCGCCTCCAACACGTGATCCTCGCAGGTGATGTCATGGCCGAAATGCCGGAACGCCTTTTCGATGCGACAACTGTCCATCGCGTGCATCCCGCAGAGTTTCAGCCCGTGGTCCGCCCCCGCCGCATGCAGCACCTCGAACACATGGCCGCACATATCGGCACTCACATAGATCTCCCATCCCAACTCGCCCACATAGGACACGCGATGCACCCGCGCGACGCCCATGCCGATCTCGATCTGCCGGGCCTGCCCAAAGGGATGCGCAGCGTTCGAGAAATCATCGGGCGAGACCGCGCGCATGAGGTCGCGCGCCTTCGGCCCCATCACGGCCAGCACGCCCTCGCCCGCCGTCACATCGGTGATCACGACCGCGCGCTCCCCCACATGCCGCCGCAGCCAGGTTTCATCCGCCAGCCGCGTCGCCGCCGGTGTCACCACCAGATAGGCGCTCTCGCTCAGCCGCGTCACCGTCACATCGGCCTCGATACCGCCCTTGGCATTCAGGAACTGCGTATAGACGATCCGTCCCGGCGCCACCGACATATCCGCCCCGCAGACATGGTTCAAAAACGCCTCGGCGTCGCGGCCCTCGACCCGCAGCTTGCCGAAACTCGACATATCGTACATGCCCACGGCCCCGCGAATGGCCCGCACCTCCGCCGCCGTGTTCTCAAACCAGTTCTGCCGCTTCCAGCTATAGCGATACTCCCGCTCCTGCCCGGCCTCTGCATACCAATTGGCCCGCTCCCAGCCCGCCAGTTCGCCCATGACAGCACCTTGGGCCAAGAGCTGCGCATGAAACGGCGTGCGCCGCACACCGCGCGCCGTGGCCTTTTGCCGATACGGATAATGATCGGCATAAAGCAGGCCCAGCGTCTCGGTGGACCGCTCGAACAAATAGCGCTTGTTGCCCTGAAAGGGCTGCATCCGCGCCACATCCACATCACCCAGATCAAATGGCCGCTCTCCCGCATCCATCCAGAGCGACAGCGCATGGCCCGCCCCCCCGGCCGACTGGATGCCGATGGAATTGAACCCGGCGGCAACCCAGACATTGTCCATCTCGGGGCAGAGCCCCAGATGATAGGCATCATCGGGGGTAAAACTTTCCGGACCGTTAAAGAAGGTGTGAATTCCCGCCTCGGCCAGCATCGGCATCCGGTTCACCGCCGCCTCCAGGATCGGTTCGAAATGGTCGAAATCCTCGGGCAGCTGGTCAAATTCGAAACTCTCGGGGATGCCATTCATCCCCCAGGGCTTTGACACCGGCTCGAATGCGCCCAGCATGATCTTGCCGGCATCTTCCTTGTAATAGGCGCATTCATCGGGCACCCGCAGGACCGGCAATTGCGTCAATCCCGCAATCGGCTCGGACACGATATAGAAATGCTCACAGGCATGCAGCGGCACATTGGTGCCCGCCATCCGGCCCACCTCATGCCCCCACATGCCCGCGCAATTGACGATCATCTCACAGGCGATATGGCCCGCGCTGCCGTCCTCGCCCTGCCAGTCGACCCCGGTCACGCGCCGCCCGGCGCGGGCAATCCCCGTGACCTTGACCCGCTCCTGCACCCGCGCGCCGCGGTTGCGCGCGCCCTTGGCCAGCGCCAGCGCGATATTCGCGGGGTCCGCCTGCCCGTCCGTGGGCAACCAGACCCCGCCCGTAACGCCGTCAAGATTGAGATGCGGATAGCGCAGCTTGATCTCGCTCGGGCTCATCTCCTCGACCGGCACGCCAAAGGCGCGCGCCATCGCGGCATTGCGCTTGAGTTCCTCCAGCCGCTCCCCCGTCAGCGCGACCGACACCGATCCCACTTGCCGAAACCCGGTGGCAACGCCGGTCTCGGCCTCAAGCCCGGTGTAGAGCTCTGCCGAATACCGCGCGAGCCGCGTCATATTGGCCGAGGCACGCAATTGCCCGATCAGCCCGGCCGCATGCCAGGTGGTGCCCGATGTCAATTGCTTGCGCTCCAGCAGGACAACATCCTGCCAACCGAGCTTGGTCAGATGATAGGCCACGGAACAGCCCACGACGCCGCCGCCGATGATGACCACACGGGCCTGAGTTGGAAGATCGGTCATTCATAACCCCATGATATAACGATGAAAGTCTCAGACGATGTCATGCCCGGCCGCGCGCAGCCGCCGTGCCAGTTCCGCGATATGCGCAGGCCCCACTTCACAGCAACCGCCCACGATGCTGGCCCCTTGCGCGACCCAGCCCATGGCAAAATCGGCATAGGCGTCCGGGCTCAGATCGCTGCGCTGCTCCAGCGCATCCACCGTGGGCGCCGCCCCCAGAAAGCCAGCGCTGATGCAGGTAAAGCCATTGGCATAGGCCCCGAAAGGCACGCCGAACCCGCGCACGATCTCCAGCCCCGCCGCCACCGATTCAGGCCGCGTGCAGTTGATCAACACCGCCTCGGGCGCAAACTCGGCCACCAACGGGGCCAGATCGCCCAACGCCTCGCCCGAACGCAGCCGCGTTCCGTCATCATCCATCACCGTGACCCCCAGCCAGACCGGCAGGCCGCTCTGCCCCGCCGCCATCAAGCCGCCGCGCGCCTGATCGACCGAGGCCATGGTTTCCAGCAGGATCAGGTCCACCCGATCCCTGAGCAGCGCCACATTCTCGGCGTAGAGAGCGGCGGCTTCTGCGGCGGGCGGGCAGAGGTCAGGCCGATAGGACTGCACCAGAGGCCCGATCGCTCCGGCCACCCGGCCCGAGCCATGGGCATCGCGTGCCGCCACCGCTGCCGATACCGCCACATCGGTCAGCCGCGCCACCTCATCCTGCAATCCGACGCGCGTCAGCCGGTCGCGCAGCACCGCATAGGTATTGGTCGAGGCCACCGTGGCCCCCGCCGCGAAATAATCGTCATGCACCAACCGGACGATCCCGGGATGGTCAATCATCACCTGCGTCGACCAGAGCGGCGTCGCCCGGTCGCCCGAGCGTTTCACCAATTCCTGCCCGATAGAGCCATCGAGCAGCGTGATTTCGGTCATTCTTTGTCCTCCGGGGGTAAAAGCACCAATTTCCCAGCATGGGTCTTGGCCTGAAAATCCGCCTGCGCGCGGGCGATGTCGCGCAACGGGTAGGTGTCGGCAATGCGGGGGCGCACGCGCCCCGCGCGCGCCATCTCGATCAACCGGGCAAACACCTCCGGCGCCTGATAGGTGCAGCCATGCAGCGTGATGTCGCGCAGATAAATGCGCCTCAGATCAACCGTGATCATCGGTCCGGCAACGGCACCGGCCACGGCATAATGCCCGCCGGGGCGCAACGCATCAATCAGCGCGGCAACGCCCGCGCCGCCCACAAGGTCGATCACCGCGTCATAGCGATCCTGCGGCAAGGGCGCGTCGCGCGCGATCACCTCTGCCGCGCCTTCCTCGCGCAACACCGCCGCCTTGGCGGCGGCTGCAATCCCCGTCACGCGCGCGCCCATCGCCGCCGCAAGCTGCACTGCCGCAAGGCCGACATTGCCAGAGGCGCCGGTGATCAACACCTCTTGCCCCGGCCCCACACCCGCCCGGTCCAACAGGCCCAGCGCCGTGCCAAAACCGCATGGCAGAGCCGCAAGCTCGATATCCGAGAGCGGCACATCGCTCACGTCATAGAGGTCATCGGCGCGCATCAGGCAGTATTGCGCAAAGGCGCCGTCGATCTCGGACCCGAGCGCGATGAATCCGACCGGATTTTCCTCGGTCGGGCGCGGAATGTTGATCGGGCACGTGACGCGCGCGCCCAGCGCAGGCGTTTCGACCTGCGGCCCGCGCGCCACCACCTCGCCACAGAGATCACCGCCCTGAATACGCGGAAACGCCAGCGCGCCCGCCCAGCCGCCGCTCTCCACACCGTCCGCAGTCTCGCCGGTGGCCACTGTCACCTCTGCCGCATACCACCCCTCGCGGGTGTTGATGTCGGTGTTGTTGACAGCCGCCGCCCGCACCCGCACCAGCACCTCGCCGGGGCCGGGCCGTGGCACCGGAATATCCGCGCGCCACGCCAAGGCCTCAGGTCCGCCATGACGGGTGAGATGCACGCCGCACATGGTTTCAGGCAGGGTCATGCCCGCAACCGCTCATTCTCCGGATCCCAGAGGGGCGCGTCGGGCTGCACCACCGCGCGGCAGCGTTCCCCGTAAATCTCCACCTCGATTTCGGTTCCCGGCACCGCCAGATCTGCGCGCAACATGCCCAGGGCCACGCTGGCATTCACGCGATAGCCCCAGGCCCCGCTCGTGGTTTCGCCCACGATCTGCCCGTCATGCCAGAGCGTAGACATATAGGGCGCATCCGCTGCCTTGGCCTCGACGATCAGCGTGACAAAGCGTTTCTTCACGCCCCGCTGCTTCTCGGCCAAAATCGCCGCCTTGCCAGGGAAATCCTGCGGCTTGTCCAGTTTGACGAACCGGTCCAGCCCTCCCTCCAGCATCGAATAATCGGTGCTCAGATCACCTTTCCACGCGCGATAGCCCTTCTCGATGCGCAAGGAATTCAGCGCGAACATGCCAAAGGGTTTCACCCCCGCCGCCATCAACGCCTCATAGATCGCCGGGATCGCCGCATTCTCGGCATGGATTTCCCAGCCCAATTCGCCGGTAAAGCTCACCCGCGCCAGAAACGCCTTTTGCCCCGCGATGGTCGCATGCTGATGGCTCAACCACGGCAGGCTCAGATCGGCATCAGTCAGCCCCGCCAGAATCTCGCGGCTTTTCGGCCCCGCCAGGAGCAGCGCATCGCGCTCCGTCGTGGTCTCGCGCAGGCTCAGCCCCTCGGGCAGCGCCTTTCGCACCAATTCGCCGTCATGCCATTGCGCGGTGGCCGCCGTGATCAGCACGAAACTGTCCTCCTTCAGCCGGATGCAGGAAAACTCCGTCACGATCCGCCCGCGCTTGTCGGCCACATAAACAAGGTTCATCCGCCCCACCTTGGGCAATCCCCCCGTCACAAAGCCGCGCAGCCAGTCATCTGCCCCCGCCCCCTCGATCCAGAGCCGCGTGAACCCCGGCAGATCGAGCACGCCGCAGGCATCGCGCACCGCCTCGCATTCCTCGCGAATGCGCGCCTCCCACGGACCCGCGCGGTCCCAGGTCTGCGTCGCGGCCTCCGAGGTGTCGTCGCCGGGCTTGGCAAACCAGTTCGCCCGCTCCCAACCATTGTAGACGCCCATGACGCCGCCAAGCGCCTTCACCTTGTCATGCACCGGGCTCACCTTGCGATCCGGCGCCGCGGGCCATCTGTGCCACGGGAAATGCATGGCATATTCATGCCCATACACCTCCATCCCCTTGGCGATGCAATAGTCCCGGTCGGTGTAATCGGTATAGCGGCGCGGGTCACAGGCCCACATGTCCCATTCGGTCGCGCCTTCCGTCACCCATTCCGCCAGCACCTTGCCCGCGCCGCCGCCCTGCGCGATGCCAAAGGTAAAGACACAGGCCTCGAACGCATTGGGCACCCCCGGCATCGGGCCAATCAGCGGCAGACCATCGGGCGCATAGGGAATGGGGCCGTTGATGACCTTGGAAATCCCCGCCTGCCCCAGCAACGGCACCCGCGCCATCGCATCCTCGATATACCACTCCAGCCGCTCCAGATCGTCGGGGTAGAGCTGAAAGCTGAAATCCTCCGGCATCGGATCGTCAGGCTTCACCCAATGCGCCTTGCAATTGCGCTCATAGGGCCCGAGGTTCAGACCGTATTTTTCCTGCCGCAGGTAGTAAGAGCTGTCGACATCGCGCAAGAGCGGCAATTTGTGCCCCTGCTCCCGGCTCCACGCCTCCAGTTCCGGGATTTCATCGGTCAGTAGATACTGATGGCTCATCACCATCATCGGCACCGTGCGCCCACCGTAAGGCTTGAACCATTCGCCCACCCGCTGCGCGTAATACCCGGCGGCGTTCACGACATACTCACAGCGAATTTCGCCCTTCTCGGTCTCGACGATCCATTCCCCATTCTCACGCCGCACGCCCGTGGCAGGCGTGAACCGCAGGATCGTCGCGCCCATGTCCCGCGCGCCCTTGGCCAGCGCCTGCGTCACCTGTGCGGGATCAATATCGCCGTCATTGGGATCATAGAGCGCGCCTTGCAGGTCATGCGTCTCCAGAAACGGGTAACGCGCCTTGATCTCGTCCACCCCGAGGATTTCCAGATCCATCCCCTGATACTTGCCCATCCCCCGCGCGCGCTGAAACTCCTGCATGCGCTCGCGGCTATGCGCCAGACGGATCGAGCCGGTCTGGTGGTAATTCATCGGATAATCCACCTCCGCGCCAAGGCGTGCATAAAGCTCGGTGGAATAGCGCTGCATGTTCATCACCGACCAGCTGGTCGAGAAGGTCGGCACATTGCCCGCCGCATGCCATGTGCTGCCAGCGGTCAACTCGTTCTTTTCGAGCAGCAAACAATCGCTCCACCCCGCCTTGGCCAGATGATAGAGGCAGGACGCACCCACCACGCCCCCGCCGATGATCACGACCCGCGCCGTGCCCGGAAATTCCGCCATGTCCCTCTCCCTCAGTCCTTCTGCGGCACGCCGTCCGCGATGTCGTAATAATCACCCTTGTCCTTGACAAAGATGTGCTTCTCCAAGCGCAGTCCGGTCGGTGCCTCCAGCGCCCCCAGCGCGAAACTCATGGTGTCCTCCGCGTGAGCGGCCCAGAACAGGAACGAGCCGCATTTGGGGCAAAAGCCGCGCTTGGCGATGTCGCTCGCCGCGTACCAGCTCACGGGTCCCGAAATGCTCAAATCCGACCGCGCCACATAGGCCGAGGCCCAGACATGCCCCGATTGCTTGCGGCACTGCCCGCAATGGCACACGCTCGCGCCTTTCGGTGCCGCATTCACCGTAAATGTCACATCTCCACACAGACACGATCCCTTGTGCATCATCCTCTCCCCGGTGTTGCGGCGCTGCCCAGAGCCACGCCATAGATCACGAAACAGGCGGCCATCCCCCGCCGCAGCCAGACATTGAACACAGCCCCCAGCGCAGCCCGGCCAAGCCCCGCCCCAAGCGCGGTGTAGCCCACATAGCTCAGCGTCGTCAGGCTCAGCGCCGTGGGGAATATCACCCACATCTGCGCGCCAATCGGCACGTCGGGCTGCACGAATTGCGAAAACGCCGCCAGATAGCCCGCCACACTCTTGGGGTTGATCGTGGCAATCGCCAGCGCCCGCCAATAGACCGAGCCTTTCGGGGCCTCCCCCGCCTCAACAGGTCGCCGCGCCAGGATCCAACCGCGCACCCCGAGGTAAATCAGGAACCCCGCCCCGATCAGCTTGGCCACCTGAAACGCCAGTGGCGAGGCCGCGATCAGCGCCGTGATCCCCGCTGCCGACAGGCTCAGGAACAGCGTCGCTTGCGTCAGGATCGCCAACACCCCCCAGAGGCTGCGCCGAAACCCGATGGTCATACCGTTGGTGATGCAATTGACCGCATTTGGCCCCGGCGTGGTGACAAACACCACCCAGAAGAGCGCAAAGACGGTCCAGGCGTGATAGCTCATGGCGCGCCCTCAATACACCGGCGGGGCGATCACCCAGATCGCCACGCAAGGGATGTCATAGGGATTGGCCCAGCCATAGGGCTCGCCGCGAAACCGGAAACTGTCACCGGGACCGACAGTAAATTTCCGCTCCCCAATACTCAGGTCCAGCCGCCCGGACAGGATATAGCCCACCTCCTGCGTCGGGCGCTGCGCCGGGCGCTGCATCTTGGACCGGGGGCGGAATGTCGAATGGATCACCTCGAAATCATCTGTCAGGTCCGGCGAGAGCAACTCCTCGATCAACCCTTCCTCGCCCGATCCCATCGGCCGCCGTGCGCCCGCGCGCACCACATAGCCCTGTTCCTCGGCGGGCGCGCTCGCATGGCCAAAGAGCAATGACATCGGCACACCCAACACCTCGGCCACTTGCCGCAGATCGCTGATCGACGGTTCCGACAGATCGCGCTCGACCTGAGACAGCCACCCGACCGACCGCCCCAGCATTTCGGCCAGTGCTGCCAGCGTCAGCCCGCGCGCCTTGCGCAGGGCGCGCAGGTCCGCACCAAGGCTGCGCATCCCGTCGATCTGACTCTGCTGCATGGAAGGTCTCGTGAAAATTTCCGCTCGATTTTCACGCTGCTCCGATTCCGTGAAAAAATCAAATGAAATTTCATGAATGCATCGGCTTTCCTTAAGCCGCGCGGTCGCCGACCCGCGGGGTGGCGATCCGACGCATGTGAGGGGCAGTTTATCTCGGCAAAGCCTGCCCTACGTCCGTGGGTGCCAAAACCTCAGCCAATCGCCGCCCCGGGGGGCGGGTCGGCGATCGCGCGGCGGCCTTCGGCCTTGTTCCGCGCGAAGAAAACCGCCGACCTTACAAAATCCCCTTACAAACCTTACGAATCGTAAGGTCTACACCTTCGCCGCCACCTTGGGCCGCAGCACATGCGGCACCCCCGGATCATAGAGCGCGCTATCCTTGAAATCAGCAATCTCGCCCAGAACTTTTCCCACCAGAATCAATGCGGTACGGGTAATCTTCTCGGCCCGGACCTTGGCGTGAATGTCCGCAAGCGTGCCCCGGATAAACATCTGATCCGGCCAGCCCACCCGGTAGGCCACCACCACGGGGCAGTCATCGCCATAGTAGGGCGCCAAAATTCTGTGTATTTCCCGTAGGTTACGGATACCAAGGTGAATCGCCAGCGTGGCACCCGTCCGCGCGAAATTCTCCAGCGTCTCGCCCTCGGGCATCGACGTGGATTTCATGGAAACCCGCGTCAAAACAATGCTTTGCGCGATTTCTGGCACGGTCAATTCCTGCCCCAGCGCCGCCGCCGCCGCCGCATAGGCCGGAACCCCCGGAATGATCTGATAATCAATGCCATCAGCCCGGAGTTTACGAATTTGTTCCGCAATCGCACCATAGAGTGACGGATCGCCCGAATGCACCCGCGCCACGTCCAAACCCTTGTTATGGCTCTCTAAAATGACCGCGTGGGTATCCTCCAGCGTCATCGGCGCGGTGTCCATGACCAGCGCTCCCTCAGGTGCCCCGGCCACAACCTCGGCCGGCACAAGGCTCCCGGCATAAAGGCAAACGGGGCATTGCCCGATGATGCGCTCCGCCTTCTTGGTCAAAAGCTCGGGATCGCCCGGCCCTGCACCGATGAAATAGACAGTCATTTCAATGCCTTCCCTATTCTGACCTCGGCCAGATCGCCGTCAATCTTGCGCGCATAGCCGCGCGGCGTGAACATGCGCGGCCCCTCGCCCAACTGCGCCAGACGGCTGTTGGACGACCCGACCAGAACAACCGTTAACATATCCACCTCATCCACCTGCAAATCGGCCAAGCGCCTGTATCGCAAGGATTCTTCCGGTCGCCCCAGCGAGCTTGCCAAGAGCACAGGCGTATCCGCCGGACGGTGTTTGAGCAAAATATCCCGCGCCTCGGACAATAAAGTCCGCCGCGTCTTGGACACCGGATTGTAGAAAGCGATCACGAAATCGCCCTCTGCCGCAGAATTCAATCGCCGAATGATATCTTCGCGCGGCGTCAATAGGTCACTCAGCGAAATCGTGCAGAAATCATGCCCAAGAGGGGCCCCCGCCCGCGCCGCCGCAGCCTGCAGCGCCGACACACCGGGCGAGCACACAACCTCCACCCGCCGCGCCGCGTCACTCACCCCCTGCGCTTCCGGCCCGCGATCCAAGAGCTCGAAAACCAGCGCCCCCATCGCGTAAATACCTGCATCTCCTGAACAAATCAGCGCAACGTTCTTTCCCTGCCCTGCCTGTTCCAGCGCATAACGGCACCGCGCCTCCTCGCCTCCCAGCGGAAAATCGCTGCGACTCTTCCCCGCTGCCAATGGACCCAAGAGGTCGATGTAGAGGCCATAGCCCACCAACTCGTCCGCCTCCGCCACCAGACGAGAGACTTCCGGCGTCCGCCAACTTGCCTGTCCGGGGCCAATGCCCAGCACGCTCAAACGCCCGCGCGCGCGCCCCGGCATCTCGGTAATGACCGCCTCGGACCGGCTCAGCGCACAGGTTGCATTGGCAGTTTTCCGTTTTTCTACAACAAGTTGCCCACCACATGCCAGTGCCGCACCCTCGGACACGCCATGGCATCCAACCTCGGCAAAAACCACTTCGGACGGGTTCGCCAACTGCCCTGCAAAGGCCTCCAGCTCCGCCGCAGTGAACAGGCGGAAGGGCACACCCAACCGCCGCGCCACAGCATTCATGGCACCTTCGTCAGCCTTGAGGTCAATCGACGCCACACAGGCCACCGCCCCCGGCGCAATATTGGCCTCGTCCAAGGTCCGACAGACCAGATCCCAAAGTTCCTCGGTCTCGCAGCCCCGCGCGCAACCAAGACCAAGCGCATAACGCTGCGGATGATAGACGAGCCGCCGATCATTGCCCGCAACCGATGCCTCAGTCACCACCAATTCGACAGAGCCACCCATCTCTTTGATGTCAAATATATTTTCTCCAGTGACACTGACACCTTCACCCGCCAGCATCGCCGCCATCGCCGCCTTGGCATCCTCGGTATTGGCCAGACGGTAGCCCATGGGCGGCGCATCGAGGGCCACGCCCATCGCCACATCGCCTGCCGTCGTCACCGCCGCAACGGCGCCTAGACCCTCGGCAATCACCGCCGCCAGCCGGTTTGCCCCGCGGTGCCCCCCCAAGAGCGGCACGACCACCGAGCCATCGTCGCTCACCGAAACCACAGGCGGCTCTCCCCGCTTGTCGCTCAACATCGGCGCGACCGCCCGAATCAGGATACCGCTGGCACAGACCCCCACCACCGGCACCCCGGCAGCAAAGAGGTCACGCGCATGATCGAGCGCATTGGGAAACCAGGCCGCCGCTTGGTCCACACGCCCCTCGCGGCCATGCACATCGCCGCCGATCAGATCAGCCACGCGATGTGCCACCGCCTCACCAGAGCGGCTCAGCGCCAGAACAACAGGTCTCACAGCCATGGATCGGCCCCTTTCGTGAGCAGAATCATTGAAAAATATGGCGCCTTTTCAGGCACTTGCGCCAGCGGGCAGACCACCTCTTCGGGCAGGCTCGCGCGTTCGACATAGACGGCATGCGCGGTCAGCCCCAGATCGTCGATCACCGCCCGGATCTTGGAGAGATGCCGCCCCACTTTCATGATGGCTACGCTTTCGGCCCCCTCGATCCGCGCCCGCAACTCCGCCTCGGGCAACGGGCCCGGCAGCACTGTCAGCCGCTCGTTGCGCGCCACCAAGGGCCGCCCCGCCCGCGCCGCGCAGGCGGCGATCGAGGTGACGCCGGGCACAACCTCGACCTCATAGCGCCCACTGAGGCGGGCAAAGAGATACATGAAAGACCCATAGAAAAACGGGTCCCCTTCACAGAGGCATACCACATCCTGCCCCTCATCCAAGGCCCCGGCAATCTCGGCCGCGCCTCGATCATAGGCCGCTTGTGCGGGCGCACGCTCGACCGTCATCGGCACATCCATCACGATCTCGCGCGTGCCCGGCGCAATCGCTCCGGCGGCAATCGCGCGGGCAAAACTCTCACCTCCCGCCAATGCCGGATAGGCCACCACGCGCGCAGCCGAAATCAGCCGATGCGCCCGGAGAGTCATCAGCTCGGGGTCGCCCGGTCCGAGGCCTACGCCAAAGAGCTTACCGGCCATGCGCGCGCGCGCCTTTCATCGTTCCAAAGATGCTCAATTCCGACGCCCACCGCTCATCGCTTCACCAGGCTCCATTGCGTGACCGGCATGAGTGGCCGCCAACCCGTCAGCCCCCCCACTGGCTCTGCGCGATTGACCTGCAATTTCACCAACTCGCCGCCGTGTTGCTTGTAGAGCGCCACTAACACCGCCTCGCTCTCCAAGGTGACGGCGTTGCACACCAAACGTCCCAAAGGCCGCAGCGCGCCCCAAGCTGCCTCGAACACTGCCTCCGACAGCCCGCCGCCGATGAAAACTGCATCCGGGGCCTCAAGCCCGGTCAACGCCTCGGGCACACGACCTTCGATCAACTCCAGTCGCGGCACACCAAGCGCCAATGCATTCGCTGCCGCCATCGCGCGGCGATCCGCGCGCGGCTCGATGCCAATCGCGCGAGCATAGCGCGAGCCGCGCATCCACTCTACCGCAACCGAACCGCAGCCGGTGCCGATGTCCCACAACAGCGCCCCACGCATCGGCATCAACTTGGCCAGCGTGGCGGCGCGCACCTCGCGTTTGGTCATGGTGCCGTCGTGTTGAAAGAGATCATCCGCCAGTCCCGGCACGCGGGGCAACAACGCGGCCTCGGGGGCGGCCACACAGTCCACTGCCAGCGTGTTGAACGGCGGCACCACATGCGCCCAGCTTTCGGCCAGCCCATCAAACCGCGCCTCCTCGGCCCCGCCCATATTGGCCAGGACCGTCATCCGCGATTGACCAAACCCCCGTTCGGTCAGAAACTTGGCGATCTGCCCGGGCGTTTCGGCGCCCGTGGTCAGGATCAAGAGCCGCGCATCGGGTTGAATGAAGGCGATCATCTGCTCGACGGGGCGCCCATGCACCGTCAGCGTCTCAAGATCCGCCATGCTCCAGCCCATCCTTGCCGCAGCAAGCTGAAACGCCGAAAGCTGCGGATGATAGACAATCTCGGAGGGCGGCAAAGAACGCCCGATCCGCGCGCCGACCGAGAACCACAGCGGGTCGCCCGTGGCCAGAACCACTACACGCCGCCCGCGCAGCCCTGCCAGAAGGCCGGTTAGCGCATCAAACGGCGAGGGCCAGGCGATGCGCTCTGCCGTCACGGCCTCGGACAAGTGGTGATGCCGCTCGCCGCCCACGATCACCTCTGCGGCCTCGACAATGGCGCGGGTTGCGGGCAAGAGCCCGGCCATCCCATCCTCGCCAATGCCAACGATATGCAGCCAAGTGTCCACGTTGCCGGTCATGCGCGCACCTCTGGCAAGCCTGCGGCAAGGGCATTGACCGCCGCGCTCGCCATCGCCGATCCGCCGCGCCGCCCGCGCAGGGTCACAAAGTCGCAGCCGCGTGGATTGTCCGCCAGTTCCGCCTTGCTCTCAGCCGCGCCAACGAACCCCACGGGAAAGCCCAGGATCAGCGCCGGGCGCGGCGCGCCCTCGTCGAGCAATTCGAGGAGATGAAAAAGCGCGGTCGGCGCATTGCCGATCGCCACCACGGCACCCTCCAGCCGTTCCGCCCACAACTCCACCGCCGCCGCCGAGCGCGTATTGCCAATCCCCGCAGCGATTCCCGGCACGCGCGGGTCATTCAACGTGACGATCACCTCGTTGTCTTGCGGCAGGTAGCGGCGGATGATGCCCGCGCCCACCATCTCGCAATCGCAAAACACCGGCGCACCGGCCTGCAAGGCGGCATGGCCCGCAGCATAGGCCCCGCTGGAAAACGCCAGACGATCCGCCACCTCGACCATACCGCAGGCATGAATGAGCCGGATCGCAAGCGCCTCCATGCCGGGGCCAAACCGATCGAGCCGCGCCTCTTGGCGCACTGTGGCAAAGCTCATCTCGTAGATGGCAGAGGGGTTTTTTTCATATGGGCGCACTGTCATGCCTTTGCAAATACCGGGAGCGTAAGAGCCCTCGGCGGGAGTATTTTCACCAAGAAGAAGCCGAGCCTAGGCCTTGGTCCGCCGCGCGCTCTCTGGCCCATGCGGATGGCGGGCATGGGGATAGGGCGCGTGGTGGTGGTCGTGATCATGATGGTGATCATGCCCGTGGTCATGTGCATGATCATGATCATGATCGTGGTGATGGTGATGCCCGTGATCATGGTCATGGTGGTGCTTGGCCTGCGCCTCCAACCGGCATAGCCCCGTGCAGAAGGTATCGCAGAGCATGCAATCGGCCACGTTCGAGCCGGGCGCAGAGGCGCCCTGCCCTTCGACATGGTGATGATGGCTTTCCTGCACCGCCCCAACCTCGGCCTCGAAGCCCAGAATCTGGGTCCGGTATTTGCACATGACGCAGGTCGGCGGCGGCACATCACCAAACGCCGGATGCCCGGTGCCCCGCGCCTCGGCCAAGGCGGCGCGCTGTTCGGGCGTGATGCGTTGCACCGCCCCGCCTTCAATGGCGAGGATTTGCGTGCGATACTGACAGGTGCCACAATTGGGCGGCGGCACGGCGCTCAGTTGCTCTGTCACACGTTCGGCAAAGGTTTCGAGAACCTTGGGGTGGTCCCCGAGATAGCCGGCCTTGACGAATTGCATGCCCGGATGCTCGGCCGCGACGCGGTCGGTAAAGCCATAGATGCGGTCAATCAGAATGCCGGAAAAGAGGAAATAGGGAAATACCACCACGCGTTTGTAGCCCAGTTTGACCACATGCTGCAGGCACGGCTCGACCAGCGGGAAGGTGACACCGGAATAGCCCACCTCGCACCAACCAAAGCCCATGCCTTCGTGCAAGAGCCGCGCGATCTTGGCGACATTGGCATTGGCATCCGGGTCGGACGCGCCACGCCCGATCACCACGAGGCAGGTGTCATGCAGGCCAACCTCGCCATGTTTCACATTGGCGCGGTCAATCGCCTCGCGAATGCGGGCCCCGGCAGCGGCGATCATCTTGGGGTCCACCCCCAGTTCACGACCATAGCGCACCTCGATCCCATGCGTGGCGGCATAGGTATTAAGGACCGTGGGAATGTCGTTCTTGGAATGCATGGCGGCAAAGAGCATCCCCGGCACCGCCAGAATCCGCTCGCAGCCCGCCGCGCGCAGACGGTCCAGACCATCGCGGATCACCGGGTTGGCAAATTCGAGATAGCCGTATTCCATCAGCCAGTCATCGGGCAGATAGCCCGGCAGTTTATCCGCCAACACGCTGAATTCATCGACCGCCGACTGGCTGCGCGAGCCGTGCCCGCAGATCATCACACCTGTTTTGACCATGCTCATGCCTCCTGCGGCGCTTCGTCAGTGCTCTCTTCTTCGGCTTCATCTGTCTCTGCCCGCTCCTTGCGCGCGCGCAGCCCGGACCAAAGGCCTATCGCAATCGCCGCCCCAAGGGCGGCGGCCCCCAACCAGTGGCCATGCCCCGCCACCTCGGCCAGATGGCCCGGATGGGCATAGGCAGCGGTGCCGCTCAATAGCGCAGTCAGAATCGTGGCAAATCGCATGGCAGTCCCCTTTTGCTCGGTCACGCGACAGGGCGAAAAGGGATGATCGGGCCAGGCGGCCCCGACGACGCGCGATCCGCTCCCGACATGGGTCAGCCAATCGTCGCACACCTTTCCGGCCCGGTCGCGGGCTTCGTCATGGACGCTTATAGGCGCAGCGCCGCGATGCTGCAAACGAAGAAACGAAGCCCCCGCCCCCGTTCGCGACATGTGCAGCTCTGCACGGGCGCTGCGCGGTGCTGCGGCTTACCCGCCCATGCCAGTGCCCCTAGATTGGCCTGAAAAAGGAGAGATGACATGGGCCAACTGGTCAACGGCAAATGGCAAGACACATGGTACGACACCAGTTCGACAGGCGGAAAATTCGTGCGCTCGACCGCGAAATTCCGCAGTTGGATCACGTCGGACGGCAGCGCCGGACCGTCGGGCGATGGCGGTTTCAAGGCGGAAAGCGGACGCTATCACCTCTATGTGTCGCTGGCCTGCCCTTGGGCGCATCGCACGCTGATCTTTCGCGCGCTCAAGGGCTTGCAGGATCACATAGACGTCTCTGTCGTACATCCAGACATGCTCTCGGAGGGCTGGGAATTCCGCACCGACTTCTCCTGCGCGACTGGCGACCGGCTCTATGGTCTGCCCTATGCGCGCGACATCTATCTCAAGGCTGACCCAGACATCTCAGGCCGTGTGACGGTGCCGATCCTCTGGGACACAGAGCGCGAAACCATTGTTTCGAACGAAAGCGCCGAGATCATCCGCATGTTCAATTCCGCCTTCGACGGGATCACCGACAACTCTCTGGATTTCTGGCCCGAAGACCTGCGCGCCGAGATTGAGTTGGTAAATGAGCGCATCTATGACACCGTCAACAACGGCGTCTACAAGGCCGGTTTTGCCACCAGCCAAGAGGCCTATGACAGTGCCGTGCATCCCCTCTTTTCAAGCCTCGATTGGCTGGAAGAGCGGTTGGGCCAGACTCGTTACCTGATGGGCGACCGCGTGACCGAAGCCGATTGGCGGCTCTTTACCACCCTCATCCGGTTTGATCCGGTCTATCACCTGCACTTCAAATGCAACCGCGCGCGCATTGTCGATTACCCGAACTTGTGGGGCTATCTGCGCGAGCTCTATCAATGGCCGGGTGTGGCAGAGACGGTCAATTTCGACCATATCGTACGCCACTATCATTACAGCCATGACACGATAAACCCCAACCGGATCATTCCGATCAACCCGGTTCTGAACCTCGAGACACCACATGGCCGGGGCTAAGGTACGTCCCGACCATGGATAAACCTCTCAGGATGACGGCGGCCAAACGAAATCGGGACGCAACGCGGGATAGACCGGGCGGCCATCATCGGGCTTGGGCACGCCCGTCGCCGGGTCATAGAACGCATGATAACTGGCTGAGGCGATCTTGTCGCCATAGCCCATGAGGTTGGGCACGATCACGCGGATTCGGTGCTGCTTGTCATCAAGCATGATCGGCGCGCCGCAGGTGCCGCAGGTGCACAGCTCCAGCGGACCATCGGGGTTGTTGGCGTTGAACGGCTGGCGCTTCAAACCCGCCTCGTTATCCACCACGACATCACCGTGGTTGTAGAACACCACATGGGTCGTGTCCTGGCCCGTCACACTCTTGCAAACGGAACAGTGACAGGTGTGATTGTCGATCGGTGCATGTTTGGTATGGGTATGGATGTGGTCGCAACCACCGGAACATTGGTCATACATCGGCCTTCCTCCTCAAAGCGATGCGGATGGGTGATCGAGGATTCAAACCCCCGGATCAACCCCGGCTCTGAACCTATCACGCACCATGCCAGAGCCCGGCGCTGATTCTGGTCGGACGCGACTAAAGGATGACCCCACCGCATCACGCAAAAAGCCCCGATCCTCACGGACCGGGGCGTTCTGATTTTTACTGGCTGAGATATCTCAGCCTGCGACGGTTTAACCGCGCTCCTCGATGATCTTAACCAGATGCGGCAGCTTGTTGACCATGCCACGCACCGAGGGGGTATCCTCGAGCTCACGGGTCTTGTGCATCTTGTTCAGACCCAGACCGATGAGGGTCTGGCGCTGATCCTGAGGGCGGCGGATCGGGCTGCCGATCTGCTTGACGACGATGGTTTTTGCCATTTGTCCCGTTCCTTACGCTTCTGCCGCTTCGGCTACCGGCGCTTCGTCACCCTTTTTCAGGATGTCGGCCACCTTCTTGCCACGGCGCTGCGCCACCATACGCGGGCTGGTCTCTTTGCGGAGACCATCGAGCGTGGCGCGGATCATGTTGTAGGGGTTCTGCGAGCCGGTCGATTTCGCGACTACGTCCTGAATCCCCAACATCTCGAACACGGCGCGCATCGGGCCACCGGCAATGATGCCAGTACCATGCGGAGCTGTGCGCATCACGACCTTGCCGGCGCCATGACGCCCTTCCATGTCGTGGTGCAGGGTGCGGCCCTCGCGCAGCGGCACGCGGATCATTGCGCGCTTGGCCGCCTCGGTGGCTTTGCGGATGGCCTCGGGGACCTCCTTAGCCTTGCCCTTGCCAAAGCCTACCCGGCCCTTTTGATCGCCCACGACCACCAGTGCCGCAAAGCCAAAGCGCTTACCGCCCTTGACCGTCTTGGACACACGGTTGATCGCGACGAGACGATCGGCGAACTCCGGGGCTTCCTCGCGTTCGCGACGGTCGCGGCGGTTGTCTTCTCTTGCCATTCTCTCGTCTCCTTAAATCTTCAGGCCAGCTTCACGCGCGGCGTCGGCAACTGCCTTGACACGCCCGTGAAACAGAAAGCCGCCCCGATCGAAATAGGCCTCGGTGATGCCGGCTTTTTGGGCCCGCTCGGCAATCGCGGTGCCAATCTTGGTGGCAGCCTCGACATTGCACTTGCCCACCATGCCCAGATCCTTTTCGAGGGTCGAGGCGGCGGCGAGCGTCACACCGTTGACGTCGTCGATCAGCTGCACGCTGATGTTCTTGTTGGAGCGGTGAACGCTGAGGCGCACGCGCCCTGCATTGACCTTGCGGAGTTTGTTCCGAACGCGCAGGCGGCGTTTGAGGAACAGTTTTCTTTTGCTGTTTGCCATCTGTCGCGTCCTTACTTCTTCTTGCCTTCCTTCTGGAAGATGTACTCGCCTTTGTAGCGGATGCCCTTGCCCTTGTAGGGTTCGGGACGCCGCCAGTCGCGGATATTGGCCGCGACCTGTCCAACGAGCTGCTTGTCCGTGCCTTCGACCACAAGCTCAGTCTGCTTGGGCGCGGTCACGGTCACACCGTCCGGAATGGGGAAATCGACATCATGGCTGAGGCCGAGGTTCAGCTTGAGCACGTTGCCCGCCATCTGGGCACGATAGCCCACACCGCGGATTTCCAGCTCTTTCTTGAAGACATCCCGAGCGCCGTGCACCATGTTGGCGATGACCGTACGGGTCATCCCCCACTGCTGGCGCGCGCGCTTGGATTTGCCGCGCGGCGTGACCGAGATCTCATTATCCTCGACGGTGATGGTGACATCATCCGTCGCGGTAAAGGTCTTGGTTGCCTTGGGGCCTTTGACTTCGATCTTCTGTCCCGACAGCGTCACAGTGACATCGGAGGGCAGGGGAACGGGTTTCTTACCAATTCGTGACATGACCAGGTCTCCTTAGAAGACAGTGCAGAGCACTTCGCCGCCAACATTGGCTGCGCGCGCGGCTGCATCCGACATCACACCCTTGGAGGTGGAGACAATCGACACACCCAGACCTTGACGGACCTGCGGAATGTCATCGACGCCCAGATAGACGCGACGACCGGGCTTGGAAACCCGCTTCATTTCGCGAATGACAGGCGTGCCTTCGTAGTATTTGAGGCTGATTTCGATAGCGGGATGGCCATTGGCATCCTGCGTCATCTCATAGCCACGGATATAGCCCTCGGATGCCAGAACATCGAGAACGCGCACACGCATTTTCGAGGCGGGGGTCATCACGGTGGACTTGCCACGCATCTGCGAGTTGCGGATACGGGTGAGCATATCGCCGATAGGATCGTTCATATCTCTGACCTCCTCACCAGCTCGATTTCACGACGCCGGGCAGCTGCCCGCTCGAGCCGAGCTCGCGCAGCATGATCCGGGACACTTTGAGTTTGCGGTAGTACGCGTGCGGACGGCCCGTAAGCTGGCACCGGTTGTGCAGCCGCGTGGCCGAGCTGTTGCGCGGCAGTGCAGCAAGCTTGAGAGAGGCGCGGAAACGCTCTTCCATCGGCTTGCTCTGGTCATTGATGATCACTTTCAGCGCGGCGCGTTTCTTGGCGAAACGATCCACCAGAACTTGGCGCTTCTTCTCGCGCTCGACCATTGATTTCTTAGCCATAGATCTATCCTCCCCCGGCTCAGCTGTTGAAGGGCATGTTGAATTGCTTCAACAGCGCCTTGGCTTCAGCGTCGGTCTTCGCCGTGGTTGCGATGACAATGTCCATCCCCCAGACTTCGTCGACCTTGTCGAAGTTGATTTCGGGGAAGATGATATGTTCCTTGATGCCCATGGCATAGTTGCCACGCCCATCGAACGACTTGCCCGAAACCCCACGGAAGTCGCGGATACGCGGCATCGCGATGGTGATCAGACGGTCGAGGAAATCATACATACGGTCGCCACGCAGTGTGACCTTGGCCCCAAGCGGCATGTCTTCGCGAACGCGGAAACCGGCGATAGAGTTGCGGGCCTTGGTGACGACAGCGCGCTGACCGGCGATCGTGCTCAGGTCTTCCTGTGCCGACTTCGCCTTTTTCGAGTCGCGCACAGCCTCGGCACCGCAGCCGATGTTGAGCACGATCTTTTCAAGACGCGGGATCTGCATGTCGTTCTTGTAGCCGAACTCTTCCTTCAGAGCAGGCTTGATGACCTCGCGGAAATGCGTCTTGAGGCGCGGGGTATAGGTTGCGGTATCAAGCATCGATCACGTCCCCCGTGGTCTTGGCATAACGGACCTTCTTGTCGCCTTCGATCTTGAAGCCAACGCGGGTCGGTTTGCCGTTCTTATCGACAATCGCCAGATTGCTGAGGTCGATCGGCATCGCCTTGGGGATGCGACCGCCTTGGCTGGTCTGGCTCTGGCGGGTGTGGCGGATCGCCATGTTCACGCCTTCAACCACGGCCTTGCCAGATTTCGGGTCAACATTGGTGATCGTACCTTTTTGGCCCTTGTCCTTGCCGGACAGAACGACCACGGTGTCACCTTTTTTCAGTTTGGCAGCCATCTTACAGCACCTCCGGGGCGAGCGAGATGATTTTCATGAAGTTCTTGGCACGCAGCTCGCGAACGACCGGCCCGAAAATACGGGTACCAACCGGCTCACCTGCGTTGTTCAGGATCACGGCGGCGTTGCGGTCAAAACGAATGGCGGTGCCGTCTTCACGACGGACTTCCTTGGCGGTGCGCACGACGACGGCCTTGCGGACGTCGCCCTTCTTCACGCGACCGCGCGGGATGGCTTCCTTGACCGAGACGACAATGATGTCGCCCACGGATGCGTATCGACGCTTGGAACCACCCAGAACCTTGATGCACTGAACTCGGCGAGCGCCGGAGTTGTCAGCAACATCCAGGTTGGTCTGCATCTGGATCATTTGGTTTCTCCCGACCTATGGGGGGCGATGCACTGCCTTGTCCCCAGGGTTTCGATTAATGCCAAAAGGCGCTAAAGGCTTATGCCTCCAGCACCTCCCAGCGTTTCGTCTTGGACTTGGGCGCGCATTCGATGATCCGAACGGCATCGCCCACTTTGAACGTGTTGTTCTCATCGTGAGCCCGGTATTTCTTGGACTTACGAATGGTTTTCTGAAGCACGGGGTGCTTGAAACGACGCTCGACCGATACGGTTACGGTCTGGGCGTTTGCGTCAGAGGTCACAACCCCTTGAAGAATACGTTTAGGCATATCTCGGGCTCCTTACTCTGCTTCCGCGTTGGCTTTTTCGTTCAGAATGGTCAGCACGCGCGCGGCGTCGCGGCGGGCAATACGCATCTGAGCGGGGTTCTCCAACTGGCCGGTAGCCGCCCGAAAACGCAGATTGAACTGCTGCTTCTTCAGGTTGGTGAGTTCCTCCCGGAGCTGATCCGGGGTCTTGTCACGCAGTTCCTTGGCGTTCATCGCCTTTTCCTTTCTCAAAACACCGGCCAGCCCCTGACGGTTTGCTCAGGGTAACTCGAAACCCGGTGGATGAATTGCAAATACCCGAATCCCCGGACTGGCCGGGCAAGCAGATTGGGGCTCTATACGGGAGGCGGTAGCAGAGGGCAAGCGAAACCTCCGACAATCTTAAAAACACCCGCCAATAGCCGCAGGACACGAAAACGGCCCCGGGTTTCCCCGAGGCCGTTCCCATCAGATCAGATCGCTTATGCGAGCTGGAGGTTCGACGCGCTCTCACGGCCGTCACGGCCGGATTCGATGTCGAAGGTCACTTTCTGATTGTCGGCGAGGCCGGTCAGGCCTGCGCGCTCAACAGCGCTGATGTGGACGAAAACGTCCTTGCCGCCATTGTCGGGCGCGATAAAGCCGAAGCCTTTGGTGGAATTGAACCATTTCACGGTGCCGTTGGCCATCGTGATGTCTCCTCTGGTAGTGCTGCCCGCGGGAATGCGGCAGTCGCGGCGTGGTCGGTCTGGATCGAGATACTGACAGCCGGTTTAGAGGAGCAGATGATCGAAATAGAATAACGTTAGCCCCTTGCACATGGGGGAGTTTGCCAAATTTTACAAGGGGAAAACCAAAAATACCGTGGATTCACTAAAATCAGGCGGTTTTACGCCCTCAACTCCAAGAATAATTGAAGCTGACACTGATGCGGTCATCCTCGGACATGTTCATCGGCACCTCATGGCGCAGCCATGATTCCCACAAGAGCACATCGCCCACCACCGGCTTGGCGTAAATGAACGTGCGCAATTCCTGCCGCGCGTCCTTGCGCCGCACCGGAGAGGCCATCATGCGCGCCGATCGCGGGTCTTCCAGCTTGAGCGCGCTTGTGCCATCGGGCATCGCTACATAGGTCGTACCGGAAATCACTGAATGTGGGTGGATATGGCTCGCGTGCATCCCGCCTTCGGGCAGGATGTTGATCCATATGTCCTCTAGCTTCAATTCCTTGCCATCCAGATCGAACTCCAGATCCTCGGCAAAGGCCGCGACATGGGCGTCCAGCACCTTGACCAGATCGGCAAAAATCGGGAACCGCCACGGAAGGTCGCTGAGCGAGGCATAAGAGGTGTAGCCGGGATAGCCATTCTCGTCGCACCATTCCTGTCCCGCCTCGTCATCCTCGGCGATGGAATAGCAGGACGCCTCCAATTCCTTGGCATCAATCGCGGGTGCGTGCTCGCTCAGGGCGGCACGATAGAGGCGGGTCACGAAGAGAGAATCGATATTGGGCATGGCCCGCTCTTAGCGTGGTGCCAAGCAAGTGGCAAAGAAAAACCCCCGCGCGATCTCTCGCACGGGGGTGTTTCGTAGCATGGGTGTTACCCCATGGTCCTTACCAGTCTTCGCGGACCACGACGCGCGTCTTGATCGGCAGTTTCATCGCCGCCAGACGCAGCGCCTCAAAGGCGATCTCTTCGCTCACACCGTCGATCTCGAACATGACCCGGCCCGGCTTGACCTTGCAGGCCCAGTAATCGACCGAACCCTTACCTTTACCCATCCGAACCTCGGTGGGCTTGGACGAGACCGGCACATCCGGGAAAATCCGGATCCAGACACGGCCTTGACGTTTCATGTGACGCGTCATGGCACGACGTGCGGCCTCGATCTGACGCGCGGTGATACGCTCGGGCTGAGTGGCCTTGAGACCGAAAGTGCCAAAGTTGAGATCAGAGCCGCCCTTGGCTTCGCCCTTGATCCGGCCCTTGAACTGCTTGCGGAATTTGGTGCGCTTTGGTTGAAGCATCTTTCATTCCTCCTTAACGGCGGCCGCCGGCGCCACGGGGCGCGGGACCATCCTGGAGTTCCTGGGCCTTGCGGTCACGGGCACCGGGATCGTGCTCCATGATTTCACCCTTGAAGATCCAGACCTTGATACCAATGATCCCGTAGGCCGTGATGGCCTCGACGGGGGCATAGTCGATGTCCGCACGCAGCGTGTGCAGCGGCACCCGGCCTTCGCGATACCACTCGGTCCGCGCAATCTCGGCACCGCCAAGACGGCCCGAAACGTTGACCCGGATACCAAGCGCACCCATGCGCATCGCGTTCTGCACGGCACGCTTCATGGCGCGACGGAAGGACACACGACGCTCAAGCTGCTGTGCGATGCTCTCACCCACAAGGGCCGCATCCAGCTCGGGCTTGCGCACTTCGACGATATTGAGGTGCAATTCGCTCGCGGTCATTGCCGCCAGCTTCTTGCGCAGACCCTCGATGTCGGCGCCTTTCTTGCCGATGATCACGCCGGGACGTGCAGTGTGGATCGTGACGCGGCACTTCTTGTGCGGACGCTCGATGATCACACGGCTGATGCCGGCCTGCTTGCACTCTTCGCCGATGAACTTGCGCATCGCAAGATCCTCGAGCAGCAGATTGCCATAGTCCTTTGTGTCGGCATACCAGCGGCTGTCCCAGGTGCGGTTCACCTGCAGGCGCATGCCAATCGGATTGACTTTGTTACCCATTAGGCTTGCTCCTCAATTTCACGCACCTTGATTGTCAGCTCCGAGAACGGCTTTTTCAGCGCGCCAAAGCGACCACGGGCACGCGGACGGCCACGCTTCATCACAAGGTTCTTGCCGACATAGGCCTCTGCAACGATCAGACCATCCACATCGAGATTGTGGTTGTTCTCGGCATTGGCAATCGCAGACTGAAGACACTTCTTGACATCCTGCGCAATGCGCTTGTTCGAGAAGGTCAGATCGGTCAGCGCCTTGTCAACCTTCTTGCCGCGGATCATCGCAGCAACGAGGTTCAGCTTTTGCGGGCTGGTACGAAGCATGCGCAACTTGGCCATCGCTTCGTTGTCTGCCACGCGGCGGGGGTTCTTTTCCTTGCCCATGACTTACTTCCGCTTCGCTTTTTTGTCTGCGGCATGACCGTAATAGGTCCGGGTCGGCGAATATTCACCGAACTTTTGACCAATCATGTCTTCGCTGACGTTGACAGGGATATGCTTGTGGCCGTTGTAGACGCCGAACGTGAGACCCACGAACTGCGGCAGGATCGTCGAACGACGCGACCAGATCTTGATGACTTCATTACGCCCCGACTCGCGCGCTGCCTCTGCCTTTTTCAAGACATAGGCATCGACAAAGGGGCCTTTCCATACAGAACGTGCCATGTGTTAGCGGCCCTTCTTCTTGGCGTGACGCGAGCGCACGATGAGATCCTGCGACGCCTTGTTCTTGTTGCGGGTGCGCGCGCCTTTGGTGGGCTTGCCCCAAGGCGTAACCGGGTGACGACCACCCGAGGTCCGGCCCTCACCACCACCATGGGGGTGGTCGATCGGGTTCATAACCACACCACGTACAGACGGGCGGATGCCTTTGTGACGCATACGGCCCGCTTTGCCGTAATTCTGGTTCGAGTTGTCTGGGTTGCTGACAGCCCCAACAGTGGCCATGCATTCCTGGCGCACCAGACGCAGTTCGCCCGAGCTCAGACGGATCTGAGCATAGCCACCGTCGCGGCCCACGAATTGCGCATAGGTGCCAGCGGCGCGTGCAATCTGCCCGCCCTTGCCAGCCTTGAGCTCGATGTTGTGAATGATCGTACCGATGGGCATGCCCGAGAACGGCATCGCGTTACCCGGCTTGATGTCGGCCTTGGCCGAGGCGACCACCTTGTCACCAATCGCCAAACGCTGCGGTGCCAGGATATAGGCCTGCTCGCCATCATCATATTTGATCAGTGCGATAAATGCGGTCCGGTTCGGGTCATATTCGATCCGTTCCACGGTTGCCGAAACATCGAATTTCGTCCGCTTGAAATCGACGATGCGATAGAGGCGTTTCGCCCCGCCGCCCTTGCGACGCATCGTGATCCGTCCGGTATTGTTCCGGCCGCCATTCTTGGTCAAACCCTCGGTGAGGGATTTGACCGGACGTCCTTTCCACAGCTCCGAACGGTCGATCAGCACCAGCCCACGCTGGCCCGGCGTCGTCGGCTTATACGACTTGAGTGCCATGCTTTCTGTCTTCCGTTTGCTTACGGCGGGATGCCCCGCCTATGTTATAGCCCCCCGAGGGTGGCCAAGGTATGAGGCCCCGTAGGTCCCCGGTTAGAGTTGCCCTTGCGAACAACAGCGAAGCCCCGGACGAATCCGGGGCCTTGCGGATGGGGTCTGATAAGGGAGGTCACCTGCGCGGTCAAGGGGTTTGCCCAAGATTTAAAGGGCCGCGGCGGTGTCTGCATGGCGCTGTGCGTTGGCCACAGCCCCACACCCGTGCACTCGGGTTTTTACGCCGTCGCCTTGCGCAGCAGAACACGGCGCGCTTTAGGCGGCGCGGCCATGTCAGACAACGCACCAAACTCTTCCAGCTTTTGTGCCTGTGCGGCTGATGTGCTCCGGCGCAAGTCGAAAATCGCCGCGCCGCCAGGCCGCAAAACCTTGTCAAGAAACGGCAGATACGGGTCCACCGGATAGTGAAACCCACAAGAGAGAAAGCTTACAGTCAAATCTACAGGCTTGGACGCCTCGACCGGCTTCTTGGATGGGTTCAATGTTTCGATCATGCTCGACTTGATCCCATTCGAGACGAGCAAACGCTTGGCCCGGCTGAGCGAGGAATAGGCCGCACCCTCTAGATTGAACCCGAAATGCCGGTGCGTGTTCTCCTCGATATCAATCAAAAGCACCTGACACCCAAGATCCTGCGCGGCAAAGAGATCAAAGAACCCATAACCACAGCCAATATCAGCCAGCCGTTTGAGGTTCAGATCCTGCAACAATCCTTTGATAGCCTTGTATTCGGCGTGAATGACCCCGGCGGCCCGGCGCGCGATGGTCTCCCCCATCTCGTCCACCACGGCTTGGATCGGCGCATCATCGCCCTCTTGCCACGCCTTGATAACGCGCCCCGACTTGGGACGGTCAAACATCACTTCGGAGCGCTGCAAGATCAGGTTAATAAGATCGCCACGATCAAAGCATGTGAGATCGAGTGACGCGATCCGATCCTCCTCGGCCTCGGCGGCAATGTCGATTTCAAGCTGCATCGAGTTCTCTCATTGCCGGAGTTCATCGCCTCGCCAGCTATCATTGCCCCGTCCCGGAGGAAAGGCAAGTTTTCTCAACCTACTAAAAAACCCCGTCCACATTTCGACGGCCTGGGTTCAAATCTCGATCCGTATGGAGGGTGCTAACCCACCACCGCTCACAGCTCGGATGCGGACCGCCGCCCATGCAGCCAACGGGCTGGGAAGGAATATATAGGGCAAGCGAGCCGCGTGATCAGCCAAGCGCGCAGAGGCGATCTATCGCTCGCTCAGCGAACGTTAGGTCAGCCAAATCCACGAGATCTTTGAGCGATAAACCAAGCCTAACCAAATCTATGACGTATGAGGGCAAGCATGCCTAACGACGCTCTCAGTACGGCAACCACGCGGCCGCCTTTGGGCTCGTTCCGCCCGACAAGGCACGCCATTCCATCAGAAAAGCCCCTTCACGGTTTGATAACCGATCAGAATAACCACCCACAGCGCGATGGCTGTCAGGATCGACGCGACCTGAAAGAACACATGGCGCAGAAAGAACGCTGTCGGGATCAGGCTAAGTGAATGGGGTGTCCGGGGCCTAAAGCTCTTTTCGGTCACAAAGAACCAGTGGCCTGCCCCGTATGTCGTCCGGATCAATCTTGCACGGGACGGGGGCGCGCCTGTTCGTTTCGTATAGTACTCGATGAACTCGGCCTTGTAATTGAACAGCGGGAAAATAGAGGCCAGCAAAAGCCCGGAAAGCCAGATCGACGCCAATCCCACAATCAGGAAACCAAAGAGTAGCTGGAAAACCGACCACATGCATACTCCTCCTCGTCTTTCCCCCCTACCGCTTTGACGCTTACGCCGCTGCCCACGTCTGAACAAGTCTTCCAGCCGGAGCGTGGGTTGGCACCCCTAGCCATCATTTTCCCATGAGAAAACCCCGGCCACCTCTCGGCAGTCGGGGTTCTTATTTCAATCCATAGAGTGGGGAAAGCCCCACCACGATCAGAGACCCGTGGTCACGTCGATCGTGTTGCCCTCGGCGAGGGTCACATAGGCTTTCTTGACGTCATTCCGACGGCCAAGCTGACCCCGGAAGCGCTTTTGCTTGCCCTTTGTGATCGTGGTGTTCACAGCCGTCACCTTAACCCCAAAGAGCGCCTCAACGGCCTCTTTGATGGCAGGTTTGTTGGCATCCATATGGACCTCGAACACCACAGCCCCATTTTCCGAGACCATGGTGGCCTTTTCGGTGATGATCGGCTTGCGGATCACATCGTAATGTTCAGGTTTCGCGCTCATTTCAGACGAGCCTCCAGTGCTTCGACACCCGCCTTGGTGATCACGAGCGTGTCACGCTTGAGGATGTCATAGACATTTGCGCCGACCGACGGCAGCACATCGAGACCCTCGATATTGGCCGCGGCACGGGCGAATTCTGCATTCACCTGTGCGCCGTCGATGATCAGCGCGCGCTTCCAGCCGAGGTTCTTGACCTGCTTGGCCAATTCCGCCGTCTTGCCATTCGACGATGCCTCGTCGAGGATCACAAGCGCGCCTGCCTTGGCCTTGGCCGAGAGCGCGTGCTTGAGACCAAGCGCGCGGACCTTCTTGGGCAGGTCATGCGCATGGCTGCGGGGTGTCGGACCCTTGTAGATACCACCGTGACGGAAGATCGGCGCATTCTTGTCACCGTGGCGTGCGCCGCCGGTGCCCTTCTGGCGATAGATCTTCTTGGTGGAATAGCTGGTTTCCGACCGGGTCTTGACCTTGTGCGTGCCAGCTTGCGCCTTGTTACGCTGCCAGCGGACGACGCGGTGCAGGATGTCCGCACGGGGATCGAGGCCGAAGATGTCTTCGCCCAGATCGACCGAGCCGGCCGTGCCGCCGTCCAGTTTGATCACGTCGAGTTTCATTCTTCGCCTTCCTTCTTCTCGGCCTGAATGCTGGCCTCAGCCTCTTTCAGAGCAGCTTCCTCAGCGGCGGCAGCCTCTTCGGCCAGACGCTTGGCTTCAGCTTCTGCTTCAGCCGCAGCAGCAGCGGCCGCAGCCTCAGCAGCTTTGGCAGCCTCTTCCGCAGCAGAGCGCAGCGCGGCGGGCAGAATGGCGTTCTCGGGGAACGGCTTTTTCACCGCATCCTTGATCGTCACCCAACCACCTTTTGAGCCGGGAACAGCACCCTTGATCATGATCAGGCCACGGTCCGCATCCGTCTTGACGACCTGAAGGTTTTGCGTGGTGACACGCACGGCCCCCATATGACCGGCCATTTTCTTGCCCTTGAACACCTTGCCCGGGTCCTGACACTGACCCGTCGAGCCGTGCGAACGGTGGCTGATCGACACACCGTGGCTGGCCCGAAGACCACCAAAGTTGTGCCGCTTCATCGCACCGGCAAAACCTTTACCGATCGAGGTGCCCGAGACATCCACGAACTGACCTTCAAAGTAATGGTCAGCGGTGATTTCCTCGCCCACGTTGATCATGGCCTCAGGCGCCACGCGGAATTCCGCGATCTTGCGCTTGGGCTCGACCTTGGCTGCGGCGAAATGGCCACGCATGGCTTGCGTCGTGCGCTTGGCTTTGGCGGTGCCAGCCCCAAGTTGCACGGCCGTGTAGCCGTCTTTCTCAGGGGTGCGCTGTGCCACCACCTGAAGTTTGTCGAGTTGAAGAACGGTCACAGGAACCTGTTTGCCGTCTTCGAGGAAAAGCCGGGTCATGCCGACTTTTTTCGCGATCACACCAGAGCGCAACATCTCTTGCTCTCCTTAAACCGAAATCTGCACGTCCACGCCTGCGGCGAGGTCGAGCTTCATCAGCGCGTCCACCGTCTGCGGCGTGGGATCGACGATGTCCAAGAGACGCTTATGCGTCCGAATCTCGAACTGGTCGCGGGATTTCTTGTTCACGTGCGGACCACGCAGAACCGTGAATTTCTCGATCTTGTTCGGCAGCGGGATCGGCCCACGCACCTGGGCACCCGTCCGTTTGGCGGTATTTACGATTTCCTGCGTGCTGGCATCCAGCACACGGTAATCAAACGCCTTGAGCCGAATGCGAATATTTTGGCTTTGCATTTGTCTTAGCCTTTCGCGGCATTGGAGTTGATAGGAGGAAGGCCGGACCACCCGGCCTCCCTCGTCGAACCCTTAAAGGTTGTTACTCGATGATCTTCGACACGACGCCGGCGCCGACGGTGCGGCCGCCTTCGC
>NZ_CAXAUM010000019.1:0-62021 GCF_963972555.1 uncultured Roseovarius sp.
ACATGCAGGGCAAGATCGAGATCGACCCGATGATCACCCACACCATGCCGCTCGAGGACATCAACAAGGGCTTCGACCTCATGCACTCCGGCGAAAGCATCCGCAGCGTGGTGGTCTACTGAGCGCGGCCCCGAAGAGGGGCTGCAACCCAAGAAATGTGCCCCGGTTCCATCGCAGAGGAGGGCGATGCGGGGCAACAGACAGACGACAAAGTTTTATCCAGGGAGGACAAAATGAAGAAATCACTCTTGATGTCGGCGGCGTTCTTTGTCGGCGCATCCGGCATGGCCACGGCCAACAGCGATCTTCAAGCGCTGATTGACGATCCAACGCAATGGGCGATCCAGACCGGCGACTACGCCAACACACGCTATTCCGAGTTGGAGCAGATCAACAAGGACAACGTGGGCAAGTTGCAGGTCGCTTGGACATTTTCCACCGGCGTGCTGCGCGGGCATGAAGGCTCGCCGCTGGTGATCGGGGACATCATGTATGTCCACACGCCCTTTCCGAATATCGTCTATGCGCTCGACCTGAACGACAACGGCAAGATCATCTGGAAATACGAGCCCAAGCAGGACCCCAACGTGATCCCTGTCATGTGCTGCGATACGGTCAACCGAGGCGTGGCCTATGCCGACGGCAAGATTTTCTTGCATCAGGCGGATACCACCGTGGTGGCATTGGATGCAAAGACCGGCGAGGTTAAGTGGACGGCCGTGAATGGCGACCCCTCGATTGGCGAGACCAACACCGCGACGGTGCTGCCGGTCAAGGACAAGGTGATCGTTGGCATCTCGGGTGGTGAATTCGGTGTGCGCGGCCACACGACCGCCTATGACATGAACACTGGCGAACTTGTCTGGCGAGCCTATTCGATGGGGCCGGACAGCGACACGCTGATCGATCCGGAGAACACCACCCATCTGGGCAAGCCGGTGGGGCCGGATTCGGGCACCAACACTTGGGAAGGCGATCAGTGGAAGATCGGCGGTGGCGCAACCTGGGGCTGGTATTCCTATGACCCGGAGCTGGACCTCTTCTATTACGGCACTGGCAACCCTTCGACCTGGAACCCGGCGCAGCGTCCCGGCGATAACCGCTGGTCCATGACCATCATGGCGCGTGATCCCGATGACGGGATGGCCAAATGGCTCTATCAGATGACCCCGCATGACGAGTGGGATTATGACGGCGTCAACGAAATGATCCTGACGGATCAAGAGGTGAACGGTCAGATGCGCAAGCTCTTGACCCACCCGGACCGCAACGGTCTGGCCTATACGCTGGACCGCGAGACCGGCGAATTGCTGGTGGCCGAGAAGTTCGACCCAGCGGTGAACTGGACCACGGGCGTGGATATGGACCCGGCCTCCGAGACCTACGGCCGCCCGGCTGTGGTGGCGCAGTATTCGACCGAGCAGAATGGCGAGGATGTGAACTCGACCGGTATCTGCCCGGCGGCACTTGGCACCAAAGACCAACAGCCCTCGGCATTCAGCCCCAAGACCGGGCTGTTCTATATCCCCACCAACCACGTCTGCATGGATTACGAACCGTTCCGTGTGAGCTATACCGCCGGTCAGCCCTATGTGGGTGCCACGCTGGCGATGTATCCCGCACCGGGCAGCCATGGCGGCATGGGCAATTTCATCGCCTGGGACAATATCGAGGGCAAGATCAAGTGGTCGATCCCCGAGCAGTTCTCGGTCTGGTCAGGTGCTCTGGCCACGGCGGGCGATGTGGTGTTCTATGGCACGCTTGAGGGCTATCTCAAGGCGATTGATGCCTCGACCGGCGACGAGCTTTACAGCTTCAAGACGCCATCGGGTATCATCGGCAACGTGATGACCTATGAGCATGGTGGCAAGCAATATGTCGGTATCCTGTCGGGTATCGGCGGCTGGGCCGGGATTGGCCTTGCGGCTGGTCTGACCGATCCGAATGCCGGCCTGGGGGCCGTGGGCGGCTATGCGGCGCTGAGCGACTATACTGCACTTGGTGGTCAACTCACTGTCTTCAAACTGCCGGATTGATCGCGAATCCGACCAACTGACTGGCGGCGCGGCCCCTAGATGTGCCGCGCCGCCGAACCTAAGAACCCAGAAGGAGCTACGAATGTTGACGTCCCGCCGCCTCTTGTCCGCCGGTCTGGCCGCATCTCTGGCGCTTGTTGCGCTACCGGTCCTCGGCGAAGAGGCCCCGTCGCCCGATGATCCAAAGTTCGCCGCCTCCTACGAACAGGAGGGGCGCTATTTCACCGCCGATGATATTCCGACCTTTAACGTGGCCGAGGATGGCACGGTGGATTGGCGTACATTCTCCGGGTTTCGGCGCTATCACGCGGAATGCCATGTCTGTCACGGCCCGGATGGCGAAGGCTCGACCTACGCGCCGGCGCTCAAGAATTCGGCTGTGAAGATGGATTACTACGACTTTTACGGGGTCGTGGCCGAGGGGCGGCAAAAGGTGAATGCGTCGGAAAATTCGGTAATGCCGTCCTTTGGCACCAATCCAAATGTGATGTGCTACCTCGATGACATCTACGTCTATCTCAAGGCGCGCGGTCTGGGTGTGGTCGAGCGTGGCCGCCCGGCCAAGAAAGAGGCCAAGTCAGAGGGTATACAGGCGGATGAAGATGCCTGCATGGGTTAAGGCACTGGCGTTTATCGCGGCTCTGTTGCCAGGGGCTGCGGGCGCGCAGATGGCGGAGTTGGTTTCGCAATCGGCGCTGCGGGTCTGTGCCGATCCGGCCAATGATCCGATGTCGACCGAGGCGGAAACCGGGTTCGAGAACAAGATCGCCGATCTTCTGGCCGCTGCGTTGGAGCGACCGGTTGAATATACTTGGTTTCCGATGGCGACGGGTTTCGTGCGCCGGACCTTGGGCGAAAAGCGGTGTGACGTAATCATCGGTTTTGCGCAGGGGCATGAGCTGGTGCAAAACACCAATCATTACATGGTCTCGGCCTATACGCTCATCCTACCGCAGGCGGGCGAATTGTCGGATGTGGTGACGCTGGCGGATCCGCGCCTCAAAGGCAAGGTGGTGGGAATCATCGCGGGTAGTCCGCCGGGCACGCATATGGCGCGCAACGGGCTGATGGCCAAGGCGCGCGCCTATCCTCTGTTCGTGGATCGACGCGTGCAGTCGCCCGCGCAGGATATGCTGCGGGATCTTGAGGCCGGAGAGATTGACGCCGCCGTGCTCTGGGGGCCCATCGGCGGCCCGTTGGTCAAGCGCGAGCATCCCAGTTTGAAGGTGGTGCCGCTGATGCAGGAAGCGGGGGCGCCCAAGATGTTCTATCGGATCACCATGGGGGTGCGTCTGGGCGAGGATCAGTGGAAGCGACAGCTGAATTCGCTCATTCGGCGCAATCAGGCGGGGATTGACGCAATCCTGGTCGAGGCAGGGGTGCCGCTGCTCAATGACATGGGCACAGAGGCCAAGGTGCTCTTGCAATGATCCGCGCAGCTCTGGCCGTGCTGATGCTGCTGACTGGACCGGTGGCGGCGCAGGGCGTGGCAGAGCCCGAGGGCTATCGCGGCGAGCCCTACCGCGCGCCGGTGCCCAAGACATTGGCGGGGGCAGTTGTGGTCGATGCCGGCGCTGCGCATGACCTCTGGCAGGGGGGAGAGGTGGCTTTTGTCGACGTGCTCCCGCGCCCGCCCAAGCCTGCGAACCTGCCTGCGGGCACGATCTGGCGTGACAAGCTGCGCTTGTCCATTCCGGGTGCAGTCTGGCTGCCCAATACCGGCTATGAGCGGATCGCGCCCGAAACGGAGGCGTATCTGCGAGAGGGCCTGACAGAGGTGACAGGGGGCGATCCGGACCATCCAGTGTTATTCTTCTGCCTGGAGGACTGCTGGATGTCGTGGAACGCGGCCAAGCGGGCGCTGGAGATGGGATATTCCGAAGTTTACTGGTTTCCAGAGGGTACCGATGGCTGGGATTTTGAAGGCTATCCGCTGGAACGGGTGCAGGCGAGACCGGGGGAGCCGGGGACGTAGGGGCCTCAATTGGCCTGAAGGGAACCTTGGCTTGGTGCTCCTACGCGCGGCTTATTGCTTGAGTCCGATGGCCATTTCAGGCCCAACCTTAATCAGCTCTCTCTCAATACGCCGCAAGGCTGGTGCGGGCGCTCGTCCTGGTGCCGTCGGTATCGCGCAGGCCGACCGCTGCTGTCGTGGTGCCAGTCGGGATCGAGACCCGCACGCGCGGGTTCTCAGAGAGGGAAATACTGCCCGTCATGGTGAGGTAGGGGCGATCGTCGAGCGTGATCGCGATTTCATCCACAACGCGCATCGGCGTGAACAGCAGGGTGATCTGATCCATCGCCAAACCGGAATGGCTGGGATGGCTGATATCTACATCAAGCGCGTGAACCTTGCCCGAAAGCGCCGCAAGACGGGTGTTCACGCTCTTGCTGGGGGCGGCGAGGTCGGGCAGAAACGCCAGTTCCATCTTGCCCAAGGTGGCTAGGGCCGCGATGGGATCGGTACCCGGTGGCGCGGCGCAGGCACCCTGGCCCGAGGTTTTGAGGAACGCCTCGGCCACGTGTCGCTCGCCTGTGTCGGTGAGGGCGACGAGGTGCAGCGGCGTTTGGCCGTTGAGACGGGCGGTGAGGGAAAAGGCGAATTCGTCCTGCGGTTCCGCCAGATGGAATTCGGCGGCCACTGGGGCGGGGTTCTCGTCGATCACAAGCGTCACGTTGGTGATCTTCTGCCCCGGCGGGGCGACCACATGCCCGCCCAACACAGTGCGTGCATCATCCGTGGCGCGGTAGGGCGCATCAAGCGTGACATGCGCGCTTTGCGCGATGAGGGGCGCGTCGCCGTAGAGAGCGTGTTGAATGTCGGGCCAAGCGGACTGCGCCAGTGCGGGGCCAGAGAGCAGCAGCGCCGCAAGGGCCGGGGCCAGATGTTTCATGTCATCCCTCCGCAAAAATATGGGTCTTGAAGATATAGCGCATGCCGCGCAGCCAGGAATCATCGGTGTTGGAGCGGATATCGACCGCGCGGGCGCGCACCACCTCGCCGCTGGGTACGGCGCGCAGCACGAGGTTCATCGACAGGATCAAGTTCGAAACCTTTTGCACCTCGCCCACCAGCACGTAATCGGCATTCAGCCGCGCAGCGAGGCGGGTTTCGCAGCCGTAACAATCGGCAGGGTTGGTTACGGCGGCAAGGTCAGTGGAAATCGGCGCGAGGTCGATCAGGACAAACCCATCCTCGGTAAAGCGGGCCTCGACATAATCGCGCACAAGCGCCAGTCGCGCGGTCTCATCGGAACGCACAGGGTTATAGGCCCCTTCGGTCGATGTGTCGATGAAGGTGATCCCGAGAAAGGCGACGCGCGCCCCTTCGCGCAACGGCACAAGCCCCTGCGCCGTGGCGGCGGAGGCCGACAGCAACCCGGCCAGTAGCCAGAGGAAAAGTGCCCGTTTCATGCGGCGATGTTATGCCGCGTCAGGGTGGGGCGCTATGCGACTTTGGGTGGAGGGGGCGCCCTAGACGCCCACCTCGATCATCGCCTTGGCCAAGATCGGCACCGTCTTCGCGTTGAGTCCCGCGATATTGATGCGGCTGTCGCCGATCATGTAGATCGCGTGATCGGCGCGCAGGCGCTCGACCTGTTCGGGTGTGGCCCCAAGGCGCGAGAACATTCCGCGATGCTGGGCGATAAAGCCGAAGCGATCCGAACCCGAGAGGCGCTGCAACTCTGCCGCAAGGGATTCGCGCAGCTTGAGCATGCCGAGGCGCACCTCCTCAAGCTCTGACTGCCAGTCGGCACGCAGGGCGGGATCGGTCAGCACCATTGTCACCAGTCGCGCACCGTGATCGGGCGGGAAGGAATAGTTCTGGCGATTGAGATAGGCGAGATTGCCTTGGGTAACTTTTTGCAAGGCGCGGTCCTGCGCCACGGCCATCAGGATTCCGGTGCGCTCGCGGTAGATGCCGAAATTCTTGGAGCAGCTGGCCGCAATCAGCATCTCGGGGCAGTTTTCCGCCACGAACCGCACCGCGGCGGCATCAGCCTCGAGCCCGTCACCGAAACCCTGATAGGCGATGTCGATCATCGGCAGCGCGCCGCGCGCATTGAGCAGATCCACCACGGCCCGCCACTCGGTCATGTTGAGATTGGCGCCGGTAGGGTTGTGACAGCAGCCGTGCAAGAGCACCACATCGCCCGCGCGCAGACCGTCGAGATCGGCCATCATGCCGGTGAAATCGACGCCCACGGTTTCAGGGTCGAAATAGCGATACATCACCACCTCGATGCCCATATGGGCAAGGATGCTCAGGTGGTTGGGCCATGTCGGATCAGAGACAAAGACGCGGGCACCGGGGCTGGCCATCTTGATGAGATCAAAGGCCTGACGCACGGCACCGGTACCGCCCGGCGTGGCAATGGCAGAAACCTGATCGCGCGCGACCGCGTCACCCAGAACGAGCGTAATCATCGCGTCTGCAAAGGCCGGATCCCCGGCGAGGGCAGTATAGGCCTTGGTGGTCTCGGACTCCCAAAGCTGTTTCTCGGCGGACTTGACCGCGCGCATGACCGGGGTCACGCCCTCGGGAGTTTTGTAGACGCCGACTCCAAGGTCGATCTTGGTCTCGCGCGGGTCCTCGCGGAACGCCTGACCGAGGGCCAGAATCTTGTCGGCGGGTTTTTCTTTCAGTGCGTCAAACATCAGGCTTCTCCAGTGGCGACAGGCAGGGTGGGGAACGCGCCCCATTCGGTCCAGGACCCGTCATACAGCGCATGGTCGGTCTTGCCGATCCGCTCCAGCGCCAGATTGATGATGGCGGCGGTCACGCCAGAGCCGCAGGAGGTGATGACCGGCTTGGTCATGTCCACCCCGGCGGCGGCAAAGACCGCGCGCAGGGCGTCGGGGTCTTTCATGGTCATGTCGGCGTTCAAGAGGTCCGTATAGGGCACGTTCTTGGAGCCGGGGATGTGGCCGGCGCGCAGACCGGCGCGGGGCTCGGGGGCTTCGCCGCGAAAGCGGGCGGCAGAGCGGGCATCGAGAATTTCGTAGTCGCCCAGCTTGGCTGCGGCGGCGACCTGGGTCACGTCCTTGACCATCTGGTTCTGGCGGCGCACGGTCATGTGGCGGTCGCGAATGACGGGCGGCATATCCTCGATTGGGCGACCTTCGGCCTGCCATTTCGGAAAACCGCCATCGAGCACGGCGATATTCTCCTGGCCCATCAGCCGGAACAGCCACCAGACGCGGGCCGCGGAAAACAGCCCCTTGGCGTCATAGACCACCACCTGATGCCCGTCACCCACGCCCATGGCGCGCAGTTTGGACATGAATTTTTCGACCGGCGGGGCCATGTGGGGCAAGTCCGAGCGTGCATCGCTGATGTCGTCAATGTCAAAAAAACGCGCGCCGGGGATATGCGCCGCGTCGTATTCCGCTTGCCCACTGCGCCCCTCAGAGGCCATGAACATGGTGCCGTCGAGAATACGCAGGTCTGGGTCCTTGAAATGGGCCGCCAGCCAATCGGTGGAAACAAGCGTTTTAGGATCGTCCATGGCCATTTGCCCCCCGGTTCAAACGATTTCTGCCTACAGTCTGAGGGGCAAAAGGGCAAGACCGCGCAGCATAAGCGCGGTTATCTGCGCAACAGGCGGGCGATGGCCCCAATGGCCCAAAGTGTGACGGTGCCGCTCGCGCCGGCGACGGCGACGAGCCGGATCAGATAGGCCACGTCACCGCCTGTGGCCGGGACGATGTTCAGGAGATAGATGCTAACAGCGCCACCGAACGCGCCCAGGCCCGCATGAATGAGCCACCCCAGACGCGGCGAGAGCCAAATTGACGCGGCGATCATCGCCGCCGTGGCGCCGGTCAGAAGGGCGATCAGCAATTCCATCCGCCGCTCCCTTGCCCTAGCCGTGATCCTTGAGCAGGCGCTGTTTCTGCCGGGCCCAATCGCGCTTGGCCTCGGTTTCGCGCTTGTCGTGGTTCTTCTTGCCCTTGGCGATGCCAATCTTGAGCTTGGCGATGCCGCGATGGTTGAAATAGAGCACGAGGGGCACCAGCGTCATGCCCTTGCGCTGGGTCTCGCTCCAGAGGCGGGAGAGCTCTTTTTTGGACACAAGCAGTTTGCGCCGCCGTTTTTCCTCGTGGCCAAAGGTCTTGGCCTGCTCATAAGGAGCGATGTAGGAATTGACGAGCCAGAGTTCGCCATTCTCGACCATGGCATAGCTCTCAGCGATATTGGCACTGTTGACGCGCAGCGATTTCACCTCGGAGCCTTCGAGGATGATGCCACATTCGAGATCGTCCTCGATTGCATAATCATACCGCGCACGCCGGTTCTCGGCGATCACCTTGTAATTCGGATTTTCCTTTGCCTTGGCCATTGCGCTTACCTAATGGCGCGCGCGGGCGCTGTCCAGCGGGGGTGATGTCATTCCGCAGCGCGGCGGAGGCTTGCCATCAGGAGATGGAATTTCTCGCCTTGAATGGCGACATGACCGCGCAACACCTCGGCGGCGCGCTCTGCCTCTCCGGCGCGCAGGGCGGTGACGACCGCCTCGTGTTCGGCCATGGATTGTGCCATGCGCCCGCGCAGGCGCAATTGCATCCGACGAAACGGTTTCAGGCGGCGGTGCAGGCGCAGCGCCTCTTGTTCGAGAAAGCCGTTGCCCGCGTGACGATAGATCATGTGGTGAAACCGCTCATTCTCGCGGTAGTATCCGTCGGCATCGTCTGCCGCGATGGCCTCCGTGCAGCGGGCGTTGGCGGTGTCGAGATCGGCGAGAGCCTCTTCCGAGATGCGGTGCGCGGCGAGGCGGCCGCAAACTCCCTCGATTTCGGCCATGGTCTCGAACATTTCCATCAGTTCGACAAGGCCAGGCTGGCGGATGAAAACCCCGCGACGTGGGATTTGCACGGCCAGACCTGAGGCCACAAGCCGTTGCAATGCCTCACGAATCGGAGTGCGCGAGACATTGAATTGCCTGGCGAGGCGGATTTCATCCAGCCGGTCGCCATCGCTGAAATCGCCAGTAAAGACCAGCTCTTCCAGTGTATCGGCGATCATGTCTGCGCGGCGTATCTCCATGAAAAAATCGTAGCGAGGGCAGGGTTTGTGCGCAAGTGGGAAAATCTTGTATACAAAAATCTTGACTCTGAATTCAAAACACCAAACACTCTTGGTACGGTCCGGGCCACACGTTCGGGCAGAATGGGAGGAAGATATGAACAAGATGACTTTCACGGCGGCTGCTGCTGCCGGGATGATGCTGCTGAGCAGCGCAGCCTTTGCCACCGAACTGCGCCTGTCGCATCAGTGGTCCAACAGCGATGTGCGGCACAAGGTGGCGCAGATCGTGGCTGACGAGGTGGCCGCTGCCGGTGTCGATCTCGACATCAAGATTTTCGGATCGCAATCGCTATTCAAGGCCCGCGAGCAATACACACCGCTCAGCCGGGGTCAGCTTGACATGACCGTGCTGCCGCTCAGCTATGCCGGGGGGCAACAGCCTGCCTATAACCTTACGCTGATGCCTGGTCTCGTCAAAAACCATGACCACGCAGCGCGCCTGTCCGACAGCCCCTTTATGGAGGCGATCGAGGCCAAGATGGCCGAAGATGACGTGATGGTTCTGGTCCATGGCTATTTGGCTGGTGGCTTTGCAAGCACCGACAAATGCATCACCAAGCCCGAGGATGTGGCAGGTATGCAGACCCGCGCCGCGGGCAAGGCGTTTGAGCAAATGCTGGCCGGCGCAGGCGCGTCCATTGCGTCGATGGCCTCGTCCGAGATTTACAACGCTATGCAGACCGGCGTTTTGGATGCGGTCAACACCTCGTCCTCTTCTTTCGTGTCTTTCCGTATCTACGAGCAGGTGAAATGCTATACCCCTGCCGGCGATGTGGCGCTGTGGTTCATGTATCAACCGCTCTTGATGAACAAATCTACCTTTGACGGGTTGAGTGCCGAGCAACAAGCGGCTCTGCTGACTGCGGCGGAAAAAGCCGAAGCCTTCTATCTGGAAGAAGCTAAGAAAGAGGATGCCGCGTCGGTCGAGGTGTTCCGCAACGCTGGTGTCGAGATCGCAGAGATGACCGAAGCGGATTTCGACGCATGGCGCGCATTGGCGCAGGAAACCTCCTATAAGGCATTCGTTGAAAGCGTGCCGGACGGACAGGCGCTGCTTGACATGGCGTTTGCCGTCGAGTGATCCCCTCGGGCTGCCGCGCAGGTCGCGCGCGGCAGCCGCTTACATGCCCTCCCCCCTGACATGAGGTAGACCATGGCTGGCCATGCATCGGGTGCCGTTGCGCGCACCGGACAAAACCCTTTTCTGCGTGCGGTTGCCGCGCTCTCTACACTGGCGGGGTGGATCTCGGCGGCGATGATCGTTGCCTCTGTGGTCATCACCTGCCAGATGATTTGGGTGCGGTTCGTACTGAACGGCACGACCGTTTGGCAGACGGAGGCAGTGGTTTATCTGATGATAGCGGCCACGCTTCTGGGCCTGTCGTATGTGCAGCGGTTGCGGGGGCATGTGAACGTGGACCTGATCCCTCTGGCTGTGCCTCGCCGTGCGCGCAAAGGGTTGGCAGTGGTGACGCTTACGCTGTCCATCGCGATTGTCGCAGTCATGCTCTGGTACGGCTTTGAGTTCTGGCATGTCGCCTGGGCACGCGGTTGGACCTCGGACACGGTTTGGGCAATTGATCTGTGGATCCCGTATCTTGCCATCCCCGTGGGCCTTGGCCTCTTTCTCTTGCAACTGGTTGCCGATCTCGTGGCGCTGCTCTTGAACATTGATGCGCCCTTTGGGCTGGAGGATGTCTGATGGACCCGCTTTTGCTTGGCCTGATTGTCGCGGTCGCGACCATCATGGTGTTGTTCTCCGGGGTATCTGTTGCCTTGGGTCTGCTGATCGTCTCGGGCGGGTTCCTGATCGTGTTCGACGGGATGCGCTCGCTTGAACTCATGCCGGAAATCTTTTTTGGCAAGCTCGACAATTTCGCCCTTCTGTCGATCCCGATGTTCATCATCATGGGGGCCTCTATTGCCTCGACGCGTGCGGGTGCTGACCTTTACGAGGCGCTGGAGCGGTGGCTGACGCGCGTGCCCGGCGGCTTGGTGATCTCGAACCTCGGAGCTTGCGCACTTTTCTCGGCAATGTCGGGGTCAAGCCCCGCCACCTGCGCCGCGATTGGCAAGATGGGCATCCCCGAGATGCGTAAGCGTGGCTACCCCGATGCGGTTGCCGCAGGCTCTATCGCGGCGGGGGGCACCTTGGGGATTCTCATCCCGCCCTCAGTGACGATGATTGTCTACGGTATCGCCACCGAGACCTCGATTGGGCGACTGTTTCTGGCCGGGGTTATTCCGGGCCTGATGCTGGTGGGTCTCTTTATGGCGTGGTCACTCTATTCCACATGGCGCTCCGGGGATATCAACCTGCTCACGGGGCGCAGCTATAGCTGGCGCGAGCGGATCGAGATCCTGCCACGCGTCCTGCCGTTTCTCTTCATCATCCTTGGTGTGCTCTATGCAATGTATGGCGGGATCGCGACGCCATCCGAAACGGCGGCAGTGGGCGCGCTCTTGTGCCTCGTGATTGCGATGGTGATCTACAAACTGTGGTCGCCTGTGGCTCTCTGGGTGGTGCTGCGCGACAGCACGCGCGAGAGCGTGATGATCCTCTTCATCATCGCGGCGGCTGGGGTGTTCTCCTATATGCTGTCGTCGCTCTTTATCACGCAATCCATCGCCGAATGGATCGGCACGCTGGATGTGAACCGTTGGGTGTTGATGGGAGCGGTCAATGTATTCCTTCTCGTCGCTGGCTTTTTCCTGCCGCCTGTGGCGGTTATCCTGATGGCGGCACCGATCTTGTTGCCGATCATCACGACGGCGGGATTTGATCCGATCTGGTTTGCCGTAGTGCTGACGATCAACATGGAAATCGGGCTGATTTCGCCGCCTGTGGGCCTCAACCTCTATGTGATCAACTCCATCGCGCCGGATATCAAGCTCAAGACCATCCTCTATGGCTCTTTGCCCTATGTGGGCTGCATGGTGTTGGCGATTGTTCTCTTGTGTCTCTTTCCCGGTCTGGCGACGTGGCTGCCGGATGCGGTGATGGGAGCAACACGATGAGCGTTCTGGCCGATCTGCTGGCGACCGTGTTCGAGCGGCGCTATCGCGGCGCGTCAGAGCCGGATCACAAGAACCGTAGCATCGAGAACCTGTGTCGTGACCTCTTGGGTAGTTCTGGCGAGGTGTCGGGAATGGCGCTGGCGCGGCTCATCCTGGATCGTTATGCCGGGATGGAAGATGATGAGAAACTGAGCTTTTTCAGGTTTCTGACCGACGGCATGGGCGTAGATCCCGAGAGCGTGCGAAACGCGCTGGACGCATTTGAGGCAGGGCCGGACCGGGCCAGCTATCGCGCCTTCATGTCAGCAGCAGAGCCACCAAGGCAGGAATTGGCGCGCCGCCTCAATCAGGTGCCGGGGGCCACGGCGCAGCTTGTGGCGATGCGGGCCGATCTCTTGCGGTTGGCGCGGGACAACCCGGCGCTGGCCGTGGTTGACTTGGACCTCAAACATCTGTTCGCCTCATGGTTCAATCGCGGTTTTCTGGTGCTGCGCCCGATCAATTGGTCATCGCCCGCCGATGTGCTGGAAAAGATCATTGCGTATGAGGCGGTGCATGCCATTGACAGCTGGGACGACCTGCGTCGGCGGCTCGCACCCAAAGACCGCCGCTGTTTCGGGTTTTTCCACCCTGCCATGCCAGACGAGCCGCTGATTTTTGTTGAGGTGGCGCTGAGCCAGGGGATTCCGGGGGCGATTCATGACGTGTTGTCCGAAGAGCGGGCCGTGATTGGCGCGCATGAGGCGGATACGGCGGTTTTCTATTCGATTTCCAACTGTCAGTCCGGGCTGGCGGGAATTTCCTTTGGCAACTCGCTGATCAAGCAGGTGGTGGCGGACCTGTCGCAGGAACTGCCGGGGCTTAAGACCTTTGTCACGTTGTCGCCGATTCCGGGGTTGACCCGCTGGTTGAGCGAGACCCGTGCCGTGCTGCCCGAAGAGGCAGAGACCCGCCGCGCCGTGACGGCCCACTATCTGCTCAAGGCCAAGCGCCCGGACGGCGGTCCCTATGATCCGGTCGCGCGATTCCATCTGGGCAACGGCGCCTCGGTGCACGCCATTCATGCCGGTGCGGACCTGTCGCCCAATGGTCAAAAACAATCGGGCGGGGTTATGGTGAATTACCTTTACGACCGCGCGCAGATTTCGCAGAACCACGAGCGATTTGCAGGGGCAGGCGTGATTGCCGCCTCTGCCGAGGTGACAGCGTTGGCCGCCGCCGCGAAAAAGACAGAGTGAAGGACAAGAGCCATGGCCAATCCCCTCTACGATAACCTGTTCGGACGCCATGCCGGGCAAACTGCGCCTTTCCTGCATTTGGCGGATGGCGCTGTAGTCAGTTATGACGCGTTCCTGCGTTTGACGGCACGCTATGCCCATGCGCTGCGCGGCGCAGGGCTTGCCCCCGGCGATCGTCTGGCGGCGCAGGTCGAGAAATCGCCCGAGGCGCTCGCGATCTATGCCGCCTGTGTGCAGGCGGGGATCGTGTTTCTGCCGCTCAACACGGGATATACCGGCGATGAGGTGGGTTATTTCGTGGGTGATAGCGGTGCCAAGATTCTGTTGTGTGACGAGGCGAAAGCGGGCGCGCTGCAGGGGGTGGCGGAGCGTGCCGGGGCGGTGCTGATGACGCTCAACGCCGATGGCACGGGCACATTGCCGGAGGCGGCCAAAGAACAGCCTGAGCATTTCGAGACCACCGCGCGCGGGCCGGATGACCTGGCGGCGTTTCTCTATACCTCGGGCACGACAGGGCGCTCCAAGGGGGCGATGCTGACACAGCGCAATCTGCTCTCCAACGCCGAGGTCTTGGTGGACTATTGGCGGTTTACGGCTGACGACGTGCTTTTGCATGCGCTGCCGATCTTTCACACTCACGGTCTCTTTGTTGCGACCAACATCATCCTCTTGGCGGGCGGGTCGATGATATTCCTGCCCAAATTCGATCAGGATCAGGTGATCGCGCAATTGCCGCGCGCCACCTCGATGATGGGAGTGCCGACATTCTACACGCGCCTTCTGGATGATCCGCGTTTTACCCGTGATCTGGTGGCGCATATGCGGCTCTTTACCTCTGGCTCTGCGCCTCTGTTGGCGGAAACCCATGTGGCCTTCGAAGAACGTACTGGCCATCGCATCCTCGAGCGCTACGGCATGACCGAGACCAATATGAACACCTCGAACCCCTATGAGGGCGCGCGGCGGGCGGGCACGGTCGGCTTTCCCTTGCCGGGGGTGGAACTGAAAATCACCGATCCGCAAACGGGGGCCGAGGTGCCGCAGGGAGAGATTGGCATCATCGAGGTGCGGGGGCCGAATGTCTTTGCGGGCTATTGGAACATGCCCGAAAAGACGGCTGAGGAGTTGCGTGAGAACGGGTTTTTCATCACGGGCGATCTGGGGCTCATTGACGATCAGGGTTATGTGCAGATCGTCGGACGCAACAAGGACCTGATCATTTCGGGTGGGTACAATATCTACCCCAAGGAAATCGAGTTGTTGCTGGATGAGCAGCCCGGTGTCTTGGAGAGCGCCGTGGTGGGCGTGCCGCATCCCGATTTTGGCGAGACGGTGGTTGGGTTCCTCGTGCCGCAAAAGGGGGCGGCGCTTGATCTGGAGGCGATTGCCGTGGCGGCCGCCAAGAGCCTTGCACGGTTCAAGCATCCCCGGAAATTGATCGTGCTCGACGAGTTGCCGCGCAACACGATGGGCAAGGTGCAAAAGAACATCCTGCGCACGGATTATGCGGGGCTGTTTGCCCCGGCGTGAAACGGGCGAAAACGAATGGATCATGGCCCGGCAACCGATGGTGCCGGGCCTTTTGGTGCAGGTGGTGGACCCGTGCGACCAAAGTATGACATGATTTAATGCTTTGAAATACATGAATAATAAGGCGAAACCTAGGTGGTTTTCCGCAGGCAGGCCTGCTTTCGTGCGAAAGACCCTTACAAACCTGTCGGTTTTGCTAGGATACCCGTATGGGGCGATCACGCCCCCGCCATGACGTTGACGGAGACCGCGCATGTTACGCTTAGCCCTGCTCGTTCTTGCGGGCCTGCTGACCCTCGCAAAGCCTTCCCAAGCGCAAGATGTTAAAGCCGTCGTGCTTCGGGTGGACTACCCGGCGCTCTTGCCCGTGTCGCGGCTTGATCTGCGGCCTGATGATCTGGGGTTTGCCGGTGCGCAACTGGCGACCGAGGATAACCAGACCACAGGGCAGTTTATGGGCCAGACCTATGTGACCGACGTGGTGGCCGCCGCGCCCGAGACTGCCTTGACCGAGTTCGAGCGCTTGCAGGACGCGGGCCTGCGGTTCTTTGCGGTGCAGGCGCGGGCCGAAGAATTGCTGGCGATTTCAGAGGCCGCCGCTCCGGATACGCTGATCTTCAACACTTTGGCACCGGATACCGCGCTGCGCAGCGCCGAATGTCGCGGCAATATCCTGCATATCGCCCCTTCACGCCAGATGCAGAGCGATGCGGTGGCGCAATTCCTGATCTGGAAGAAATGGCCGCGTTGGGCGCTTATCCATGGCTCCCACCCCGAGGACGTGGCGCTGGCCGAGGCATACCGCGCCTCTGCCGCCAAGTTCGGCGCGAAAATCGTGGATGAGCGTGAGTTCACCGACACGGGCGGCGCGCGGCGCACCGATACCGGGCATGTGCAGGTGCAACGACAGTTGCCGGTCTTAACGCAGGACTTGAAAGAGCATGACGTCATCATCGCCGCCGATGAAACCGATGTTTTCGCTACCTATCTGCCGTTTCACACATGGCGGCCCTCGCCCATTGTCGGATCGGCGGGGCTGCGGCCGTTGGAGTGGCATCCGGCGCTGGAGGCTTGGGGCGGAACTCAGTTCCAGAATCGGTTCGAAGAGTTGACGGGCCGCTACATGCGCCCCGAGGACTACACCGCCTGGCTTGCGCTGCGGGTGCTGGGCGAGGCGGTGACGCGCACCAAGAGCGCCGATCCCGCCGAAATCCGCGCCTATGCGCTGAGCGACAAGTTTGAATTGGCGGCGTTCAAGGGGCAAAAGCTGACCTTTCGGGGATGGAATGGCCAATTGCGCCAGCCGATCCTGCTCGCCGATGGGCGGATCATGCTGAGCGAGTCGCCGCAAGAGGGGTTCCTGCATCAACGCTCGCTCTTGGATACGCTTGGGCTTGATCAACCCGAGAGCGCCTGCACCGCCTTTGATCGATAGGAGAGAGCACATGAACCGAGTGGCCCTTGCGAGCGCCCTTCTTGCCCTGATGACCAGCCCTGCACTGGCGGGCAAGGTGTTTGTCAGCAATGAACGCGGCAACACCATCACCGTTGTCGATAGCGAGACATGGGAGGTGATCACCGAATTCCCCGCCGGAAACCGCCCGCGCGGCATCACCGCAAGTCCCGATGGCAAGCATCTCTATGTCTGCGCCTCGGATGACAATGTGGTGCGGGTGTTTGATACCGCGACCTATCAGGAATTGCACACGCTGCCCTCGGGGCCTGACCCGGAGCTTTTCGTGCTGCACCCGTCGGGCAATCCGCTGTTCATCGCCAATGAGGATGACAATCTGGTCACGGTGACGGATGTGAACACACACACGATTCTGGCCGAAGTGCCGGTGGGTGTGGAGCCGGAGGGCATGGGGATTTCGCCGGATGGCAAATATGTGGTCAACACGTCCGAGACCACAAACATGGCGCATTTTATCGACACCACGAGCTATGAGATCGTGCAGAATACGCTGGTGGATCAGCGTCCGCGCTTTGCGCAGTATACGGCGGATGGCAAATACCTGTTTGTGAGCGCCGAGATTGGCGGCACGGTCAGTGTAATCAATCCCGATGGCGGTGAGATCGTCCACAAGGTGACGTTCGAGGTGCCCGGCATCCCGCCGGAACTGTTGCAGCCTGTGGGGGTGCGCGTCACCTCGGATGGCAAGAAAATCTTTGTGGCGCTTGGGCCGTCGAATCGAGTCGCGCTGGTCAATGGCCAGACCTTCGAGGTCGAGAAATACCTGCTGGTTGGACAGCGCGTCTGGCAACTGGCCTTCGATGCCGAGGAAAAATACCTCTACACCACCAACGGCAATTCCAACGATATTTCGATCATTGATGTCGCCGCCGAAGAGGTCGTGAAATCGGTGCAGGTGGGGCAACAGCCTTGGGGCGTCGTCGTCGTGCCCAATTGATCCGAGCCAATCCAACAGCAAAGAGGAAAGAGTGATGAAACATCTGTTGACTGCCGCCGCGTTTGCAATGCTGGCGATGCCCGCCCATGCCGCACCGCTCTGCGATGATCTGGGCTTTGCCGGGCTTTTGGCGAAATGCAACCGCGGGGATGAAATCGAGGTCACGCTGGCCTCGGGCAAGCCCTTGGGCGAGGGGCCGATCACCCTACAATCGGGGGCCTACTACGAGATGGAGATCACCGCCGATGGCAGTGCAGAACTGGCGCTGACGGGGCCAGAGTTCTTTCGCGCGATCTGGATGGACGAGATCGTGATCAATGACATCGAGATCCGGCCAATGGCAATCGACAGTTTCGAGTTTGACGATGCGGGCACGGCGGAGTTTTCCTTTATCGCGATCAAGCCGGGTCGGTATAACCTCTTGATCCCCGGCACGACAGGTGAGAGCCAGCGGCTCGAGTTCATCATTCAATAAGGTCTCGCTCCGGTCTATGGTAGCCGCTGGAGCAGGTAGGAACGCGGCATGGCGGGGCTGAGGATCGAGGGGCTGGGATTTTCCTACGGGGCCAAGCGGGCCTTGGACGATGTGAGCTTTGAGGTGGGGCAGGGCGCTTTCTGTGCCCTGCTTGGACCGAATGGCGCGGGGAAATCGACGCTGTTTGCGCTGCTCACGCGGCTTTTCACGACGCGTGAAGGGCGGATCAGGGTGGCGGGCCATGACATAGCCACCCATCCCCGCCAGGCGCTGGCGCGGATCGGGGTGGTGTTTCAGCAACAGACGTTGGATCTCGACCTGAGTGTGCGGCGCAACCTGCGCTACTTCGCGGCCCTGCACGGCCTTGCGGGGCGCGCTGCGGAGATGCGGATCGAGGCGGCTCTGGAGCGGATGGCGATGCTTGAACGTGCGGATGAGTTGGCGCGTGATCTCAATGGCGGGCACCGCAGGCGCACCGAGATTGCCCGCGCGCTGGTGCATCAACCAGCGGTTCTGCTGTTGGATGAGCCGACCGTGGGGCTGGATGCAGAGGCGCGGCGCGCGATTACGGGCCATGTGCATGATCTCTGCGCGAATGACGGGCTGACCGCGCTCTGGGCCACGCATCTGACCGATGAGGTCTGGCCGGAAGATCGCTTGGTCATTCTGCACCGGGGCCGCGTGCTGGCCGACGGCCTCTCACGTGAGATTGCCGGGCAGGACGGGCTGACCGAGCGATTCCTGAGCCTGACAGGGGCGCCCGTATGAGGCCGCTCTTGATCGCTCTGGCGGCAATTGTGACGCGCGAGGCGTTGCGCTTTGCGCGGCAACGCTCGCGCTTTGTCTCGGCCCTTGTGCGGCCCCTGGTGTGGCTGGTGGTCTTTGCCGCCGGCTTTCGGGCCGCACTCGGACTTTCGATTATCCCACCCTATCAGACCTATATCACCTATGAGACCTATATCGTGCCGGGGCTCTGCGGCATGATCCTGCTCTTCAACGGGATGCAATCGTCGCTCAGTCTGGTCTATGATCGCGAAATGGGCTTGATGCGGCTGTTGTTGACCAGCCCTTTGCCGCGTTGGTGGCTCTTGTTCGCCAAGATCCTCGCGGGGACCGCCGTGTCGGTGCTGCAATGCTACGCATTTCTGGGCATTGCGGCGGCGATGGGGATCAAGATGCCGGTGATGGGCTATGTCTATGTGCTGCCCGCGCTGGTCCTTGGCGGGGTGATGCTTGGCGCGCTCGGCGTGGCGCTCTCGTCTTTTATCAGTCAGATGGAGAATTTCGCAGGCGTGATGAATTTCGTGATTTTTCCCACGTTTTTCATGTCCACGGCTCTCTACCCGCTGTGGCGGATGGCGGAAAGCTCGACGCTGTTGCGCGATATATGCGCGATCAATCCGTTCAGCCATGCAGTCGAATTGATCCGCTTTGCGCTCTATGAACAGTTCAACGGTATGGCGCTGTTTTGGACGGCGCTGGCAAGTCTGATGTTCCTTGGTCTGGCGCTCTGGGGCTATGATCCGGGGCGCGGGTTGATGCGGCGGCGGGGCTGAGTGGTCTCAGACCTTGGTGTGAGTAGGCCCGCGCGTGGGCCTTTGCTAGGATAATAGAATGACACCGAAAACGGCGCATATTCCCGGCACCCGTCCCGCACATGCGGGACCGGGGCGTTTTACAACGGCGCTCATTGTGGATGATCATCCGCTGTTTTGCGATGCGCTGTCGATGACGTTGAAATCGGTGGCCGGCATTGCCCGGATCGACACCGCCGAGAGCCTCGATCAGGCGCTGGCGATGGTGGCTGAGAATGGCCCACCCGACATTATCGTGCTCGATCTCAACCTGCCGGACGTGAGCGGGCTGGATGGTCTCGCGCGGCTGAGGGCGGTCGCGGGCGCGACACCGATTGTGGTCGTATCCTCGATGTCCGAGAGTCGGATGGTCTGTTCGGTCATTCACGCAGGCGCGGCGGGGTTCGTGCCCAAACACAGCCAGCGGCCGGTGTTTCGCGCGGCCTTCGAGGCGATTGCGGCGGGTGAGATTTTCCTCCCCGAGGGGGTTGTCCTGACCAAGACGCAAGAACAGCCGGTGAATGATCGCGACGAGGCGGTTGAACGTCTGGCGCATCTGACGCGGCAGCAGGCGCGCATCCTTCAGTTGATCTGCGAGGGGCGGTTGAACAAGCAAATCGCCTATGAGTTGTCGATTGCCGAAACCACGGTCAAGACCCATGTCACCGCCATCATGCGCAAACTGGGGGTGCAGACCCGCACCCAGGCGGTGCTGATCGCGCAGATGGCCAGCTTCTCTAACGTCTTGCGCGAGGCGGAGTAAGCGGATTACGCTCTGACTGGGGTGGAGGACCCCGAGGGGAGGAGCCATGGACAGCAGCCTGTCAGTGCTGGCGCTGTGCGATCACGCTATCGTTGCGCGTGCAGAGGTGCCGCATGATTCCGACGACGCCATTGGCACCCTGCGCCGGGCCATGGGTGACATGCGGCTCGCATTGGTGCTGTTCTTTGTCACGCCAGAGGCGGATTTCGAAGGGTTGATGGCTGAGGCCGCGCGCATCTTTGTCGATAGCCGCTGTGTCGGCTGCACCACCGCCGGTGAGATCGGGATGAGCGGCTACGCAGAGGGCAGCATCGTTGCCGTGGGGTTTGCCGCCGATCATTTCCACGCGGTGTTGCAAGTGGTGACGCCGCTGTCAGAGCTGGACAGTACCGCCTGTGTCTCCCAGACGGTGCGGGCGCGGGCGTGGCTTGCCACGCAGGCGGGCGAGAGCCTGCCCAACGAATTCGCCTTTCTCGCGGTCGATGGCTTGTCGCTCAAGGAGGATGAACTGGTTGCGGCCATCGCGGCGGGGCTTGGGCCGATGCCGCTCTTTGGTGGATCGGCGGCAGATGGCGAGCGTTTTTCGCAGACGCTGATTTCCTGTGACGGGGTGACGCTGCGCAATGCCGCCGTGGTTTGCCTCATGCGCACCGATTGCCCGGTGCGGGTGTTTCGGCTCGATCATTTCCAGCCGACCGACCGGCGCATGGTGGTGACGGATGCCGACCCCGCGCGCCGCATCGTCCATCAGATCAACGCCGAGGTGGCGGCACAGGAATATGCCCGCATTCTTGGCTGCCGGATCGACGAGCTAACACCCTCGACCTTTGCCGAAAACCCGGTGGTGGTGCGGATCGGCGGTCAGCATCACGTGCGCGCCATTCAGCGCGCCGAGGCGAATGGCGACTTGCAGTTCTTTTCCGCGATTGACGAAGGGTTGGTTCTTACCCTAGCACAATCGCAGGACATGGCAGCGCATCTGGATCGCGAACTGGCCGGGCTGGGGATTGAGACTGCGCCGCTGACGGTGCTGGCCTGCGACTGTATTCTGCGCCGGACCGAAGTGCAGCAGCGCCAGATCGGCCCCGAGATTTCGCGCATTCTGGCCGCGCATCGTGTGGTGGGATTTTCCACCTATGGCGAGCAGATCAACGGCCTGCATGTCAATCAAACCATGACCGGGGTGGCGATCTATCCCCCCATCGGGCGCTAGGCCATGTCGGCGGCGCTGATTGACAATTCCGACCCGCTGGATCGGCAGAACGGTAAACTGCTCAAGATCATCGAAGTGTTGATGCGCCGGGTCGAGCAGGTGACGGATGACGGCGGCGCGGCCTATGCGCATTTCGAGCGGGCGGTCATCCTCGAAGATCAGATCAGCGAACGCACCCGCGATCTCGAACACGCGCTCGACCTGCTGAACGAATCCAACGCGCAACTGGCGCAGGCGATCCGGCAGGCAGAGCGGGCGCGCTCGGACCTCGCCAATGCCATCGAGACGATTCAGGAAGGGTTCGCGCTCTTTGACAGCGACGGGCGGCTGGTTCTGCACAACAGCCGCTTTGGCATGTATATGCCCGATCTGGTGGCCGAGTTGCGCCCCGGTCTGGAGTTTGCAGATTATGTCCGCCACGCGAGCCAGAGCCGGTTTCTGGAATTGCCCGACATGCAGAGCCGAGGTGATTGGGCGGCGCGACGGATGCAGTTGCATCAGGAAAAGCATGTGATGTTCAACCTCAACCTGACCGGCGATTGCTGGGTTCAGGTCAGCGAGCATCGCACCCGCGACGGACAAACGGTGATTTTGCAAACCGACATCACCGATATAATCCGGCTGGAACGGCGCGAGCGTGGCAAGCTCTTGGATGATCAGGCGCAGTTGATCCGGGCCACGTTGGAGCACATTGATCAGGGGGTGTGCATCTTTGATCGAAGCGGGCAGTTGCGCGGCTGGAACCAGAACGCGGGCAGCATGTTGTCGATCCCGATCTCGCGGTTTCGGGTGGGGATCGAGTTCGATGTCATTCTGCGACGCATCGGTAGCGATTTCGAGATCGAGGGCGGTCTGACCGCGCGTGACATTGCCGCTTGGGTGGCGGCACAGGATCGGCGCGCGCCGCTGCGGTTCTATATGCGCTCAGGCACGCACAAGACTCTAGATGTCTTTGCCCGGCAAATGCCCGACCGGGGCTTTGTCATCAGCTTCTCGGATGTGACGGCAGAACGTGCTGCTACGCGCGCGCTTGCCCATGCCAATGAGCGGCTGGAACAGCGGGTGCGCGACCGCACGCTGGAGTTGGAGGATGCGCTTGGCAAGGCCGAGCGCGCCAATGCCTCGAAATCGCGGTTTGTAGCGGCGGCAAGCCATGATCTGCGCCAGCCGTTATCGGCGGCGCGGCTCTATCTTGCGTCCTTGCAAGAGGATCTGACCAGCGACGATCACCGGGTGTTGATGGATAAGGCGCAGCGGGCGTTAACCAGTGTCGAGGATATCATCGACGCGCTTCTGGATATTTCGCGATTGGAATCGGGGCATGTCGAGGTGGATGTGACCCACGTGCCGCTTCGCCGGATCATGGACCAGTTGATCGACGAGTTTGCGCCTATAGCCGCACTCAAGGGGTTGGATTTGCGCTATGTGCCCTGCGCGGCTGTGATCGAGAGCGATGCAAGCTACCTGCGCCGTGTGTTGCAGAACCTGATTGCGAATGCGATCCGCTACACGCCCTCGGGCCGGGTGCTGGTGGGCGCGCGACGGCAGGGGCGCAATCTGCGGCTTGAGGTGCGCGATACGGGTCCGGGGATCGCGCCCGCAGATCAGGATCGTATTTTTCAGGAATTTCATCGGCTTGATGCCCATGTCAGTGCAGCTGAAGGCATGGGTCTCGGGCTGGCTATTGTGGATCGGGCCTGTGCACTCTTGGGGCATCCGTTGGAACTGCGGTCTGATCTGGGCTGTGGGGCCTGTTTCAGCGTGACCGTCCCGTTGGTGTCTGTGGGGCGGAGCGGACTAGAGACCCGGGGCGGTGGCGGGGCCGTACGCGTGCGGGACACGTTTGAAGGGCGGATCGTGCTCCTGATCGAGAATGACCCGGACTTGCGCCACGCTCTGACCCTACTCTTGCGGGGTTGGGGCGCGGATGTGGTCGAGGCGGGCAATCTCTTTGAGGCGTTGACGCAACTGGCAGATCTTGGGCTCAGCCCCGATGCGATGCTGGTAGATTACGAGCTGGACGAGGGCGTGCGTGGGCCGGATGTGATCGCGCGGATTATTGCGCGGCACGGGGCCATCCCTGCGCGGATCATCACCGGGCATCTGACGGCGGACATGCGCGCACATTGTGACGGGGCGGGGCTTGAGGTGTTGCCAAAACCTATTGATCCGGCACAGCTTGAGGCTTTTTTGGCGGCGGCGGTGGGGTGAGGCACGCGGCCTATCCGACAAAGCGGCTTGCCGCGTCGCCCGCCATGTAGCTGATCCGACCCTGCGCGATGGTCGCCATTACGCGGCGCGTCTCTGGCGCTAGGACAACCAAATCGGCCCGCAGACCTGGCCGGATCGCGCCGCGGTCCATCAGCCCCAAGAGCTGCGCCGGACCCGTTGAAATCAGCCCCCAAGCGGTCGACAGATCGCAAATTCCGCCATCGGCCAAGAGAAAGGCCGCGCGTCGCAGTGAGGGGTAATGATAATCCGAGGCCAGCGCATCCACGAGCCCCATGGCCACTAGGTCGACGGCGCTGACGTTACCCTTGTGTGACCCACCACGCACCAGATTGGGTGCGCCCATGATGACATGATCGCCGCCAGCGCGCGCCTCTTCGGCAGCCGCAAGCGTTTCGGGAAACTCGGCGATGGTCATGCCGCGCCCGCGCGCCTGCCTGCGGCCCTCGGCGGTGGAATCGTCATGGCTGCCCAAGCGCACGCCACACGCAGTCAGGGTTGCGGCGAGACGCTCCATTGCGGGGCCGACCTCGGGCATGCGATCATGCAGGCCTTGGATGAACTCCAGATGTTTTTCGGGGTTGCGCCCGATGCGCAATGCCTGTCCGGTCAGCCCCTGTGGACGCTTGCCCGCCGCAAGCGCCTTGTGCGGCAGGTGATCGTTGAACACGAGATAGCCGATGCCATGCCGCGCGACCATGTCTTCGACCGCGCCATAGTCGTCGAGCAGCGATATCTCAAAGCGCAATTGGGCGTGTAGGTCGGTTTCGACATGATCGCGCACCTCGGCCAGGGCCGCAAAGACCTGATCGGCGAACTCTGGTCCCCGCATGCCGCCTTCCCAGCTATAGAACTGCGCCAGAACGGCGGTGGTGATGCCATTAGCGGCCAATTCCGCCTCGGTCGCGATCATGCCTTGGGCGAGGTCCTTCATCGCTCCGCGCCGGGGGGCCAGATGCCGTTCGAACCCGTCGCCATGGACATCGACGATGCCGGGCAGGATCATGTAGTCGGTCAGGTCCACGATACGGCCCTGCGGGGTATCGGCAATCCGCCCGCCACTAAGCGAGAGGTCGCAGATGCTCAGCCCCTCTGGCTTCAACACCTGTGCCCCGCGCAGTGTGATCTCGAGCGCCGTCATCGTCACCTCCGTCCCAAGAGCACATCGCCAAGGGTCAAGCCATGGTTGAACTGCCCATGTTCCAGAAATTCCTCGATCTGCGCAATCACGAGAGGGTTGTTCATCAGGAATGTATGCGTAACCGGCAGGGTTATGTGATCCGCCATCCCTACAACGCGCGTCGAGGCGACCGAGACCTTGCCGTCGTCTGGTCCTTCGATCAGGCTGGAAAAATAGGGGTTGAGCGAACGGGTGCCTGCGATCACCCCCAGCTCGAAATCCACCGGCGGCAGGTTTTCCGGCACGCCGCCTGGCCCGGTTTTCAGTTGCAGCCCCGCAGGTCCGTTGAGCCAGCGAAAGAGCTCGAGCCCGCCAAGTTCATCGACCAATTCGCTGCCATGGTTCGGCGGAGCAAGCATCACGACGCGCCCCATCTGTGCGGGCCGGTTATCCTTGAGCCAGAGCCGCAAGAGGATGCCACCCATGGAATGCGTGACGAAATGCACCCGCGTCGCGCCACAGACCCGCACCGCAAAGGGCAGGGTTTCGCGCGCGAGCCGTTCGATTTCCTCTTCGGTCGAGGGGTAATCGGGGCTGAACACGTCATAGCCGCGCGCTTCGAGCACCTCTTGGAGGATCACAAAGGACGCATCAGAGCGTGCCAGCCCATGCAACAGCACCACACAATCGGCGCGCGCCGCCGTTGTCCAAAGGGCCAGGATAAGGCCGGTAAGGATGCTCCATCTGTTCATGCCGACCCCATAGGCGCAAATGCGCGTTGTGAACAGAGGTTACATGCTGTCACGTTTGCGCAGGCCCGCCGCGCGCATCTGGCTCAGCGTCACGCGTGGGGTCAGAGCCTCGGGCGAGATCACGAGATCGAGCACGGCACCGGTCGGCGAGGCACAGGCGCGCGCAAAGGCGTCTGCGAAATCCTCGGTCCGCTCTACCCGTTCGCCGTGAAAGCCATAGACGCGCGCAAGGGCGGAAAAATCCGGGTTGACCATCTCTGTGCCCGAGACTCGCTCGGGATAGTTCCGCTCTTGATGGGCGCGGATGGTGCCATAGATGCCATTGTTGAGGATGAGGATCACAGGCTGGGCGCCCGCCTGCGCGGCGGTGGCCAGTTCCTGACAGGTCATCTGGAAATCCCCATCCCCGGCAAAGCAGACGACGCGGCGCTCTGGATGTACGACTTTGGCGGCGACAGCCGCCGGGATGCCATAGCCCATGGCCCCCGATTGCGGGGCCAAGAGGCGCATGGCGGGTCCGTATTTGAGGAACCGGCCAGACCAGATCGCGAAATTGCCCGCGCCATTGGTGATGATCGCGTCTTTAGGTAGTACGTCACGCAAATAGGCCGTCACCTTGCCCATGTCGACGGGCGAGGGCAGGTCGGGCAGATCAAATCCCGCCTCATAGCCCGCGCGCGCCTCGGCCTGCCATTCGGCCCAAACGCCTGTCACCGGCCCACCTGCGTTCAACGCGCGCACAAAGGCATTTGGCCCCGCCTGAATGCCCAATTCCGGCTGATAGACCTTGCCCAGTTCCAGATCGGAGCCATGCACATGGATAAGACGTTGGCGCGGCACTGGCAGATCAAAGACCGTGTAGCCATCGGTGGAGTTTTCACCAAATCGGTTGTTGATCGCCAGAATCACATCAGCCTCGGCCAAGAGACGGTGCACATTGGGCACCATGCCCACCCCTGCCTCGCCACAAAAGACCGGGGCGTGATTGTCGAACTGGTCCTGATAGCGAAAGACCGAAATGACCGGAATGTTCGACCCGGATGCAAAGTCCTGCAAGGCCGCGCGCCCCGCTTCTGTCCAGTTGCACCCGCCGTAGAGGATCAGAGGCCGCTTTGCCCCCGCCAGCATGTCGCGGGCGCGGGTCACGGCCTCGGCGCCCGGCTCCGGCTCTGGATAGTCCCCCGGCCCGGAGAGGGCCGCGACCTCGGTCAGATCGGTCAGCATATCCTCGGGCAGGGCCACCACAACTGGCCCCGGTCGCCCCGTCACGGCGGTTTTCCACGCCCGCGCCACGATCTCGGGGATGCGGTCCACCTGATCAATCTCGACTGCCCATTTTACCATCGTGCCAAAGACGGCGCGATAGTCCAGCTCTTGAAACGCCTCGCGCCCCTTCATATCGGTGCCGACTTGGCCCACAAAGAGGATCATCGGCGCGCTGTCCTGCATCGCGGTATGCACGCCGATGGAGGCATTGGTCGCCCCCGGTCCGCGCGTGACCCAACAGATGCCGGGACGGCCCGTCAACTTGCCATAGGCGGCGGCCATGAAGGCTGCGCCGCCTTCTTGACGGCACAGGGTGAAATCAAGCCGCCCGGCGGTGTCGTGCAGTGCATCCAGCACCGCAAGATAGCTCTCGCCAGGCACGCCAAACGAATGTCGCGCGCCCAGTGCCAGCAAACACTCCACCAGCAATTTCCCGCCGTTGCGTGTGTTGGTTCTCATGTCCCGCTCCCCTGTTCTGGTCGCGCGCAAGCTGACCAAAGGAGGGTTCAAACACAACCCCTTTTCAGCGCATAGCCCGCCACCTAAGGTTGGCTCGCGTCGTTCTCTTGTTTCAGGTCCGCCCATGCCCTTGCCCCGTCTAGCCGCCCGTGCCGTGATCGTCGAGGATGGGCGGCTTTTGCTGGTGAATGCCTATGCCGATGCCGCCAGCACGCTCTGGTGCGCGCCGGGTGGTGGGGTGGAGGCGGGAACATCCCTGCCCGAGAACCTGATACGCGAGGTTCATGAAGAGACCGGATTGACGATCCGCGTGGGCCCGCCCTGCCTGATCAACGAGTTTCACGCGCCTTCAACCGGCTTTCATCAGGTCGAGGTCTTTTTTCGATGCACGCTTGTTTCGGGTACGCTCTCGGACGATTGGCGTGATCCGGAACAGATCGTGACCCGTCGCCGATGGGTGACAGAGGCAGAGATGGGGGACTTGCGGATCAAGCCTGACAGCCTTGCGCGCGTCGCGTTTCAGCGTGGGATGGGTTACGACCCCTTGGAGGAAATCGTTGGTCCCTGAGCGCGCCGGGAAATCACCGAGACCGCAACGCCGCCCAGCACCAGCGCGCTTGCCAGCACGAATTCTGCAGTGAGTGCCTCACCCAGAAACAGCATGCCCCCTGCCATCGCAATGACTGGCACGGTCAGTTGCGCCACCGCTGCGACCGAGGCGGCCAGCCGCGGCAAGAGGCTGTACCAGAGCGCATAGCCCAGCCCGGATGTCACCGCCCCCGACAGCACCGCCAACAGGACGCCCTGCGGCCCGATCACGATCCCCTCGGCCCCCTTGGGCACCAGCCAGCCAACCAAGAGGCCCATGGGGGCCGCCGAGATGAAGTTTGCCGCCGTGGCCATCAGCGCATCTCCCGAGCGCCGCCCGTTCAGGGAATAGACGCCCCAGCCCACGCCCGCCGCCGCCATCAAGAGGCCGTGGAGCACGCTAACCTGTGGTCCCGCGCCGGGCCAGAGCAGCCACGCAAGCCCGCCAAAGGCCATTGCGGCCCCGATCCAGCGCTGCCTTGGCATCGCCTCGCGCGCCAATACCCCCCCCGCGAACATGGTGATCTGCACCACGCCAAACAGGATCAGCGCGCCCAGCCCGGCATCCAGCGCCCGGTACGCCAAAGAAAACCCGTAGAGATAGACCAAGAGCGCCAGCACCCCGATCGCGCGCCCCGGACCCCAAAGCCGCAGCCCGCCGCGCAGCATCAGGCACAACAGGCCCAGAACAACCGCGCCAGAAATCAGCCGGATCACCCCGAAACTGACCGCATCCATCGTCCCACCAGCGATGGCCATACGGTTCAGAACCGAATTGGCGGCAAAGGCGATCATGGTGAGGGCGGTCATTAGAAAAAGGCGCATGGGTCAGTGCTAACCGCTTGAACGCGCCACGTATAGTCAGAGTTTCGTGAGGCCATATCCATCCTGTTCCTCACGTCCTCATGGTCAGGACCAAGCCGGATCTGACCTGTGCGCATGAAAAGGGGCCGCCCAAAGGCAGCCCCGATCCGATAGCATTTTGCCGAGCGTGGCTTACATCATGCCGCCCATGCCGCCCATGTCGGGCATGCCGCCGCCAGCGGCATTTTCCTTTTGCGGCTTGTCCGCCACCATCGCTTCGGTGGTGATCAAGAGGCCAGCGATCGAAGACGCATCTTCAAGCGCGGTGCGGACAACCTTGGCCGGGTCGATGACGCCAAACTTGAACATGTCGCCATATTCATCGGTCTGGGCGTTGTAGCCGAACTTGGCATCGGAGCTCTCGCGGATTTTGCCTGCGACGACGGAGCCGTCAACACCAGCATTCTCGGCAATCTGGCGCAGCGGTGCTTCGAGCGCGCGACGCACGATGGCGATACCGGCGTTCTGGTCGCTGTTGACGCCTTCCAGACCTGCCAGTTTCTTGGCCGCCTGAACCAGAGCCACACCACCGCCGACAACGATGCCTTCTTGCACGGCTGCGCGAGTTGCGTTGAGCGCGTCATCGACGCGGTCCTTGCGCTCTTTCACTTCGATCTCGGTCATGCCGCCGACGCGGATCACGGCAACGCCACCGGCCAGCTTGGCCACGCGCTCTTGCAGCTTTTCGCGGTCGTAGTCCGAGGTGGTGTCCTCGATCTGCTGACGGATCTGGCTGACCCGTGCTTCGATCTCGGCCTTTTCGCCAGCGCCATCGACGATGGTGGTCGCATCCTTGGTGATCGACACCTTCTTGGCGCGGCCCAGCATGTCCATGCCAACATTCTCAAGCTTCATGCCGAGGTCTTCGCTGATCACCTGACCACCGGTCAGAATGGCGATGTCCTGCAGCATGGCCTTGCGACGGTCGCCAAAGCCGGGGGCCTTGACGGCAGCGATCTTGAGGCCGCCGCGCAGTTTGTTCACGACGAGGGTTGCGAGGGCTTCGCCTTCGACATCCTCGGCAATGATCAGGAGCGGCTTTTGCGACTGGATCACTTGCTCGAGCAGCGGCACCATCGGCTGAAGGCTCGACAGCTTCTTCTCGTGCAGCAGGATGAGGCAGTCTTCTAGGTCTGCAACCATCTTGTCGGCGTTGGTCACGAAATAGGGGCTGAGATAGCCACGGTCGAACTGCATGCCCTCGACCACATCGGTCTCGGTCTCGAGGCCCTTGTTCTCTTCGACGGTGATGACACCCTCGTTGCCGACTTTCTGCATCGCTTCTGCGATCTGGCGGCCGATTTCGGCTTCGCCATTGGCAGAGATGGTGCCAACCTGCGCCACTTCGGCGCTGTCGCTGACGGGGCGCGATGCGGCCTTGATGGCCTCGACAACCTTGCTGGTGGCCAGATCAATGCCACGCTTGAGGTCCATCGGGTTCATGCCGGCGGCAACCGCCTTCATGCCTTCTTTGACGATGGCCTGAGCCAGAACCGTCGCGGTGGTGGTGCCGTCGCCGGCCTCATCATTGGTGCGGCTGGCGACTTCTTTCACCATCTGCGCGCCCATGTTTTCGAACTTGTCTTCCAGTTCGATTTCCTTGGCAACCGACACACCGTCCTTGGTGATGCGCGGGGCGCCAAAGGATTTGTCCAGAACCACGTTCCGGCCTTTGGGGCCGAGGGTGACTTTGACAGCGTCGGCCAGAATGTTCACGCCCTTGAGCATGCGATTGCGGGCGTCGGTATTAAAGCGTACGTCTTTTGCAGCCATTTGAGGTGCTCCCGTGTTTGATTTCCGGTTGGATCAGCGTGAGGGGGAATGCCCTTACGAAATCACGCCCAGAATGTCGCTTTCCTTCATGATCAACAGCTCTTCGCCGTCGACCGTCACTTCAGTGCCAGACCATTTGCCGAACAGAATGGTATCGCCAGCCTTGACGGCCATTGCGATCAGTTCGCCATTGTCCTTGCGGGCTCCATCGCCGCAGGACACAACTTGGCCCTGGCTCGGTTTTTCCTTGGCGCTGTCGGGAATGATCAACCCGCCCGCGGTTTTAGCTTCGCTCTCAACGCGGCGGACAAGCACGCGGTCATGCAGCGGTTTAAATGCCATCTCTGAGGCTCCTTGGCTCAAAGTTACTCCCTGATGATCCCAGCTCGGGGATCATTAGCACTCATGGGGTTCGAGTGCTAACGGCGCATAGCTAGGGAGTGCGCCGGGGCGAGTCAACCGTTTTGATCCGCAAAAATCGCGTTTTGTGCGTGATCCGAACTGGGATTTTATGCCGCAGCGCAGCATCGGGCAGGTGACAAGTTGTGCCCACCCTCCTATAAGGCGCTCAAACCCGTATCAATGACAGGATTACCCCAATGACCACGCTTGTTTTCGGCCATAAATCGCCCGACACCGATTCCACCGGATCGCCCATTCTCTGGGCCTGGTATCTCAATGAGGTGAAGGGCGTGCAGGCCGAAGCTGTCCTCTTGGGCGAGCCCAACACCGAGGCCGCCTTTCTCTTGCAGAAGTGGGATCTGCCCAAGCCGCGCATCATTTCCGATGTCGAGGCCGGTCAGCCCTGCGTGATCGTCGATACAAACAACCCGGCAGAACTGCCTGCCAATGTGAACAATGCCGACATTCAGGCGATCATCGACCATCACAAGTTGGTGGGCGGGCTGGAAACCAAAGGCCCGATCGACATCACCGTCCGCCCGCTGGCCTGCACCGCAACCATCATGCTCGACCTGATGGGCGATGATGCCGCGAAAATGCCCGCTTGGGCCAAAGGCACGGCGCTGACCTGCATCCTGTCGGACACGCTCGAATTCCGCTCGCCGACCACCACCGCGCATGACCGCGCCGTCGCCGAGAAACTGGCCGCCGATCTGGGCATTTCGATCCCCGATTACGCCGCCGAAATGTTTGCGGCGAAATCCGATGTATCGGCCTTTTCCGACGCTGAATTGCTGCGGATGGATTCTAAGGAATACGAGGTTGGCGGTAAGTCATTCCGCGTGAGCGTTTTGGAAACCACAGCGCCCGCCATCGTGCTTGACCGCAAGGCGAGTCTGATGGAGAGCATGAAAACCGTCGCCGCCGAGGATGGCGTCGATCAGGTGCTGCTCTTCGTGGTCGATATCCTGAATGAAGAGGCCACGCTTTTGGTGCCCAATGATCTGGTCAAAACCGTCGCGGAAAAGAGCTTTGGTGCGACCGTGTCGGGTGATGCCGTGGTCCTGCCGGGTATCATGAGCCGCAAGAAGCAGATCATCCCCAATCTGACGCTCTGAATGTCACATAGAGATTTTGAGTAGGGCCGCCGATGGGCGGCCCTTTTCATTTTAGAGGATCGAATCTGGCCGCAGACGCCATAACGCAGCGTTCCGGGGTGACAAGATCGTGGTGCCGCGCCATGGTGCGACGCAGCCAAGGGAGGTTAGCCATGTCCGAATATCCGCATCTTCTCAGCCCGCTCGATCTGGGCCATGTGACGCTGAAGAACCGCGTTCTGATGGGGTCGATGCACACCGGGTTGGAGGAAACCCGCGACTGGAACCGGGTGGCAGAGTTTTACGCGGCGCGGGCGCGGGGGGGCGTGGGTCTCATGGTCACGGGCGGCATGGCCCCCAATCGCGAGGGCGGCGTATTTCCCGGCGCGGCGGGGCTGTTTACGCCCGAGGACATCGCCAATCACCGCATCGTCACGGACCGGGTGCATGAGGCGGGCGGTCTCATTGCGATGCAAATTCTGCACGCCGGGCGTTATGCCTATGGCAAGGAATGTGTGAGCGCATCGGCCATCAAATCTCCGATTTCCCCCTTTACGCCCAACGAACTGGATGAGGAGGGGATCGAAAAACAGATTTCCGACATCGTCACCGCCGCCGTGCGTGCGGGCGAGGCAGGTTATGACGGGGTCGAAATCATGGGGTCCGAGGGATATTTCCTCAACCAGTTCCTTGTGACCCATACCAACAAGCGCGCGGATCGCTGGGGCGGTTCGTATGAAAACCGCATGCGTTTGCCAATCGAGGTGGTGCGGCGGGCACGGGCGGCGGTGGGCTCTGATTTCATCATCATCTATCGCCTCAGCATGATTGATCTGGTGCCGGGCGGAAGCACCCACGCAGAGGTGGTGCAACTGGCGCAAGAGATCGAGCGTGCGGGGGCCTCGATCCTCAACACCGGAATCGGCTGGCACGAGGCGCGGATTCCCACCATTGCGACCAGTGTGCCGCGCGCGGGCTTTGCCTGGGTCACGAAAAAGCTGATGGGCAAGGTGGGCATTCCAGTCATCACCTCGAACCGGATCAACACACCCGAAGTGGGCGAGGCGGTGCTCGCCGATGGAGCCGCTGACATGGTCAGCATGGCGCGGCCGTTTTTGGCGGATGCAGAGTTCGTCAACAAGGCGGCGGCCGGACGGAGTACCACGATTGCGCCCTGCATCGCCTGCAATCAGGCGTGCCTTGATCACACATTCTCGGGCAAGCTGACGTCTTGTCTGGTCAATCCGCGCGCCTGCCATGAAACGGAACTGGTGATTGCGCCTGCCGCCACGCCCAAGCGGATTGCCGTGGTCGGTGCGGGGCCCGCCGGCCTCTCGGCGGCGATCACGGCGGCGGGGCGGGGGCATCAGGTGACGCTCTTTGACCGGGCGACAGAGCTTGGTGGTCAGTTGAACATGGCCAAGGTCATCCCCGGCAAGGAAGAATTCCGCGGGCTGGTGGACTGGTTTGGTGTCATGGTCCACGAGGCGGGCGTTGATCTGCTTCTGGGGCAGGAGGTGACGTCGGACGATCTGGACGGGTTCGACGCGGTAATCATCGCCACCGGCGTGATTCCCCGCGATCCTGGTATTCCGGGTCAGGACGGGCCGAATGTGGTCAATTACATCGACGTGCTGCGTGGCGGCGCAGAGGTGGGCCACCGCGTGGCTGTGGTGGGCGCAGGCGGCATCGGGTTCGACGTGTCCGAGTTCCTCGTTCATAAGGGGATCAGCCCGACCGAAGATATCGCGCTCTGGCGTTCCGAATGGGGGGTGGGTGATCCTGCAGAGGTGCGCGGTGGCCTGGCCGAGCAAGGACCGCAGCCCGAGCCGCCCGCGCGCAAAGTGACGCTCTTGCAGCGCAAGGCAGAGGCCCCCGGCAAGCGTTTGGGGAAAACAACGGGCTGGATTCATCGCGCCGCGCTCAAGATGAAGGGCGTCGAGATGATCGGCGGCGTCAATTATGAGAGCATTGACGCGGCAGGGCTGCATGTAAGTTTCGGCGCGGCGCGTGAGCGCCCAACCTTGATCGAGGCGGATACCATCGTGCTCTGCGCCGGGCAATTGAGCGAACGCAGTCTGGCCGATGCGCTCGAGGCGCGCGGTGTGGCTGCGCATGTGATCGGCGGCGCGGATCTCGCTGCCGAACTCGATGCGAAACGTGCGATTGATCAGGGCACGCGACTGGCGGCCACGCTCTGACGCGGGCTATTCGACGGTGATCGTGATCACCTCGGACACGACGGGCGGGTTGTGCGGCACATGGTTCATATCGCCCATGACCAGTTGCAGCGTGTGTGTGCCCGGTGCGAGATCCAGCGTCACCTGTGTCTGACCGCCGCCGAAATGGCGATGATTGTCATCGGCGGGCAGGCTCACGCTCAGCTCTTCGGCACCGTCCGGCCCTTCGCCCAAGGGCGGGCGGTCGACCAGAACGTGATGATGCCCTGTTGCCTCTTTGTCGGTGCCGGCAGGGGCCACGCCCATGCCCTTGAGGCCAAAGACGACCGTCACGGGGGCGCTGACGGTAGCACCATCCTCTAGATTGACGAAATAAACCTCGGCCCCCTCGGGCGCGGGGGTGTCCCCGGCGAAAAGGGGGGGTGTGAGGCTCAGAAAGACGGCGGCAGTCAATGCAATGATGCGTGTCATAGTAGCTCCTCCCATGGGCATGCTATCATAAGTGGTGCGATGGCTCAGCCCGTCAACAATCACAGCTTGGTGTTTCCGTGTTTCCAGCTGGCGAACTATGCCGACATTATCCAGATATTGTCCGGCAAGCGCCCCAGTTGTGCCTGATTTTCCCGTCACAAAGACAATCAAGATGCAATTCAGAGGGACTAGGATGGATCGCCTGACCGAAATGGAAGCCTTTGCCACCGTAGTGGATCAGGGCGGATTTACAGATGCGGCGCGCAAAATGGGCATTTCCAAATCCGCCGTGTCCAAGCATGTCTCGTCGCTTGAGGCGCGTTTGGGGGCACGGTTGCTCAATCGCACGACGCGGCGCGTCAGCCCAACCGAGATCGGTCTGGCCTATTACGATCGGGCGCTTCGCGTTCTCAATGACGCAGGAGAGGCCGATGCTCTGGTCAGCTCGATGCAGTCGGACCCTTCGGGTCTTTTGCGCATCTCCGTGGCAACGGACTTTGGGGTCAATCATCTGAGTCCGGTTCTAGGTCAATTTCTAGAGGAATTTCCGGACATCACCGTCAACATGGTGCTTAATAACCGCTATGTTGAGCTCATTTCCGAAGGCTTTGACATGGCCGTCCGCATCGGCGAGTTGGAGGATAGCACCCTGCGCGCCCGCAAGCTGACAGAGACCACCAAGCGCATGATCGCGAGCCCGAGCTATTTCGTAAAACACGGGCGCCCGCAAAAGATCGACGACCTGAACGAGCACAAGCTTTTGCATTACTCCAGCCAAGCTGGTGGCGCGGTGTGGAAGTTGACGGCACCCTCCGGAGAAAAGCGGCAGGTGCGCACGGCCGGAGGCCTCAGCGTGAATGACGGGCAATCCCTGCTCAATGCCGCGATTTCTGGGCTTGGCATCGCTTATCTGCCCTCGTTCCTCTATTCCCGCGCTATGGCCGATGGGCTGGTCGAAGATGCCATGCCCGAATTGCCGCTCGAATCGCAGGGTATTTACGCGGTTTATCCGCCGGGCCGCTTCACCCAACCCAAAGTGCGGGCATTTATTGACTTTCTGGTCCATCAATTCGCCGATAAAGGCCCGGTGGACTGGTAATCGCGTCCTCCTCGCCACGAGAGGCGAGTATCTGCCCCGGCTGCGGTCTGCTCGCTGCGCCGGGGCTTTTTATTTGGGTCTGAGGTGCCGCACAGGCGCTGTGCAACCACTTCATATTGTCAATTTCCCTCCATCGCCCCAGTTTAACCAGTGACACGGATTAACCCTTGAGAGGATGAATAATGGCAAACCCAAAACTCCTGTTGATTTCCGGATCGCTGCGCAAGGGATCGTATAATCGCATGCTGCTGGCTGAGGCGGCAGAGGCGTTCGGCCCCGCAGAGATCAGCGAAGGCAGCCTTGATCTGCCGCTCTACGATGGCGATCTGGAAGAGGCGGAGGGCGTGCCTGAGGCCGTGAAGCACCTCGCACAGCAGATCAAGGACGCCGATGCCGTTGTGATCGGCGCGCCTGAATACAACAAGGGCATCACGGGTGTGCTCAAGAACGGGCTTGATTGGATCAGCCGGGTTCCGGGGGCAGCGTTTAAGGGCAAGCCTGTGGTGGTCGTCTCGGCCTCGGCGGGGCGCACGGGCGGCGAGACGGCGCAATTCATGACGCTCTCTTGCCTTACACAGTTGCAGGCGCGGTTGGTGCCAGGTACGGCGATTTTGATTGCGGGAGCGATGAACGCGTTTGATGATGCGGGCAAGCTCAAGGATGAAACATCGCGCAAGTTGCTGGCGGATCGTATGGCCGCGCTGCGGGTGGAAGTGGTCTGAATGAAAAAAGGCCGCCCGTGAGGGCGGCCTAAGTCTAGGCTTTGGGCGCGATCAGACGTCGAGCCAGACCTTTTCATAGTGCATTTCGCGGAACTGATGCGCCTGCACACCTTTGACCTTGTCGGTGTGGTGCAGCGCCTGATTGCGCCAGAAAGGCTGAATCACGGCACCGCTGTCTTGCAGCATCGCTTGCAGCTTGGCCGAATATTCGCGGCGCTTGTCGGCGTCGAAAATACCCAAGGCCTCATCCAGCAGCGCATCGAAATCGGGGTTTGTATGGCCCGATTCGTTCCAGGCTTCGCCCGATTTATAGGCTAGTGCCAGCACTTGAACGCCCAGCGGGCGCGGACCCCAGTTGGTGGTCGAGAAAGGATACTTGGTCCAGTCATTCCAGAAGCTGGCCCCCGGAATAACCGTGCGTTTGACGTTGAACCCTGCCTGACGCAGCTGATCGCCGATGGCGTCAGTGGTGGTGGTCCGCCAGTCGCCATCAATCGAGATAATGTCGATCTCGGTATCGCCATGCCCTGCGGCGCGCGCCATTTCGATAGCCTTGGCCGGATCCGCCGCAATTGCCGGCAGTTCAGCATATTCCGGATGGAAGGGCGCTACGTGGTGGTTCTCGGCCGGGATACCCTCTCCATTGATCGAAATAGCGAGCAGCACGGCATTGTCGCAGGCCAGTTGGATGGCGTTGCGCAATTCCTTGCTGTCATAGGGTGCGGTATCGGCGCGCATGCGCGCGACGATGGTGTTGGCTGTGGGCTTGGATTGCTTCACCAGACCAAGCGCATCGTAGGATTCAATGAAATCGGCGGTGGATTCGTCGTTGATGTCGATCTCGTCGCCATCAAATGCCGCCACGATAGACGCGTTGTCCTCGCCAAAGTCGATAAAGCGGATCCCGTCGAGATAGACGTCGCCGCCCCACCATTTGCCATCTTCGCGGCGCTTGTATTCCGCCGCCACGCCAATTTCGATCGACACAAGCTCGAACGGGCCGGTGCCGATGGGAGCCTTGGCCAAGTCGCCATCTTCACCAAAGCTGGGGTGGACGCAGAGTGCCGGATAGTCGGACATGCCCGCGATGATGGTGATATCGGGGCGCGGCAGGTTGAGTCGGACGGTATAGTCATCGACCCGCTCAATCGCGCCCTCAATTGCCTTGTTGGTCTCGGGGTCAATCAAGGTCCCCATGCGCGAAGCCATGGAATTGCCCTCGGCGGCCTTGTCGCACCAGCGGTTGAGGTTGTGGATGATGTCATCAGCGGTGAAGGCATCGCCATTGTTCCAAACGGCGTTCTGACGAACCTTCAGCGTATAGGTCTTGGCGTCGTCGCTGACCTCCCAGCCTTCCAGCAGCATCGGCTGAAAGCTGAAATCAGAGGCCCAACGCACCATCGGTTCGCAGAATTGGCGGGCAAGGTTGCCCGGCTCGGTCCATGCATATTTGCGCGGATCGGTGATATCCATCACGCGGCTGGCCACGCGCAGCACGCCGCCTTTCTTGCCCTCATGCTCGTGCGCCTGTGCCGGAGCGGCGAGGCCCAGGAGGCCGTAAGCTGCCGTTGCCGAGGCGCCAAAGGTCGAGGCAAGTGCCACGAATTCACGGCGGCTCATCTTGCCCGCGCGAGTGTCCTCGGCCATTTTGGCGACGATTGGGCGCACAGTCTCGTGCGATAGTTTGTTGGTCATTCTCTTCTCCCTGTTGATCTTTATGTTGAGCGGCTGTCGTTTTTTGGACAGTCTTGTCGCTAGTGTTAGCAGGGCCTGCGCTCTGCACCAGTGTTTTCTGATTGATCCGGTTTCAATTGATTTGGGCAACCTCACCAGTCTGACACGGGGCAAAGACTACCTTGATTCGGTCCCATAGATCGCCTGTTTGCGACAAAAGCCCGCCAAATTGGCTTGAGGCTGGCGCGGGCCGGGGCTAGATCAGCGCCAAAGGAGCCCCGCGCATGAGCCTCAACACGTTTGGACATCTGTTTCGTTTTACCACCTGGGGTGAAAGCCATGGGCCCGCGCTTGGGGCAACGGTGGATGGCTGTCCGCCGGGGGTGGCGCTGGACGAGGGGATTTTGCAGCACTGGCTGGACAAGCGCCGTCCGGGGCAGAACAAGAACATGACCCAACGCAACGAGCCGGATGCGGTGCGCATCCTGTCGGGCGTCTATGAGGGGCAGAGCACGGGCACGCCGATCCAGTTGATGATCGAGAACACCGATCAACGCTCGCGCGATTATGGCGAGATTGCCAAGACATTCCGCCCCGGGCACGCCGATATTACCTATCACCTCAAATATGGCCTGCGTGATCCGCGCGGTGGTGGTCGGTCTTCGGCGCGCGAGACGGCGGCGCGGGTGGCGGCAGGCGGTGTGGCACGCGCGGCCTTGGCAGCATTGGTGCCGGGGGTCGAGATCAAAGGCTATATGGTCGCCATGGGCGAGATGGAATTGGACCGCGCGCGGTTCGACTGGGCTGCGATTGACGGCAATGATTTCTGGCTGCCCGATGCGGCAGCGGCCCCTGCGTGGGAAGACTATCTGCAAACGCTGCGGAAGAAGCACGATTCGGTTGGCGCGGTGATCGAAATCGTTGCGCGCGGAGTGCCTGCGGGGCTTGGCGCGCCGATCTACGGCAAGCTCGATACGGATCTGGCCGCCGCGATGATGTCCATCAATGCCGTCAAAGGCGTCGAGATTGGCGAAGGCATGGCCGCCGCGCGTCTCACGGGCAGCGCCAATGCCGATGAGATTTTCATGGGTGAAAACGGCCCGGAATTCGCCTCGAACCACGCGGGCGGTATCCTTGGCGGGATTTCCACGGGCCAAGAGATCGTTGTGCGGTTCGCGGTCAAGCCAACGTCGTCGATCCTGACCCCGCGCCAGTCGATCACTGTGGATGGAAACCCTATCGAGGTCGTGACCAAAGGGCGACATGACCCCTGCGTCGGTATCCGCGCGGTGCCGGTGGGCGAGGCGATGATGGCCTGCGTAATCCTAGACCATCTGCTGTTGCACCGTGGTCAAGTCGGTGACGGGCCGCGCGGAAGGATCGGCTGAGTCCGTTTTCTTGAAAAGAAAACGGCCCGGAATCTTTCGAAAATTCCGGGCGCTCAGACTCGCCCTTGCCGGGACAGTTGCACCGCCAGAATCCCGCCCATGATCACCAAGACCCCGATCAGGTCGCCCAATCGCAGGGCTTCGTTCAAGAGCACAGCGGCGATCGCTACGCCAAAGAACGGGTTGAGGAAATGAAAGGTGGCGGCGCGCGTTGCGCCAATGCGCTCGACGAGCAGGAACCAGACCAACGTGGCGGCGAGGCCGGGAACGAGCGTGGTATAGAGAAACGCCACGACAAGCCGCGTGCTCCACTCGATTACGAGGGGTTCGGTGGCAAGGCCGATAGAGCCGGTCAGAACCGCGCCCACCATCATCTGCAATCCCACGACCATCAGAAAATTGCCCCCCGATGCCGCACCGCGCACCGCCAGCGTGGCAAAGGCCAATGCAAAAACCGCGATCACGCAGAGACCCACGCCATAGAGGTCCATCCCCCCCTGAAGCCGTGCGCCCATGATGATCACCACGCCGCCTAGCCCGGCAAAGAGGCCGAAAATACCGATCTTGCCCAGCCTCTCGCCCAGAAAGGCCCAGCTAAAGAATCCAACGATCAGCGGCATGGTCGATGCGATAATGGCTGCGAGCGATGCCTCGATCGTCTGCATCGCCACGAAATTCAGCCCGAGATAGAGCGCGTTCTGGCAAATGCCGAAAACGATCGTCGCGCGCCATTGCGCGCGTGTCAGCCGCCACGTTTGCCCCAGAATCAGGGCTATGGCGATGCCGATCACTCCCGAGATCAGGAACCTCAGGCCAAGCGCGGTGAGTGGCGGTGCGGCAGAGACAATGATCCGAGCCGAGGTAAAGGCCGAGGACCACATGAGCGCAAAGCCCAGCCCCATGAGGATTGCCCGGATATCCATGTCTTGCCTGTCCCGTCTGATGCGCGCGTTTGGCGCGACCATTCAGGAATTGCAGGCGGGGTTCAAGGGGCGATGCGGGATGATCACCGGATCGGATCAAAGAGCGCGTCGCGCATGGCGCAATCGCGCACAACATCGACGCCGCAGGGCACCGGGGTCAGATCGCGCGAAAGACAAAGCCGCGCCTCTTGGATGCGTCCCTCGCGGCAGGTGATGGTCAGCATGTCAGGCTCCAACCCCGGATTGGCCTTGAGAAACGCCTCTTCGACCACCTTGGCGGGCAGTTTCACTGGTTTGGTGAGCTTGCGAAATACCTCTGGCCGGGTGACACGGTCAAATGCCACGCGCGACAGCGCGAAATAGTCGGCGGCACTCAACCCCGAGCACGAGCCGTGTTTCTTCCATTGATACCAGGCAAGGCCCGCGCTTCCCATCACATCTTCCATCGCGCGGGTCATGGCGCGGGTGGGGGGCGCATGTGCGCTTTGGCAATGTTCTGGCCAGCCACGATGATACTGCGGCCAAAGCCCATGCAGAACCCAGCCGGTATCGGCGGCATCGTCACATTGTGTCGCGTCCCGCGCATCGCCCTCAAGCGCGCACCAGGTCGGCGACCAACTGAGGCTAAGTACATAGTAATCGAAGACGCCCGACCGGTGGGATTGCGCGGCAGCGGACAAGGGCAGCAAGAAAAGGCAAAGAAACAAGGCAACGGACACACGCATTCTTAGGTCTTTCATTTTATCGGCAAGGCCAGTATAAGGCCGCCAAGTTCCCCTACAATGGAAACCCGTTCCGGCCCGCCGGAACCGCCTTTCAGGCGCCGGGGAAGTTTTGGGTAAAGGAGACCTGAGAAATGTCAAAGCCGATCATGGCCAAGGCCACAGCTGTCTGGCTGGTGGACAACACGACAATCAGTTTCAAGCAGATTGCAGATTTCTGCGGCATGCACGAATTGGAAGTGCAGGGGATCGCCGATGGCGATGTGGCCGCAGGTGTTAAAGGCTTTGATCCGATTGCCAACAATCAGTTGACGCAGGACGAGATCGACCGCGCCCAAGCAAGCCCGCTACACAAGCTCAAGCTCAAGTTCAATGCCGCTGCCCAAGGTGAAGAGACCCGGCGGGGCCCGCGGTACACTCCGCTGTCGAAACGGCAGGATCGCCCCGCGTCGATCCTGTGGCTCGTCAAGTTCCATCCCGAACTGGCCGACAGCCAGATTGCGCGCCTTGTGGGCACGACGAAGCCGACCATTCAGGCGATTCGCGAGCGCACACATTGGAACATCGGCAGCATCCAACCGATCGACCCCGTGGCGCTCGGCCTGTGCAAACAGTCCGAGCTGGATGCCGCTGTGCAAAAGGCCGCGGCGAAAAAGGCCAAGGAGGGGGCGGCGCTGACCGATGACGAGCGTCGCAAGCTCTTGAGCACCGAGCAGAGCCTCGAGGCTGATCTCGAGCCGCGCATGCCGACGGCAATGGAAGGGTTGGAGAATTTCACCCTCGGGCAGGATTACCACCCGGAAGTGCGTGAAAAGAAATACGACGCAGACAGCTTCTTTAACCTGCCGGCCTCGGATGATGACGACGATGAGGAAGAGGACAGTGGCCGCCGTCGCCGTTGAGCCGGAAATTTTTGCAAATGTTCGAATGGCCCGTGAGGAAACTCCGGGCCATTTTCTTGTGAACGGCGGTTAGGCTGCGGCTATCAAGCTGGCGGCAAGGCCGAGGACATAGCTGGTGGCCTCTGTCAGAATGTTCATGACCGAGGCGCGAAATTCGGGGAGGACGAGCGCCCCGAGAAACCCGACATGCAGCACCGCAATGGCATTGAGCGAGGTGCGAAACGGTTCCTTGCGGGTCTTGTGGCGAAAGATGCCTTGGCCGGTCTTGGCCCCCAGCGATCCGCCGATCAGGCAGAGTGTCAACAACGTGCTCTCGGGCACGCGCCAGCGCCGCTCAATGGCGCATCGCTTGTCCCACCAGAACAGCGCCAGCGTGAGCAGGTTGAGGGCCAAAAGATAGAGCAGGATCAAGGTCAGTGGCGACATGGCTTTGAATATTGGTTCATCGACTTGGGAGCGCGTAAAGATCAGGGCGGGTCACAGACGCTTGCGGGCCGCGAGGGCCGCGCTGATCGTGCCGTCGTCGAGATAGTCCAACTCGCCGCCAATGGGAACACCTTGTGCGAGGGACGTAAGCGTGACTTTGCCGTCAAGCTGATCCGCGATGTAATGCGCGGTGGTCTGCCCTTCGATCGTGGCATTGAGGGCCAGAATCACCTCGGTGATTTCCTCTGCCTCGACCCGCGCCATCAGGGCCGGAATACGCAAAACCTCGGGGCCAACCTGATCCAGCGCCGAGAGTGTACCGCCCAGCACATGATACCGCCCTTTGAAGGACTGTCCACGTTCCATCGCCCAAAGATCGGCCACATCCTCGACCACGCAGATTTGGCCATTGGCGCGTTTGGTATTGGTGCAGATGTCGCACACCTCGGTGGTGCCGATATTGCCGCAGGTGGCACATTCCCGCGCCGTATCCGCCACGGTCTGCATCAGCCGCGCCAGAGGCGAGAGCAACAATGCGCGCTTGCGGATCATGTGTAGAACTGCGCGCCGGGCCGACCGGGGGCCAAGCCCCGGAAGGCGGGCCATCATGTCTATGAGGGCGTCTATGTCGCGGGTGCTGCTCAATCTCTGGCTCCGCTCAGGGGACAGGCGTTGGTGTTTTTGAGTATTTAGGCCAAAAAGAAACAGCGTCTCAGAAAGGCAACTTCATGTCCTTGGGCAGGCCCATGCCTTCGGTGATCTTGCCCATTTCCTCTTGGGCGCGGGCCGATGCCTTAGCCTGTGCGTCCTTGATCGCGGCGAGGATCAGATCCTCGACGACCTCTTTGTCATCGGAGTTGAAGATAGAGGGGTCAATGTCGAGCGCCTTGAGCTCCCCCTTGGCGGAGCAGGTCGCCTTGACCAGACCGGCACCGGATTCACCCGTCACCATGATCGTGTGCATTTCTTCCTGCAACGCGGCCATCTTCTTTTGCATTTCCTGCGCGGCCTTCATCATCTTGGCCATGTCGCCCATCTGGCCCAAACCTTTGAACATGCTGTGATCTCCTGTGGCTTTGGCCCTCGGGTCGGGCCATGGAATGAGGATGCTGTCTTTAAACATATCTGCAGGGGAATGGCGACAGGCAAGAGCGGCGCGGTTTAGTCCTCTTCAAACGGATCCCATTCATCCTCAACCTCTGGCAGAGCCTCGGTCTCGGCGTGGGTTGCGATGTCTTGGACCGTTTTAACGCGAGCGATCTTGGCTCGTGGAAAGGCAGCAAATACCGCCTGCACCAGCGGATGTTGCCGGGCCTCGGTCTCGGCTGCATCCTCGGCCGCGTGGCGCGCCTCGAGAATGGTGGGGGCTGTGGCCGAATTCACGAGAGTTACGGCCCAGCGATTTCCGGTCCAGCGTTGCAGTGCGCCGCCGAGACGCTGCGCCAGATCACCGGGGGCATCTGGCGTGGGGGTGAATTCGATCCGGCCAGGGCGGTAATTGGCAAGGCGGATAGAGCCCTCGACCTCAAGAAGGAGTTTCACGTCGCGATTGGCGCGAATGAGCTCCAGCACATGCTCGAAGGTGGGATAGCGCGCCAGCGCCTCTTCCGGGTCTTGGGCCAGAAGGGGCGAGGCGCCGCCTTGTGACACGGGGCCAGTCGGGCCGGAATGGGTAAGCGTGTAGCTTTGGCCTTGGGCATGGGTGGCTTGGTTCGGAGCAGTTTGAGGGCGTGCGCCCCCGCCACTGCCGGGTCCGGTGGGCGGCGCGTCTTGCAGGCGGCGCACGAGGTCCTCCGGTGTTGGCAGGTCGGCTACATGGGTGAGGCGGATCACCGCCATTTCGGCAGCCATCATCGCATTGGGCGATTGCCCGACCTCATCCAGCGCCTTGAGCAGCATTTGCCACATCCGGGTGAGCACGCGCATTGGCAGCGATGCGGCCATGTCCAGCCCGCGTGCACGCTCGTCCGGGCCGATGGTGGGATCGTTGGCTGCGTCAGGGGTGATTTTTACAACGGAAACCCAATGGGTTATCTCGGCCAAGTCGCGCAGGACCGCCAGCGGATCGGCACCTTCGGCATATTGCGCGCTGAGTTCGGAGAGCGCGCCAGCCGCGTCACCCCGCAGGATCATGTCGAAGAGGTCGAGCACCCGGCCCCGGTCCGCCAGCCCGAGCATGGCGCGGACCTGATCCGCCGTGGTTTCGCCCGCACCATGGGAAATTGCCTGATCCAGCAAAGAGGTCGCATCGCGGGCAGAGCCCTCTGCCGCGCGGGTGATGAGGGCCAGTGCGTCATCGGTGATCTGCGCGCCCTCGCGGTCGGCGATGCGGCGCAGCAGCGCGATCATCACCTCGGGCTCGATCCGGCGCAGGTCAAAGCGTTGGCAGCGCGACAGCACCGTCACCGGCACCTTGCGGATTTCGGTGGTGGCGAAAATGAACTTTACATGCGCGGGCGGCTCTTCCAGCGTCTTGAGCAAGGCGTTGAAGGCATTGACCGAGAGCATGTGCACTTCGTCGATGATATAGATCTTGTAACGCGCTGATGCCGCGCGATAATTCACGCTTTCGATGATCTCGCGGATGTCGCCCACGCCGGTGCGGGAGGCCGCGTCCATCTCCATCACATCGACATGTCGGCCCTCCATGATGGCGCGACAATGTTCGCATTGGCCACAAGGCTCGGTCGTGGGGCCACCCTGCCCATCGGGGCCGATACAGTTCATGCCCTTGGCGATGATGCGGGCCGTCGTGGTTTTGCCGGTGCCACGAATCCCAGTCATTATAAAGGCTTGCGCGATGCGGTCGGCCTGAAATGCGTTCTTGAGGGTGCGCACCATCGCGTCTTGCCCGACCAGATCGGCAAAGGTTTCGGGCCGGTATTTCCGCGCGAGAACCTGATAGCCGGGAGTTGGGGTGTCGGACATGGGGTGCCTTTGCGGGATTCGGATACGCCTGTAACGTAAGGCGGGGGGGCGGAGGCGTCCACCTTGCTTTTTGCGAGCGATATGACAAAGCTGAAGGCAGGCAGAGGAAAATTGCGATCAAGGTGTTGGCTGCGTGAGTGATTTCATCATCTACGCCCTGCGGGTTGGCGGGGGCACTCTGGCGCTGGCGCCCTTGCCGGGGGCGGCGGGGAACTATGCCGCCGACCTCGCGCATATCCGTGACTGGAAGCCAGCCATGGTGGTATCCCTGACCACGCCCGCCGAGATGTTGAGTGCGGGGGCCGAGACCCTAGGCAATGACGTGCAGGAGGCTGGGACCCGATGGGTGGCATTTCCAATCCCGGATTTCGGCGTGCCGGACCCTAGCCAGATCGAGGCGTGGATTAAGACCAGTCACGATATTTCCCGCGCTCTGGCCGGGGGCGGGCGCGTTCTGGTGCACTGCCGGGGGGGCTGCGGACGGTCGGGAATGGTGGCGCTGCGCTTGATGATTGCGCAGGGTGAGGAGCCTGAGGCGGCGCTGGAGCGATTGCGCCATATCCGGCCCTGCGCGGTGGAAACCGAGGCGCAATTGCGCTGGGCGCGGCGTGGGGCGGGCTGAGCGTCGGCTTACGAACCTTACAAAATCGGGCGAATTTGTGCAGGTCTGGTGCCTTGCGCTGCTAGACCGGGTGGCGCGCTTGACAAACCACCATCCGCGCGCGACAGACGCGGGCATGATGACAGCTTTCCTTCAGGTGGCCGTAGGAGGCGCGATCGGCTCTTGCTTGCGCTACAGCGTGGTGCTCTTGGCACAGCGTTGGACCGCGCCGGGTTTCCCGGTGGGCGTACTCGGTGTTAACATCGTCGGGTCGTTCCTGATGGGGCTGGCGGTAGTGATCCTTGCGCAGCGGGGGACAGGGCAGATGAGCCCCTTGGTCATGACCGGCCTCTTGGGTGGGTTCACGACGTTTTCGGCGTTCTCGCTCGAAGCCTTCACACTCTGGGAGCGAGGGCAGGCGATGGCGGCTTTGGGATATGTCGGCCTGTCGGTGGGATTGTCCATCGGGGCCTTGATTTTGGGCGTCTGGTTGGCGCGGGGGTTTTTCGCATGAGCGGTGTGCAGACGCGGGTTGTTGGACCGGATGAGGGCGATCAGCGGTTGGACCGGTGGATCCGGCGGCTGTTTCCGCATGTCGGCCAAGTGCAGATCGAGAAGATGTGTCGCAAGGGCGAGTTGCGGGTTGATGGCGGGCGGGTGAAACCGGCGACGCGGCTGGAAGTGGGACAGAGCGTGCGTGTTCCCCCATTGCCCGATGTCGATGAGCGCCCCACGGGGGCCTTGGCGCGGATCAGCCCGGCGGATGCCAAGATGATCCAGTCCTGTGTTATCTATCGCGACGATCACATCATTGCGCTGAACAAGCCGCCGGGCCTGCCGGTGCAAGGCGGCAGCAAGCAGTTGCGGCATGTGGACGGGTTGGCGGAGGCGCTGCGTTTTGGCGCCGAGGACAAGCCGCGTCTGGTGCATCGCCTGGACAAGGATACGTCGGGCGTATTGCTTCTGGCGCGCACCCGCGAGGCGGCCAAGGGCCTGACGGCGGCGTTCCGGCATCGCAACACGCGCAAGATTTACTGGGCGGCCGTGGCGGGCGTGCCCACGCCGCGCATGGGCACGATCCGATTTGGTCTGGTCAAGGCGCCGGGCCATGGGGCCAAGGGCGAGGGCGAAAAGATGCTCTGCCTGCATCCGCGCGACATTGACGCCACGCCGGGTGCCAAGCCCGCGACCACCGATTATGCCGTGATCGAGGCGGCGGGCGCGCGCACGGCGTGGATGGCGCTGATCCCGGTGACGGGGCGGACACATCAGCTGCGCGCGCATATGGCCGAGATCGGGCATCCCATCGTCGGCGATGGCAAATATGGCGGATCAGGGCAGGAGAACCTTGGCGATGGCTGGGGCGCGCAACTGGGCGGCGATGTAAGCCGCAAGCTGCATCTGCATGCCCGATCGCTCAAGATCGAGCATCCTGTGACCAAGGCCATCCTGCATGTCACCGCCCCCTTGCCCGAGCATATGGCGCGGACATGGGACCTGTTTCAATGGGTGCCGTCCGAGGCACCGGAGGATCCGCTCGAGGATATGGCATGAGCCGTCCCTTGCGTCTGGTGATCTTTGATGTCGATGGCACGCTGGTAGATAGCCAAGGCGATATTCTGGCGGCGATGCGGTCCGCGTTTGATCGCGCGGGAGAGCCTGCACCGGAGCGCGAGATGATCCTGAGCATTGTCGGTCTGTCGCTCGATGTGGCGATCCCGCGTCTGGCGCCGCACCTGCCCGGCGATGTGCAGGCGCGCATCGTGGCGTGGTATAAAGAGGCCTATATGGGATTGCGATTAGAGACTGGCGTGCAAGCGTCCTCTCCGCTCTATCCGCATGCGCTCGATACGCTCAAGGCGCTGCATGCGGTGCCTGAGACCTTGCTGGGCGTGGCCACCGGCAAATCGGCGCGGGGACTCGACAAGCTTTTGGATGGGCATGACCTACGGTCGTATTTCGTCACGCGGCAGGTGGCGGACCATCATCCGTCAAAGCCGCATCCCTCGATGCTGCGCGCCGCGCTGGCAGAAACCGGGGTGTTGCCGGAACATGCGGTGATGGTGGGCGATACGAGTTTCGATATGGAGATGGCGCAGGCGGCGGGGATTGCGGGCATTGGTGTAGCCTGGGGTTATCACCGGCCTGACGCGCTGAGGGCTGCGCGCGAAATCGTGCAGGATTTCCGGGCGCTGCCCGAGGCGATTGCGCGGGTTTGGGGGTAGGCGATGAGCGAATGGAAAGCCAAGCGGTTCTGGAAAGAGGCGGGGGTTGTCGAGGAGGAAGGCGGATTTGGTGTGCGCCTGGATGGGCGCGCGGTGCGCACCCCGGCCAAGGCCGCGCTGATCGTGCCAACGCGGGTCTTGGCCGAGGCGATTGCCGCCGAGTGGGACGCGCAGGAGGGCAAGATCGACCCCGGCACGATGCCCTATACCCGGTCTGCCAATGCCGCCATCGACAAGGTGGCGCGGCAGAAATCCGAGGTGGCAGAGATGCTGGCGGCCTATGGCGACAGCGATCTGATCTGTTATCGGGCAACCGGCCCCGTGGAACTGATCGAAAAACAGGCAAAGGCGTGGAATCCGCTCCTGGATTGGACCGAATCGGTCCTGTCTGCGAAGCTACTTGTGGTTGAGGGCGTGGTGCATGTGCCGCAGGATGCGGCAGCGCTGGCGCGGTTGCGGGCGCATGTTGACGCCCTTGATATATGGGCATTGACCGCATTTCACGATCTTGTGAGCCTGAGTGGCTCGCTTGTGATCGGTTTTGCCGCGCTGGACGGGTTTTACCCCGCAGAAACGCTCTGGAACCTCTCGCGGGTGGATGAAACCTGGCAGGCAGAGCAATGGGGTAGCGACGAAGAGGCCGAAGAGATGGCGGCCAGGAAACAATCTGACTTTATTCACGCCAAGCGGTTTTATGATCTTTCGCGCAAGGATCGGGCAATCTGATCGCTGGGTGGCTGACGCAACGGCAAGGGCGGGTTTGGCCGGTGTTCCACATAGGGTTTGGTGAACAAAGACTTGACGTTTCGTGATGAATCCACACAAACTTGGCGTCACTGAGAGGGGTGAAAGCCCTGCCAACAGTGTCACAATGGGCCGATTGGCCCGACAAACCGCTCTTTAAGGGCGGATAATCAGGAAGAGGTAAACATGAAAAAAACCGTATTTTTGGGCGCGCTGACGGTGGCCGGCCTTGCGGCTGGCGCTTCTGCGGCTGCCACGTTGGATGACGTGAAGGCCCGCGGCAAGCTGAACTGTGGTGTGACCACCGGCCTCGTGGGCTTTGCCGCTCCCGATGCAAACGGTGTTTGGGAAGGTTTTGACGTGGCTGTGTGCCGTGCCGTTGCCGCTGCCGTGCTGGGCGATGGCAATGCCGTTGAATTCGTGCCGACCACCGGCAAGACACGCTTTACCGCGCTTGCCTCGGGCGAGATCGACATGCTGGCGCGCAACACCACCTGGACCTTTTCGCGCGACACCGACCTCAAGTTCGATTTCGTCGGCGTGAACTACTATGACGGTCAGGGTTTCCTTGTGCCCAAGTCGCTGGGTGTCAGCTCTGCCAAGGAGCTGGACGGCGCGACGGTTTGCATCCAGACAGGCACCACCACCGAGCTGAACCTTGCGGATTTCTTCCGTGCCAACAACATCAGCTATGAGCCGGTGCCGATCGAGACCAACGCCGAAGGTCAGCAGCAGTATCTGGCAGGTGCCTGCGATACCTACACGACCGATGCGTCGGGTCTGGCATCGACCCGCGCCGCGTTCGAGAACCCGACGGATCACGTGATCCTGCCGGAAATCATCTCGAAAGAGCCGCTGGGCCCGCTGGTGCGCCATGGCGACAACGACTGGGGTGATATTGTGCGCTGGACGTTCTACGCGCTGGTCGCTGCCGAAGAAATGGGCATCACCTCGGCCAATATCGGCGAGCTGTCGGCGGCACCGGGTGCAAACCCGGAGATCAACCGTATCCTCGGCACCGAAGGTGAACTGGGTGCGATGATCGGCCTCGACAACGAGTGGGCCAAGCGCGCGATTTCCGTCGGCGGCAACTACGGCGAGATCTTTGAAAAGAACATCGGCGAAAAGACCCCGATCGGTCTGGCCCGTGGTCTGAACGCACAGTGGACGCAGGGCGGCATCATGTATGCCCCGCCGTTCCGTTAAGCGAACCTGACGAGGGGCGCGGGATACTTCCCGCGCCCTTTTCACCTTAAGACCACTTAAAAATCGGCCCACGGCAGAGATGCCGATAAAAATCCGGGTTGAAACACAGGGAAAATCCCAGATGACAACGATGACCGACCCTCCTAAGGCGTCGTTTCAGCTATCTATGCTGATTTACGATACGCGGTATCGCTCTTACACCTTCCAATTCATCGCGCTTGTTTTGTTGATGCTGCTGCTTGGCTATCTTGGGGCCAACCTTGTCAGCAATCTGGCCGCGCAGGGGCAGAACATTTCTTTCGACTTCCTGAGCAGCCCCGCGAATTACGACATCAACCAGCGGCCCATCGAGTACGACAGTCAGTCGAGCCACTTGCGCGCCTCGGTGGTGGGGGTGATCAACACGTTGATCGTGGCGTTTCTGGGCTGTGCGACGGCGACGGTTTTCGGGGTCACGGCCGGTGTGCTGCGGCTCTCGCCCAACTGGCTGGTGCGCAAGCTGATGGCCTTTTATGTCGAGATCTTTCGCAACATCCCGGTGCTGATCTGGATCCTCATCATATTTACCGTGATGACGGCGGTGATGCCCGCGCCCAACCAGTTTCGGGGTGAGAACCCGGATGCGTCGATGCTGTTCGATGCCTTCGCCTTTACCAATCGGGGGGTCTATGTGCCCGCGCCCGTCTGGGGGCCGGGATCGCTGGTGGTGGTTCTGACATTCCTTGCGTCGGTGATCGGCGTCTTTGCCTATCGCCGGTATGCGACCAAGCTGCTTTATGACACCGGGCGGCTCTTGCCGATGGGCTGGCCCTCGCTGGTGATCCTGTTCGTGCCGACGGTGCTGATCTATTTTGTGCTTGGTCAGCCGATCAGCCTTGCATACCCGGCGCTCAAGGGGTTCAACTTTGATGGCGGTCTTCATATTCGCGGCTCTTTGATCGCGCTGTGGTTCGCGCTGGCGATCTATACCGGCGCCTTCATCGCGGAAAACGTGCGCGCGGGTATTCAGGCGGTAAGCAAGGGGCAGACGGAAGCGGCGGCGTCGCTTGGCCTACGGCCCAAGCGGATCATGAACCTGGTGATCCTGCCGCAGGCACTGCGGGTGATCATCCCGCCACTGATTTCGCAATACCTGAACCTGACCAAGAACTCTTCGTTGGCGATTGCCGTGGGTTACATGGATGTGACCGGCACCTTGGGGGGGATCACGCTAAACCAGACGGGGCGCGCGATTGAATGCGTGCTGATGCTGATGTTGTTCTATCTGACGATCAGCCTCGCCATTTCGGCGATCATGAACGTCTACAACAACTCGATCAAGCTGAAGGAGCGTTGAGCATGTCCCGTGATCAATTCGCCTTTGTGCGCAAGCACATGCTGCCCGAAGCGCCGCCGCCCGCGACGCAAACCGGCGCTATCAAATGGCTGCGTGAGAACCTGTTTTCCTCGCCGGGCAATGCGTTGCTGACGATTGTGTCGGCCTATGTGGTGTTTCAGATTGTTATCTCGGCGACACCGTGGTTTCTGAACGGGGTCTGGGACAGCCCGAGCCTGTCGGCCTGTCGAGAGATTCTGGATGGCAAGACCGGGGCCTGTTTCGCGGTGCTGAGTGAGCGTTGGAACCAGCTCTTGTTCGGGTTCAAATATCCATCCGAGCTATACTGGCGTCCGGGTCTGGCGTTCTTGTTGTTGTTCATTGCTGCTGCACCGGTGCTCTTTGGCAAGATATTCCCGCGCAAGATGCTGATCTTTACCGGGCTTTACCCGTTCGTTGCCTATTGGCTGATTTGGGGCGGGTCCCTGATGGTGCCGATCTTTGCCCTCTTGGGCGTTCTGGTAGGTGCCTTCGTCTATCGCCGCATGGTGACGGTCAACGCTGGTATTGCCGTGATCGTCGCGTTCGTGGCGGCGCTCGTCTTCTGGATTCTGTCGGGCTATGTGACCGCGCCGATGGAAAATGTGCTGGCGATTGAGGCTGTGGCCTCGCGCGATATGGGCGGGTTCATGATCAACCTGATGCTGGGGGTGGTCTGTGTGTCGCTGTCCTTGCCCCTGGGCATCCTGCTGGCCCTCGGGCGGCAATCGAGCATGCCGATCATCAAGTGGATCTGCGTGGTCTTTATCGAGTTCATTCGCGGTGTGCCGCTGATCACGCTCTTGTTCGTGGCCAATGTGGTGCTGGCATATTTCCTGCCGCCGGGGACGAATTTCGACCTGATCCTGCGGGTGATCATCATGATCACGATGTTCTCTTCGGCCTATATCGCCGAGGTGATCCGGGGGGGGCTCGCCGCGCTGCCGCGCGGGCAATACGAGGCGGCGGATAGTCTGGGACTGGACTATGCGCAGGCGATGCAGCTGATCATTCTGCCGCAAGCGCTCAAGATCTCGATTCCGGGCATCGTCAACGTGGCGGTGGGCCTCTTCAAGGATACGACGCTGGTCTCGGTCATCTCGATGTTCGACATCGTGGGCATGATCCGGGGTCCGATCCTGGCCTCGTCCGAATGGAACGGGGTCTATTGGGAGCTCTTTGGCTTTGCCTGCGTCCTCTTCTTCATCACCTGCTACGGTATCTCGCAATATTCCCAGTGGCTGGAGCGTCAGCTTCGCACGGATCATCGGTAAGGAGGGTCACGGATATGGCCGCAGAAACACAAATGAATGTCTCGGATCAGGTTGCCGTCGAGATTACCAAGATGAACAAGTGGTATGGCGCGTTTCACGTGCTGCGCGACATTGATCTGACTGTCTATCAGGGCGAGCGGATCGTGATCGCGGGTCCGTCGGGATCGGGCAAATCCACGCTCATCCGGTGCATCAACGCGCTGGAAGAGCATCAGAAGGGCAAGATCACGGTCGATGGCACGCTTCTGTCCAATGACCTCAAGAATATCGACAAGATCCGGTCAGAGGTTGGCATGGTGTTCCAGCACTTCAACCTGTTTCCGCATCTGACGATTCTGGAGAATTGCACGCTGGCCCCCATTTGGGTGCGCAAGACGCCCAAGCGCGAGGCCGAGGAAGTGGCGATGCATTTCCTGGAAAAGGTCAAGATCCCCGAGCAGGCCAATAAATATCCCGGCCAACTCTCGGGCGGGCAGCAGCAACGGGTGGCGATAGCACGCTCCTTGTGCATGCGGCCCCGGATCATGCTCTTTGACGAGCCGACATCGGCGCTCGACCCCGAGATGATTTCCGAGGTGCTCGATACGATGATCCAACTGGCCGAAGAGGGGATGACCATGCTCTGCGTGACCCACGAGATGGGGTTCGCGCGCAAGGTGGCGAACCGGGTGATCTTTATGGATCAGGGGCAGATCGTCGAGCAGAACGAACCGGAAGAGTTCTTCAACAATCCGCAGTCGGACCGGACCAAGCTGTTCCTGAGCCAGATTCTGGGGCACTGACGCAAGGATGGGGGCGCTGCCCCCCGTCGCCTGACGGCGACTCCCCCGAGGTATTTGGGGCCAGATGAAAGGGGTGGCGCTCGTGCCGCCCCTTTTTTCGTCAGACCCAAGTGCTGCGGCGTGCGCGCAGATGTTGGACGGCTGTGCGCAGGTCATCGGCGATAGGGCCGGGGCGCGGGGCGTCGCGCAGCGTATCGATGAGGCTGTCGTCGGGTAGGGCCGGGCGGCGCGTCCATGAGAGGGCCGCAAGGATGGCGCGGGCGGGTTCGGGCAAGCGGTCGGGGATTTCGTAGGTGTTGAGCGTGGCCCAGACACCGGACCAGAGGCGGCCCACGGTCCAGGGATTGTAGCCGCCGCCGCCCAAGGTGAGGAGGCGCGGGGCGAGCGGGCGCAAGAGCGCCGCCGCTTCCCAATGGGCGTTGTTGGAAAGGCAGAGGCGCGACAGCGGGTCTTCGGTCACGGCATCGGCACCGCATTGCAGGACGATGGCTTGGGGATGGAAGGCCTGCACGGCGGGAAGGATGACCTCGTGCAGGGCCATGGCAAAGCCGCTGTCATTGGTGGCGCGGGGCAGGGGCAGGTTGATGGCATGGCTGCCCGCGCGGTCGTCCAGCGTGCCGGTGAAAGGCCAGCGCCCGGCCTCGTGGGTGGAGATCATCAACACGCGGGGCTCATTGGGAAAGGCCGCCGCGACCCCGTCGCAGTGATGCGCGTCGATATCGACATAGGCGATGCGGCTGAGGCCCTGGGCCAGAAACGCCTTGATCGCCAGCACCGGGTCGTTGAGGTAGCAAAACCCGCCCGCGTGATCGGCCATGCCGTGATGCGTGCCGCCACCGGGATTATAGGCCACGCCGCCGTTGGCCAAGAGGTCGGTGGCGAGCAGAGACCCACCGGCGGCGGTGGCGGGGCGGCGGAACATTTCCCCAAAGATCGGGTTGGAGAGCGTGCCGATCTGGTGGCGGGCGCGGATTTCTGGTGTAACCTGACCGGATGTTTCGGCCGCTTGTAACGCCGCGATATAGGCCGGGGTGTGCCATGGGGTCAGCGCCTGCGGCTTGGCGCGGGGGCTGGTGCGATACTGCGACTGCGGCAACCAGCCGAGAGCGCGGCAAAGGTCGATCACCGTGGGCACGCGCGGGATCGAGAGCGGGTGGCGCGCCCCGTAAGAGGAGCCGCGATAGATCTCTGATCCGATAAAGACGGGCGGTTGCATCAGCCCGTTATGGCAGGTCGTGGGGCGTGAGGAACTGCAGCGCAGAGCCGGTGCCGGGCTGAAGGGCGGACCAATCGGCGATGTCGAACTGTACCAACAGGGCGGCCCCGGTTGGGTAGTCTTCGAAACGATCGTGATCGGGTGCATTGGCCACCAGAAGGACCGCGAATTCGGCGATGCCGGGATTATGAGCCAGCATGAGGACAAGATCACCGCTAGCGCGGCGCAGGACCGCGAGCATCTCGTCCGCTTCGGCGAGATAGAGCGAGTCGATGAGGTCCGGTGCTGTGTCGAGCTTGAGCCGGGCGCAGGTTTCCTGTGTGCGAACGGCGGAGGAACAGAGGATTTGGTCGGGGTGCTGATTCTGCGCCCGGAGCCAGTGACCGAGGGCGGTTGATGCCTTGCGCCCGCGCGCATTGAGAGGGCGGGCGCTGTCGGGGAGGCGAGAATCGCCCCAATCGGATTTGGCGTGACGCATCAGAATGAGGGTCTTCATCCGAAATACCCCATGTGAAAGGCGGATTGTTCTTCGCGGCGACCATAGGATTGGCTGAGCGGGCAGGCGCGGCGCACCGCACAGCCGCGCGCGCGGCAGTCATTGCCGGGGCGGTCGAGATCGGATTTGCAGGCCGGGACGTTATAGGCGTCCGGGCGCAGGGCATCGACCGGGCAGGCGCGCAGGCAGGGCTGATCCGGGCAGGTGTCGCAGGGGCGCGGGCCGGAGGGTGGCAGGGCAAAGCGGTCGCGAAAGGCGAGCGCGCCGCGATAGGAGATCATCAGACCGGCCGCGTCATGCACCAGAAGGCCCACGGGCGAGGGCCAGGCGCGGGCGCTGCGCCGCGCCCAATTGGTGAAGGGCTGCCAGGGGGGACCGGAAAAGGGGAAAAGCGGCGTGGCCCCGAGCGCGTCAGCCATGGCGGTGATGACACGGGCCGACCAGCGGTTCATCGGGTCGCGCGTGCCGTCCAAGTATTCGGGCGTGGCGGTGAAATGATCCCAAAAGCCCGGCTCGGCGGGGCTGAGCAGCACGAGGGTTTGCAGGCCGGGTATCTCATCGGGCGCCAGATGCAGCGCGCCCGAAGCGGTCAGGTGATGCGCGCCCGCAAGGTCAAAGAGCGCCGGGGGCAGGGCGGGCACGCGCGCGGCTCAGCTCTGGCTGGAGCGGGGCACACGGGGGGTGTTGTTCCCCCGGATGAGCGAGCCTGCGCCATGTTCGGTGAAAAGCTCGAGCAGGGTCGCATTCGGCGCGCGCCCGTCGAGGATGACCACCGCGCGCACGCCGCCCTCGATGGCGGCAAGGGCGGTTTCGGTCTTGGGGATCATGCCGCCCGCGATCACGCCGTCACGGGTCATCTGGCGAATCTGCTCGGCGCTGAGTTCGGTGACAACGCGGCCCTCGCCATCGCGCACCCCGTCGATATCGGTGAGCAGAAGCAGGCGGTCGGCCTTGAGGGCGGCGGCCACGGCACCTGCGGCGGTGTCGCCGTTGATGTTGTAGGTCTCGCCTTCGTGGCCCGCGCCCAAGGGGGCGATGACGGGGATCATATCGGCGGCAAAGAGCGTGTGCAGGATGGTGGGGTCAATCTCGGTCGGTTCGCCGACAAGACCCAGGTCGGGATGCGAGGGCGTGCAGGTGATGAGCCTTGCATCCTTGCCCGAGAGGCCCACGGCACGCCCGCCCTGACCGTTGATCGCGGCCACGATGCGTTTGTTGACCTGACCAGAGAGGACCATTTCCACAACTTCCATGGTGGCGGCGTCGGTCACGCGCTTGCCATTCACGAATTCCGACTTGATCTCCAGTTTTTCGAGCATCTGGTTGATCATCGGCCCGCCGCCATGGACGATCACCGGGTTGACGCCGACCTGACGCATCAGCACCACGTCGCGCGCGAAGGTCTCCATCGCCTCGTCGCTGCCCATGGCGTGCCCACCGAGTTTGATCACGACAATCGCGCCGGTGTAGCGTTGCAGATAGGGCAGCGCCTCGGAGAGGGTGCGGGCGGTGGCGATCCAGTCGCGATTCATGTCTCTGGCCTTCATGCTGATCTCCGACGCGGGGTTGCGTCCTTCATTACAATCTGCGCGGGGTGGTGCCAAGGCCCGTTGCGGGCGGGCCGCAAAGCGCTAAGGTTGAGCGCAGGGGATCCCGCGAACGAAAGAGGGGGCGCATGTCCGAGACCAAAACGCTGTTGCTGACGGGGGCAAGTCGGGGGATTGGGCATGCCACGGTGCGGCGGTTCAATGCGGCGGGGTGGCGGGTGATCACCTGTTCGCGGCAGCCTTTTCCAGCGGAATGCCCCTGGGGAGGCGGGGCCGAGAACCATATCCAGATGGATCTGGCGGACCCCAATGACGTAATCGCCAAGGTCGAAGAGTTACGCGCGCGGCTGGGCGGGCGGCTGGACGCGCTGGTCAATAACGCGGGGATTTCCCCCAAAGGGCCAAATGGCGAGCGGTTGGATACCTTTACCACCGATCTGCGGACCTGGGGACAGGTGTTTCACGTCAATTTCTTTGCCTCAGTGGTTTTGGCGCGCAGTTTGCGAGATGAACTGGCGGCGGCGCGCGGCGCGGTGGTCAATGTCACCTCGATTGCCGGAAGCCGCGTGCATCCCTTTGCCGGCGCGGCCTATGCCACGTCCAAGGCGGCGTTGGTGGCGCTAACGCGCGAAATGGCGCATGATTTCGGCCCCTTGGGCGTGCGGGTCAATTCCATTGCCCCTGGAGAAATCCGCACCGCAATCCTGTCTCCGGGCACCGACAAGTTGGTCGAGAGCATCCCGATGCGGCGGTTGGGCGAACCCGATGAGGTGGCCAACACGATCTTTTTTCTCTGCTCCGAGGGGTCGTCCTATATTTCCGGGACAGAGATCGAGATCAACGGCGCGCAGCATGTCTAGAGCGGGTTTCGTCTGATCGGGGGCACATTGCCCCAGCCTCTGAACCGGGGCGAGGTCCCGGGTCAAGCCCGGGACGGGTGTGGTTTCGAGTGAGGGCGACACGTGCTGACGAAACGGGGCGGCCCATGGGCCGCCCCGCCGCTGCCGATCGTGAGTGGTGGTTATTTCGGCAGGATGACGCTGTCGATCACGTGGATCACGCCGTTGCTGGCCTCGATGTCCGCCTGCACCACCTTGGCGCCATCGACGGTTACGCCATTGGTTGTGCCGATGGTCACGTCGGTGCCCTGCACGGTGGTGGCGGTCATGCCATCCGAGAGATCGCCCGACATCACCTTGCCCGGCACCACGTGATAGGTGAGGATTGCGGTCAGCTTGTCCTTGTTCTCGGGCTTGAGCAGGTCCTCGACCGTGCCTGCAGGCAGGGCTGCAAAGGCATCATCGGTGGGAGCAAAGACGGTGAAGGGGCCTTCGCCCTTGAGCGTATCGACAAGGTCAGCGGCCTGCACGGCGGCGACAAGCGTCGAGAAGCTCTCGTTGCCGGCGGCGATGTCGACGATGTCCTTGCCGTGGTTGTCGGCAAAGGCCGGGCCGGACATCAGGGCGGCGGCGGTCAGGGCGAGATAGGTTCTGCGAAACATGGTTTGCGTCTCCGTTTAAGTGTTCGTTTTCACGACCCCGGGATCGGGATCATGTGAGGCGTACGGCACGGGACGGGGATTGGTTCACCGGGGGTTTCCGCCGATGCGGTTTGACCTGCGGGATCTGCCCGCTAAGCTGGGCCTGTCAGAAAATTCCAGTCACGTTTTTGTGAAGAGGCGGAAATTATCCCGTAGGCTGCGGGTCTTTGAGCCGGGTTTCCCGCCGTATCTGCGCGAGGCAGGCGAAAGGCCTGAATCGCGCCCGGATCTGATGAAACAAGGTGCAAAGACACCGTTTGCACGCTTGTTTGACGCGCTGGAATGGCGCAGGTTGCGCGCAAGGCGCCTCTTACGGCGTGGGCGGGATCATTGGAGTTTTCAGATGGGGTATGTGACGCAGATCCTAGAGGTTCTGGCGCTGTTGTTCGTGTTCGCCTTGGGCGCGGTCGTGCTGGCGGTGGTGCTGTTCTATATCCTAGACAGAACGCAACCCGGCGATGCGATCCGGCGCAATTATCCGGTGATCGGGCGGTTTCGGGGACTGTTCACCAAGCTGGGCGAGTTCTTTCGCCAGTATTTCTTTGCCATGGACCGCGAGGAGATGCCGTTCAACCGCGCGCAGCGCGATTGGGTCAGTCATGCGACCAAGGGGGCTGGCAATACGATTGCCTTTGGCTCTACACGTAATCTCGGGGTGCCGGGCACGCCCATCTTTGTGCCTGCGGTGTTTCCGCCGCTGGATGATCAGTTTGCAACCACGGCGCCAATGCAGATCGGGCCAACGGCGGCGATTCCCTATATGGCCAAGTCGATCTTCAACATCTCGGGCATGAGCTATGGCGCGATTTCGCGCCCGGCGGTCGAGGCGCTGAGCCGGGGTGCGGCCAAGGCGGGCATCTGGCTGAACACCGGCGAGGGGGGGCTGAGCCCGTTTCATTTGGTTGGCAATTGCGATCTCGTCTATCAGATCGGCACCGCCAAATACGGTGTGCGCGATGCGCTGGGCAATCTGAGCGATGCGCGGCTGCGTGAGGTGTCGGACAATCCCTGCATCAAGATGTTCGAGCTGAAGCTGGCGCAGGGCGCCAAGCCCGGCAAAGGTGGCATCCTGCCCGGTGAAAAGGTCAACGATGAGATTGCCGCCATTCGCGGGATCGAGATCGGCAAAGACAGCATTTCGCCCAACCGGCACGCCGATATCAATGACTATGGCGAGCTGTTGGACGTAATCGGCCATATCCGGCAGGTGACGGGCCGCCCGGTCGGGTTCAAGACCGTGATCGGATCGTCCGAGGCATGGGAGCCACTCTTTGAGATGATCATGGCGCGCGGGCCGGATTGCGCCCCGGATTTCATTGCGATTGACGGCGGTGAGGGGGGCACGGGGGCTGCCCCTATGCCGCTGATGGATCTGGTGGGCATGCCCATTCGGGATGCGTTGCCGCGCATGGTCGATTTGCGGGATCGCTATGGGCTGAAAGAGCGCATTCGCATGATTGCGGCGGGCAAGCTGATCAATCCCGGCGATGTGGCCTGGGCGATTTGCGCAGGCGCGGATTTCGTCACCTCGGCGCGCGGCTTTATGTTCAGCCTCGGCTGTATTCAGGCGCTGAAATGCAATCGCAACACCTGTCCGACCGGCATTACCACCCATGACCCCTATTTGCAGCGCGGTCTGGTGGTGGAGGACAAATACGTCAAGGTCGCCAATTACGCCAAATCGGTAATCAAGGAGGTTGAGACCATCGCCCATTCGGTCGGCGTGGCCGAACCGCGCCTGATGCGGCGGCGGCATGTGCGGCTGGTACAGGCGGATGGCACCTCGGTCGCGTTCAACAAAATCCGGCCAAGTTACAATGCGGACGCGGCTTTGTGACCGCACGTTAAGACCCCTGTGCTGGCGAGGACCGTGTCTGCCTCTATATGTATACGGGGAACCCATAGGAGACATGACATGGCCCATCGCTGGAAAAACACCCTCAGTCTAAAGGACGTCACGCCCGAGTCGGCGTTTCTCAATCGCCGCCAGTTGATCGCCGGGGCGGCGGCGGGTGTGGGCCTCAGCCTTGGGGGAACGCGTGCGCGGGCCGAGACGCAGGCCGATACGTTGACGCCCAATGATTGGGACGACATCACCACCTATAACAATTATTATGAGTTCGGCACCGACAAGGGCGATCCGGCTCGTAATGCACGCACGCTGACGGTGTCACCCTGGAGCGTGACGATCGACGGTCTGGTGGACCGTCCCGGCGCCTATGACTTTGACGAGATCATGGCCAAGATGACCATCGAGGAACGGCTCTATCGCTTTCGCTGTGTCGAGGCCTGGTCGATGGTCGTGCCGTGGAACGGATTCGAACTGGCCGACCTTCTCGATCTGGCGGGCGTCCAGAGCGCCGCGAAATACGTGGCCTTCGAGACCGTGCTGCGCCCCGATGAAATGCCGGGGGTGCGCTATCCGGTGCTCGACTGGCCCTATGTCGAGGGGCTGCGTCTGGATGAGGCGCTGCATCCGCTGACGATCATGGCCACGGGCATTTATGGTCGCGACATTCCCAATCAGAACGGCGCGCCGTTGCGTCTGGTCGTGCCGTGGAAATACGGGTTCAAGTCGATCAAGTCGGTGGTTCGGATCACCCTGACCGACAAGGAGCCGCCGACAAGCTGGAACAAGGCCAATGCCCGCGAGTATGGCTTCTATAGTAATGTGAACCCCGAGGTGAATCACCCGCGCTGGTCGCAGGCCTCGGAACGGCAGATTGGTGGCGGGCTGTTCTCTGCGCGCGTGCCCACGCTCATGTTCAACGGTTATGGGGATGAGGTGGCGCGGCTCTATGCTGGCATGGACCTGAAAAAGAACTTTTGATGATGCAAGACCGGATCAACGGGTTGGCGCGGCGGGTGCCGGTCTGGGTGGTGTGGTTGCTTGGGCTCGTACCGGCGGTCTGGACCTTCTATCTGGGTCTGACCGGCGGGCTTGGGGCCGAACCGATCAAGGCGCTGGAGCGGGAGCTGGGTGAGGTCGCCTTGCAGCTGGTGATCCTTGGTTTGTGCATCACTCCGCTGCGCCGTTATCTGGGCGTTAACCTGATCCGGTTTCGCCGGGCGGTGGGATTGCTGGCCTTTACCTATGTGTCCCTGCATCTGCTGGTCTGGCTGGTGCTGGATGTGCAGATCTGGGCACAGATATGGGTGGATATTCTCAAGCGGCCCTATGTGACGGTCGGCTTTACCGCGTTCCTGATGATGATCCCCTTGGCGCTGACCTCGAATGACCTGTCGCTGCGGCGGCTTGGGCCGCGTTGGCGGGCGTTGCACCGGCTGACCTACGCGGTGGCGATTCTGGCTGCGGTGCATTTCATCTGGCTGAGCAAAGGCTTTCAGATCGAACCGCTGGTCTATCTGGCCGTGATTCTGGCTCTGTTGGGGCTGAGATGGCGACCGATGCGGCAGAGTCGTCGGGTTTGAGTCGGACGCTCTTGGCCGGATTTACCGGGTTTTGGGGGTAAGTCTGTGGATAACCCCAGATGTAGGAGAGAGTCGCAATTTCCGTGAGTAATAATGTTACGCGAGGTACCGAAAATCTTGCCGATCTTTCCCCTAACCCCTTAATATTCCGTAAAAAACCGGGTTCGTGAAAAAAAGATGACAAAAGCCAAAAAAAGGGGTTGCGGGTCTGAGCCTCTAACCGTAAATACCCCTTCACCGGCGCTGCTGAGGCGGTTGCTGGGACGCGGAA
>NZ_CAXAUM010000020.1:0-61989 GCF_963972555.1 uncultured Roseovarius sp.
AGGTTGAAAACCTGACGTCCTAACCGATAGACGAACGGGCCATGCCTTGGCGTGACGCGTAACTAGGCAAAAGCGGCGGGGGGCGCAAGAGGGATTTTGCAAAAACTTCACGCCGCAATCAGAAATTTACGCTCCGGGGCGCGGGCCTGTCGAACAGGGGGGTTTCAGGCCGGAGCGGCGTCTTCGAGGCGCAATTGCACGTTCTGTCTGCCGCCCCAACTGTTGATGTCGAGCCGCCCGGCAAGGTGGAATCGCGCGCCGCCATGCGCCAGTAACGCGGGCCCCAGCGGCCCGTCGAGCGCGCCAAAGGCGATGGCATCGAGACTGGCGCCCATGCCATCGCCAAAGCGCAGCTTGAGATGCGCGCCGCTCAGCGCCTTGGCAAAGGTAATCTGGCAATCGGGAAAGACATAGCGGGGGCCGGGCGCGCCTGCGCCAAAGGGGCCGGCAGCCTCGATCCGCTCGACCAGGTCGACCGTTGCCGCACCGGGCATCAGGAGACCGTCCAGCCGCAGATCGGCGGGGCCGCCCGCGCCCGCGCCCTGTTTGGCGAGCAACTCTGCAAGGCGCGCCATGGCAGCCTCGAGGTGATCCCGCGCCACGGTGAGACCCGCCGCCATCTTGTGTCCGCCGCCCTTGATCAAGAGCCCCTCGCTGGCCAGTCGCTGAATGGCGGCCCCGAGATCGACGCCCGAGACCGAGCGGCCCGAGCCTTTGCCCTCGTCGCCGTCCAGCCCGATCACGATGGCGGGGCGGTTGGCGCGTTCCTTGAGGCGGCTGGCGACGATGCCCACGACACCGGGATGCCACCCCTCGCCCGCCGCCCAGACAAGAGGGGCCTCAAGGCCGCGGGCCTCGGCCTGAGCAAGGGCGGCATCACGCACCTGCGCCTCGACCTCGCGCCGCTCGGTGTTGAGCTGGTCGAGGCGTTCCGCCATTGCGCGGGCCTCGGCGGGGTTATCACAGGCCAAGAGGCGCGCGCCCAGGTCCGCCTTGCCGATGCGGCCTCCGGCATTGACGCGCGGCCCCAGAAGAAAGCCCAAGTGATAGGCATTTGGGGCGGTGTCCATCCGCGCCACGTCTGCCAGCGCCACCAGACCGGGGCGGGTGCGCGTGGCCATGACGCGCAGGCCCTGGCGCACGAAGGCGCGGTTGACGCCGATCAGAGGCGCCACGTCGGCGACGGTGGCCAGTGCCACCAGATCGAGCATTGCCATCAGGTCCGGCCCCTGAGCGCCCGACGCGCGCAATTGCCGCCCGGCCTCGACCAGCATGAGAAAGACCACACCGGCGGCGCAGAGATGGGCCAGATCGCCGCTCTCGTCCTGACGGTTGGGATTGACGACGGCGAGGGCGGGCGGCAGCGTCTCGCCGCCCAGGTGGTGATCGAGCACCACCACATCCGCGCCCTTGGCGGCGGCAATCGCCTCATGGCTGAGGGTGCCGCAGTCGACGCAGACAATGAGATCGTGGCGCGCGGCCAGATCGGACATGGCGGGCACGTTGGGGCCATAGCCCTCGTCGATCCGGTCGGGGATATAGAGCGTGGGCGTAGGTGCCTGCATCTGGCGCAGCCAGTCGATCAGCAGCGCGGCAGAGGTGCCGCCATCTACATCGTAATCGGCGAAGATGGCGATGCGCTCCGAGGTCCGAGCCGCCCTCAGAAATCGCGCCGCAGCCTCTTGCATGTCGCGCAGGCTGCGCGGATCGGGCAGCAGATCGCGCAGCGTGGGGGCGAGATAGGCCTCTGCGGTATCCTCTGTCACGCCCAGCCGGGTCAGCGTCTGACAGAGCGGGCGGGGCAGGGCGGTGGCCTGTGCCATCGCCTCGGCCAAGCGGTCGGTCTCGACCCCCGGACCCACCCAACGACGCCCCAAGAGCGAGTGTTCCACTCCGAGAAAGGCCGGACCCATGCGCGCCTCCTCTCATTCATCTGGCGGCAAATACCTCGGGGGAGTCCCGGGTCAGGCCCGGGACGGGGGCAGCGCCCCCACCCCCCGTGCCCGTGTTCAGTCCCGCTTGCTGCGATAGATCATCCGCCGCACCGAACCGGTGCGCGAGCGCATGAGCAGGGTCTCGGTTTCGACATAGCCGGGGCGGCGTTTGACGCCCGAGAGGATCGAGCCGTCGGTGACGCCGGTGGCGGCAAAGATCACATCCGATGTCACCATCTCGTCGCGCGCATAGATGCGGTCGAAATCGGTGATCCCGGCCTTGGCGGCGCGGGCGCGTTCATCCTCGTTGCGGAACACAAGGCGTCCCCACATCTGCCCGCCCATGCATTTGAGCGCAGAGGCCGCCAGCACGCCCTCGGGCGCGCCACCTGTGCCCATATACATGTCGATGCCGGTGCGGTCGGCCTCAGCGCAATGGATCACGCCGGCCACATCGCCATCGGGGATCAGGAACACGGCGGCCCCCGTGCTGCGCAGTTCCTCGATCATTTCCTGATGGCGCGGGCGCTCCAGCACGCAGACGGTGATTTCGGACGGGCGGCACCCACGCGCGGCTGCCAGCGCCTCGACCCGCTCACGCGGGCTCATGGCGAGAGAGACGACATTCTCGGGGTAGCCCGGCCCGATGGCCAGCTTGTCCATATAGGTGTCGGGTGCGTGCAACAGCGTGCCGCGCGGGGCCATGGCGATCACGGTCAGGGCATTGGGCATGGCCTTGGCGGTCAGGGTCGTGCCTTCGAGCGGGTCCAGCGCGATATCGACGCCGGGGCCGTCGCCGGTGCCCACCTCTTCGCCGATAAAGAGCATCGGGGCCTCGTCCCGCTCGCCCTCGCCGATCACCACGACCCCCTTGATGGCCAGAATGTTGAGCTGTTCGCGCATGGCGTTCACGGCGGCCTGATCGGCGGCCTTTTCATCGCCACGCCCGATCAGGTCAGCACAGGCCAAGGCGGCCTGTTCGGCCACGCGCGCGAGGCCGAGCGAGAGCATGCGATCGTTGAAGGCAGTATCAGAGGTCATGGGATGGTCCTTGTAAATCTGGTCAAATCAGCATTAGCGCCGCGGGCTCTGGCGCACAAGTCTGGCGGGCGGGGCCGCGTCAGACGGTTTCGATGCGCAGGGCCACCGGCTCTCCTGACAGGACGTCAAGGCGTCTGATGCCCGTCAGGGCGGTGTCGAGCGCGTCGCGCGTGGTCTTGTGCGTCACGATCAGAACCGGCGCTGTGGTGGCGTCATGGCGATACTGGCGCATCCGGTCGATGGAGATACCCGCCTCGCCGAGGATGGTTGCGACCTTGGCCAGGGCGCCGGGTTTGTCGATCAGCGACATGCGCATGTAATAGGGGGCCGGTGTGGCGCTGGTCGCGGTCTGGCAGCGGCTGAGGCTGGCGGCGGGTTGGCCAAAGGTCGGCAGGCGGAAGCCGCGCGCGATGTCCATCACGTCGCCCATCACCGCGCTGGCCGTGGGGCCCATGCCCGCACCGGGGCCGCGCAGCACGATCTGTTCGACATTGTCGCCTTCGAGCACAACCATATTGGTGCCGCCCTCCAGTTGGCCAAGGGGGCTGGTGTCGGGCACAAGGCAGGGAGACATGCGCTGTTCCAGTCCGCGCCCCGTCATCTGCGCCACGCCCAAGAGCTTGATGCGATAGCCCATGTCGGCCGCGTGACGGATATCCTCGATGGTGACTTTCTGGATGCCTTCGAGGGTCACACCGTCGAAATTGACCTGGCAGCCAAAGGCGATGGAGGCGAGCAGCGCCAGCTTGTGCCCCGCGTCGATCCCGCCCACATCGAGGGTCGGGTCCGCCTCGAGATAGCCAAGTTTGGCGGCCTCTTCGAAGACCTGCGCATAGGGCAGGCCCGCCGATTGCATGCGCGTCAGGATATAGTTGCAGGTGCCGTTCATCACGCCCATGACGCGGGTGATGTCATTGCCCGCCAGCCCTTCGGTCAACGCCTTGATCACTGGAATGCCGCCCGCGACGGCCGCCTCGAAGCGGATCACGCGGCCCGCTGCCTCGGCGGCGAGGGCCAGTGCCTGACCGTGATGCGCGAGCATTGCCTTGTTCGCGGTGACAATATCCTTGCCTGCGGCAATCGCCGCCTCGGTTGCGGCCTTGGCCGGGCCGTCCGACCCGCCCATCAGTTCAACAAACACATCCACATCATCGCGTTTGGCAAGGGCGACGGGATCATCCTCCCAGGCGTAGTCACTGAGCGTGACACCGCGATCCTTGTCGCGGGTCCGCGCCGAAACGGCGGTGATGACCACGGGGCGACCTGCGCGGGCGGCCAGAAGATTGGCCTTTTGCCGGATGATCCGCACGACACCCGTGCCGACCGTGCCCAATCCGGCGATGCCAAGGCGCAGGGGTGTGTTCATGGGGCTCTCCGATTATCACTGTTCAGGGATTTTGCCGCGATGTAACGGGTTCGGCGGTCCCTTGCAACGCGGCTTGCAGGGGCAGGGCCGTGGTTTTCACTCGTTCACACCGCTTTGCATGCGCTCTTGCGTGCCGGGATCGACCACACCGCGCTTGAGCCGTGCGGCGCGCGCACGCAATCCCGCACTGCGCTGGTCGAGCGTCTCGGCGGTGTCCGGTGTGATTTGGGGCGTGGTGGCCTGCGCCCTGATGTCTTCGGTCGGGATCAGATCGGGATAAGAGGCGTCACGGGTGCGTTTGTCGACGGTGCGGTCGAGCGGCAGGATATCGCTGCAGCCCGCCACAAGGCCGGTGAGCAGGATCAGAAGAGGCAGGCGCAATGCCATGGCGGCCGGTATCCTTGTTTCGGTGGATGGACCTGTCTTGCCATTCTTTGGGGTCAGAGGGCAAGCCGGGCTTTGATCTGAACGAATGTTCAGTTAAACCCGGTGTCATGGCACGAACCCAAGGCTCTCATTCCGATATCACCGGCCCGCGCGTCCGCGATGCGGCGCTGCGTCTCTTTGCGCGCCACGGGTATGCGGCGGTCTCGATGCGGCAGATCGCGGCGGCGGTGGGGGTGCAGGCGGGTGCGCTCTACAATTACACGCCCGACAAGCAAACGCTGCTCTTTGACCTGATGCGCGGCCATATGGAGGATTTGCTGGCGGCTTGGGATGCGGCAGAGCCCCAGGGCGACGCAATGGCGGCGCTGGAGGCGTTCACCCGGTTTCACATCCGCTTCAACACCAGCCGGGCCGATGCGGTCTTTGTGTCCTATATGGAGTTGCGCAATCTTGAGCCTGCGAATTTCGCGGTGATCGAGGGGTTGCGGCGGGACTATGAGACGCGGCTCGAGGTGGTGTTGCGGCGCGGGGCAGAGGCGGGCGTGATGGTCGTGACCGAGCCACGGATTGCCAGCATGGCGCTGATTGCCATGCTGACGGGCGTGAACACCTGGTATCGCGCAGAGGGGCGTTTGTCGCTCGATGAGGTCGAGGCGGTCTATTGGGATATGGTGCGCCGGTCGGTGACGGGGTGAACCGGCGGCATGGCCCGCCCTGGGGGCAGGCCATCACCAGCGGTCGAGGTCAGTTTCCGCCTTTTTTCAGTCCCGCAGGTTGGTTTCCAGCCAATGTTCCAACCAGTGAATGTTGTAATTCCCGGACTGGATGTCATCCTCTTGCAGCAGCGCGTGAAAGAGGGGCACGGTGGTGTCGACGCCATCGACGATCAACTCGCCAAGTGCGCGGGCCAGACGGCGCAGGGCGCTGTGACGGTCCTTGCCATGCACGATCAGTTTGGCGATCAGGCTGTCATAGTAGGGCGGAATTTTATAGCCGTCATAGAGCGCTGAATCCATCCGCACGCCCAGACCGCCGGGGGCGTGAAACTGGGTGATCCGGCCGGGGCGCGGCGCGAAATCCGGTAGTTTCTCGGCGTTGATGCGCACCTCAATGGCGTGGCCATTGATGATGAGGTCGTCCTGGGTGAAGGACATCGGCAGGCCTTCGGCGACGCGGATCTGTTCCTGCACGAGGTCCACGCCAAAGATCGCCTCGGTTACGGGATGTTCGACCTGCAGGCGCGTGTTCATCTCGATGAAGAAGAATTCGCCCTTCTCATAGAGAAACTCGATGGTGCCTGCGCCGCGATACTGGATGTTCGCGCAGGCATCGGCGCAGATTTTGCCGATGCGCTCGCGTTCCTCGGAGGTGATGCAGGGGCCGGGGGCCTCTTCCAGCACCTTTTGGTGGCGGCGTTGCAGAGAGCAATCGCGCTCACCCAGATGCACGGCGCGGCCCTTGCCATCGCCAAACACCTGAATTTCGATGTGGCGCGGCGTGGTGAGGTATTTCTCGATATAGACTTCGTCATTGCCAAAGGCGGCCTTGGCCTCGGAGCGGGCGGTGAGAAAGGCCTTTTCCAACTCGGCGGCGCTCTGCGCCACCTTCATGCCGCGTCCGCCGCCACCGGCGGTGGCCTTGACGATCACCGGAAAACCGATCTCCGCGCAGAGCGCCTGTGCTTGTTTGAGAGTGGCGACGCCCCCCTCGGAGCCTGGCACGCAGGGCACGCCAAGCGCCTTCATCGTGTCCTTGGCGGTAATCTTGTCGCCCATGATGCGGATGTGTTCGGCGGATGGGCCGATAAAGGTCAGTCCGTGATCCTCGACGATCTGCACGAAATTGGCATTCTCGCTGAGAAAGCCGTAGCCGGGATGGATCGCCTGCGCGCCCGTGACCTCGCAGGCGGCGATGATCGAGGGAATCGACAGATAGCTTTCAGACGAGGACGGCGGACCGATGCAGACGGATTCGTCGGCCATGCGCACATGCATCGCGTCGGCGTCGGCGGTGGAATGGACTGCGACGGTCTTGATCCCCATCTCACGGGCGGCGCGGATCACGCGGAGGGCAATCTCGCCCCGGTTGGCGATCAGGATTTTCTCGAACATCGCAGGGGCCTTATTCGATGATCATCAGAGGTGCGCCATATTCGACCGCCGCCCCATCTTCGATCAGGATGCGTTTGACGGTGCCGCCGCGCGGGGCGGGAATATGGTTCATGGTCTTCATCGCCTCGATGATCAGAAGCGTGTCGCCCTCGGACACCTGCGTGCCCACGCTGACAAAGGCGGGCGCGCCCGGTTCGGCCTGCATATATACGGTGCCGACCATGGGCGAGGTGACGGCGCCGGGGTGGCTTGCCGGGTCTTCGGTGGCTGACGCGGCGGCGGGGGCAGGGGCGGCCATGGCGGCGGGAGCCGGAGCATATGAGGGGGCCGGGGCCGGGGCGTAGTGGGCCGTTACGGCCTCACCGCGGCGGCTGACGCGGACCTGCAGCGTGTCATCCTCGCCATATTCCCGCTTGACCGACAACTCTGTCAGGTCGTTCTCGTTCAGGAGTTCCGCCAGAGCCTTGATAAAGGCCACGTCCGATTCATGGGATTTGTTCGACATATCTTCCTCGACCACAGCGCGATGATGTCCCGCGTGGCGGGCTCATGGCATTTGTTTTGGCCGCTTATAGGGCAAGGTGCAGGCTGAGAAAAGCGGCCATTGACCCTTAATCTGGGGGCAGGAGGGCAATTTTACGAGAGGCGCGCACAATCAGAGCGGCATGCCCGAAAGTTTGGCCACGAGTTCCGCGAGTTTTCGGGCCTGAAATTTTTCAAGCAGGCGTGCGCGATACACCTCGACCGTGCGATAGCTCAGACCGAGATCAAGGCCGATTTCCTTGGACGTCAGCCCGCGACAGGTGAGAATCGCCACCTCGCGTTCGCGTTGGGTCAGTTCGACAAGCGGGCGTTCGTCCGAGAGATCGGAGAAAGACCAGATGCCGCGCTGAAACGGCGCCTCTGGCGTGAGCGACTGTCCGCGCACCCGGCACCAGAAGAGCGTGCCATTGCGCCGCTTCATCACCCGCTCGTCGGAATACCGCCCGGTCTTGCGCATGATGGCGAGCGCATCTGCCCCGATGCGGCGATAATCCTCGATCGAGGGGTAATAGCGGGCGAGCGGAATGTTGGCATAATCGGCGGGCGTATCGCCAAAGATCGCGGCGAATTTCTGATTGCACTGCCGGATGATGCGATGTTCCAGCAGGGCGAGGCCCACGGGGGCATGATCGAAGGCGAGTTCCTTGATGTCCATGGCCCGTTATGCCGCGCGGGATGCGGCACGCCAAGCGGTTTGCGTGTTTCTACGGAATTGTGCCGCGGCGGCGTCGGTGCTTTGGTGTGGTTCGGGAGGAACCGGGGGATGAATATCGGGATTTGGCTGGAACGCGCGGCGCAGGCGTGGCCTGCGCGCGGGGCGCTCTTCACCGGCGTTGATCTGGTGGCGGATTATGCCGGATTTGACCGCGCGGCACGTGAAGTGGCTGGCGCGCTTGTCGCGCAGGGCGTGGCCCCCGGCGACCGGGTCGCGATCTTCATGGGAAATGCGCCCGACTATCTCTTGGCGCTCTACGGTATCTGGTATGCCGGGGCCGCCGCCGTGCCGATCAATGCCAAGCTGCACGGGGCAGAGGCGGCGTGGATCATCTCGGATGCAGGCGCGCGGGTGGTTCTGGCGGATGCGGCGCGGCGGGATGCCTTGGCTGAACAGGGTGTTGCGGCGCAGGCGGTCACGCGGGGCGCGGCCGTAGCCGAGGTCGCCGCGCGCGCGCCGGTGGATTTGGCGTGGCTCTTCTACACATCGGGCACCACCGGGCGGCCCAAGGGGGTGCGGATCACGCATCGGATGCTGGTGGCGATGTCGCTCGCCTATCTGGCCGATGTGGACGAGGTGAGCGCCGAGGATGCCACGCTCTACGCCGCGCCGATGAGCCATGGCGCGGGGCTCTATGCCATGGTGCATGTGCTGCGCGGGGCGCGGCATGTATGCCCGGCGTCGGGCGGGTTCGCTGAGGGCGAAATCCTTGGTCTCGCGCGGCATCATGGCCGGGTGCATATGTTCGCGGCACCCACGATGGTGAAACGGTTGACCGCCTGGGCACGGGCGCGCGGCGAGACTGGCGCGGGCCTGCGCAGCGTGGTCTATGCCGGGGGGCCGATGTATCTGGCGGATATTCTCGAGGCGGTCGAGGTGTTCGGCCCGGTTTTCCTGCAAATCTACGGGCAGGGGGAATGCCCGATGGCGATCACCGCGCTGTCGCGCGCCGATGTGGCGGACCGCAGCCATCCGCGTTGGCGCGAGCGGCTGGCCTCGGTGGGCCGCGTGCAGTCGGTGGTCGAGGTGCGGATTGCGGATGAGACAGCGGCCGAGGTGCCGTGCGGTGAGGTGGGCGAAATCCTCGTGCGTGGCGATGCGGTGATGCCGGGCTATTGGCAGAACACGGCGGCGAGTGAAAAGGCGCTCAAGGGCGGCTGGCTCTGGACTGGCGATCTGGGTCGGATGGACGGTGACGGCTATGTGACCCTGCAGGACCGCTCCAAGGATATGATCATCTCGGGCGGCAGCAACATCTATCCGCGCGAGGTGGAAGAGGTGCTCTTGACCCATCCTGACGTGATCGAGGCGGCGGTGGTGGGCATGGCCGATGCCGAATGGGGCGAGGTGGTGGTGGCCTTTGTGGTTTGCAACGGGACGCTCGATGAGGCCGCGCTTGACGCGCATTGCCTAGGCCAGATCGCCCGGTTCAAGCGGCCCAAACGCTATATCGCGGTCGCCGAGCTGCCCAAGAACAATTACGGCAAAGTGCTCAAGACAGATTTGCGGGCGCGGTTGGCCGGGGAGTCATGAGCGGCAGAGCGCCATAAAACTCACTGCCGCTGAGGTTGGGGCCTTGCAGCCCCTCGGTTCCGGCAAAGGCAATGACCAGTTCATTATTGGTGGAATTGAGAAACGCTCGGGCTTGGAAGCCAAGCGGGCCGTCGATGATCTGTGTAATCTCGGTGTAGGTGCCGTTGGCGGCTTGGACATCTGGTGTTGTGACAGAGTTCCCCGGAGCTTGAGGCTGTAGATATGTTTGGACGGCAATCTGCGCGTAGGCATCCAGCGTACGGATATTTGTAACAGCCATTGTCTTTCCTTTCAGTGCAGCGGAAGAAAACCAGTAACTCCGGCTCCGCCCGGGACGGTGATTTGGGACGGTTTCGGTGGCGAAATGGGATTGGGTCCGTAATAGGCCAAATAAGCGGCTGAGCTTGGTAGTCCTCCTGGCCACCAACAAGTCATGTACTGATCCGCCCGGCCCTCGTTATAGACATCACAAGAGGCCCGACCTCCACGCAGTTTCGGCAAATGCTTGGCCGGGACTTCGGTTGGTTGGTTAGCGCGCAGCGCCTGATAGATCGGATCGTTTTCAGGGGCGGGACCGCAGGCGGTGAGGACGGCCGCCGCGCAAAATGAAACCCATCGTTTCATGAAAACTCTCCACACTCGTTGACACTATGACCGAAACAACTTTCCCGAGTGTTGCCTATAGGGGGCAAGGGTTCAAGGTGGGGTATTCAATACCTTTAGCCGAAGAGGCAAAACGGCGGCGGGCGCTCTGCCTTGTTTTCACCCGCCAAAGGCGCTAGATGCGCGGGGTCGAGCGGTCGCAGCCTACCCGCTTTAAAAAACAAGGATGAAAGATGAGGACGATTGTTATCTGCTCGGGCGGGCTCGATTCCGTATCGCTCGCCCATAAGGTGGCCGCTGAGCATGAATTGGCGGGGCTTCTGAGCTTTGATTACGGGCAACGCCATGTGAAAGAGGTGGAATACGCCGCCGCTTGTGCGCGCCGCTTGGGCGTGCCGCATAAGGTGGTGGATATTCGCCAGATTGGCGCGGCGCTGTCGGGGTCGGCGCTGACCGATGATGTGGCGGTGCCGGATGGGCATTACGCCGAAGAGACCATGAAAATCACCATCGTGCCCAATCGCAATGCGATCATGCTGGCCATCGCCTTTGGCATGGCGGCGGCGGAAAAGGCCGACGCCGTGGCCACGGCGGTGCATGGCGGCGATCATTTCATCTATCCCGATTGCCGCCCCGGTTTCATCAACGCGTTTCAGGCGATGCAGGATGCGGCGCTTGAGGGCTATGCCGAGGTCACGCTCTACACGCCCTACCTCAACGGCTCGAAAGGTGACATCGTCGCCGATGGTGCCAAGCATGGCACGCCCTTTGCCGAAACATGGTCGTGCTACAAGGGCGGCGCGCGCCATTGCGGGCGGTGCGGCACCTGTGTCGAGCGGCGCGAGGCGTTTCATCTGGCGGGGGTGGTTGATCCGACCGACTATGAAGACCCGGATTTCTGGCTGGCGGCTGTGGCCGGGCGGGGGGCGTGATGTACCGGATCACCAAGGAATTCCACTTTTCCGCGTCGCATCAGCTCTTTGGCCTGCCTGAGACGCATCAATGCGCGCGGCTGCATGGGCATAATTACATCGTGGTTGTGGAACTGACCGCAGCGGAATTGAACGCGCATGGGTTCGTGCGCGATTACCTCGATCTGGGCGATCTGAAGCGGTATATCGACGACACGCTGGATCACCGGCATCTGAATGATGTGCTGGGGGATGATTGCGTGACCGCCGAGCGGATGGCCAAGCATCTCTTTGACTGGTGTCGGGCGCGTTGGCCCGAGGTGACGGCGGTCAAGGTCAGCGAAACGCCGAAAACCTGGGCGGAGTATCGCCCGTGAGCGAGGCGATCCGCGTATCCGAAATCTTTGGCCCGACCATTCAGGGCGAGGGCGCGCTGATCGGACAGCCGACGGTGTTCGTGCGCACCGGGGGGTGCGATTACCGCTGTAGCTGGTGCGACAGCCTGCACGCGGTCGACTCGGCCTATCGCGAGACATGGGCACCGATGAGCGCCGAAGCGGTGATGGCCGAGGTGACGCGCCTCTCGGGCGGTCGGCCGATCATGGTGACACTCTCGGGCGGCAATCCGGCGATTCAGCCCTTGGGCGCGTTGATCGACCAAGGCCATGCGCAGGGCTATTGGTTCGCGATGGAAACCCAAGGCTCTGTCGCGCGCGACTGGTTTGCCGCGCTCGATATGCTGGTGCTCAGCCCCAAGCCGCCGTCGTCCGGGATGGAGGTGGATTGGGCGCTGTTCGACGCGTGTGTCGCTGCGGCCAAGGGGGCGGCGCACGTTCTCAAGATCGTGGTGTTTGACGACGTGGATTACCAATGGGCGCGGGACGTGGCGGGGCGCTTTCCTGACCTGCCGCTCTATCTGCAACCGGGCAATCACACGCCGCCCCCACCCGAGGATGACACGGCCACCGTGGATCAGGACGGCATCGACGACCGGATGCGCTGGCTGGTGGAGCGGGTGACAGCCGACGGATGGTTCGAGGCAAGGGTCTTGCCGCAATTGCATGTGATGCTCTGGGGCAACAAGCGCGGGGTGTGAAGGAGAGAAAGATGAGCGAGAATATCTACAAGGATCTCAAACAGTTGGGCGGGGCTACCGTGGTCCCCCAAAATCCGGAAGAGGCGGTGCTTGAGCGGGTTTCCAATCCGCAGGCCGATGTGCAGTATAACGTGCGCTTCACCGCGCCCGAATTTACATCGCTCTGCCCGATGACCGGACAGCCGGATTTCGCGCATCTGGTGATTGATTACGTGCCGGGCAAATGGCTGGTCGAGAGCAAGTCGCTCAAGCTCTATCTCACCAGCTTCCGCAATCACGGGGCGTTCCACGAGGATTGCACGATTTCGATTGCCCGGCGGCTGGTGCAATTTCTCGAACCGGAGTGGCTGCGGATTGGCGGCTACTGGTATCCGCGCGGCGGCATCCCGATTGATGTGTTCTGGCAGACCGGGGCGATGCCCGACGGGGTCTGGATCCCCGATCAGGGCGTGCCGCCCTATCGCGGGCGCGGCTGAGGCCGCTGGATTTTTTTGCGCCCGCCCGGTCAACGGGCGGGCGCGTGTTGATTCAAACGCCAAGCCAGCGATGCTGTGCCTCGGTATCCGCGCGGATGGCCTCGGCGCTGCCGGTCCAGACCACCTGACCCTTGCTGACCACGACCACATCATCGGCAAGCGAGGTGGCAAAGCCGAAATTCTGCTCGACCAGAACCATCGACAGCCCCTCGCGCTTGAGCTCCATCAGCTTGTCATGGATCAGCTTGACGATGATCGGGGCCAGCCCCTCGGTCGGCTCGTCGAGGATCAGCAGGCGCGGATTCATCAAAAGCGCGCGCGCGATGGCCAGCATCTGCTGTTCGCCCCCCGACAGTTGCGTGCCGCCATTCTCCAGCCGTTCGCCAAGGCGCGGGAAAAGGTCCAGCACCCGGTCCATCGTCCACGCCCCGTCAAACCGCTTGGACGCGATTTCAAGGTTCTCGCGCACCGTCAGAGAGGGAAAGATATCCCGCGTTTCAGGCACATAGGCGATGCCCGCCTTGGCGATGTCATAGGGGCGCTTGGGCATGGCCTGTCCTTCAAGGGTGATCTGCCCGTCGCGCAGCGGCAAGAGGCCCATCACCGTCTTGAGCGTGGTCGATTTGCCCGCGCCATTGCGCCCCAGAATGGCCAGAACCCGGCCCGCCTCGGCGCGCAGCCCCATGCCATAGAGCACTTGGGTTTCGCCATAGCCGGAATTGACGGCATTCAGTTCAAGCATCTTCCCAACTCCCCAGATAGATGTCCTTGAGCAGCTTGGAGCCGCGCGCGGCCTCGGGCAGCCCGTCAAACACCACTTCGCCATAGTTCAGCACGGTGATCGTATCGGCCACGTCAAAGGCCAGATCCATGTCATGCTCGATGATCAACAGCGTGAGATCACGCGGCAGATTGTTCAGCAGATCGTGAAAGCCCTTGGCCATCTCGGGGCCGACACCGCTGGTCGGTTCGTCCATCAAGAGAACGAGGGGCCGTGTGGCAAGGGCCACGCCCACCTCCAATTGCCGCCGCACGCCATAGCTGATCTCGGACACGCGCGCATGCAGGTAAGGCATGAGATTGACCTGCTCGGCGACCTCGGCCACGATCTCGCGCACCTCGGGACGGGCGAGGCTGTCGGTATAGAGCCGCGTTGCGTTGCCGGTGTGGATCGCCGCCGCGAGCCCCAGATTTTCCTCGACGGTCAACCCGTCAAAGAGCGTGTTCTTCTGATAGCTGCGCGACAGACCCTGGCGCGCGCGCCGGGCCACGGGCAGGGCGGTCACATCCTCGCCTGCCAGATGCACCGAGCCGCTGTCAGGGGTCAATTCGCCCACCAGCAGGTTGAAGAGCGTCGTCTTGCCCGCGCCATTCGGGCCAAGGATCACCCGCCGCTCGCCGCGCTCCAGTTTGAGCGAGACCCCGCGCGTGACATGCACCGCACCAAAGCTCTTGTCGAGTTTGCGTGTCTCAAGCATCGGTCTTGACCTCCCTAGGGTCTATATCGCGCACCGCATCCGCCGCGCGCCGTTCAATCCGCGCGCCAAACCGCGCCTCGATCCAGCCAAAGATGCCATTGGCGCGGCTCATCACCACGGCAATCAGGATGACCCCGACCACCAGATGCCAATAACTCGTGAGCGCGCCCACCTCATGCTTGAGCAGCACAAAGACCGCCGCCCCCAGCAAGGGGCCGACCAGCGTGCCAAGCCCGCCCAGGATCACCACCACAAGCGCCTCGCCCGAGACCGTCCAGGACAGAAGGCCGGGAGAGACGAACATCACATGCTGCGCCGCCATCGCGCCGGCCAGGCCCGAGATCAGACCAGAGAGGCCAAAGACATCCGCCTTGACCCGCCAGACCGTGAGGCCAAGCGCGCGCATCCGCTGTTCGTTGTGCATGACCCCCGAGAGGGACCGACCCAATCCCGAGCGCAGGATCAGCACCGCCGCGCCATAGATTGCGGCCAACACGCCAAGGCAGAAGAGTGCAAAGCTGCGCCCGTCATTCAGGTCTAGCCCGATCAGCGTGAGGTCCAGCCGGGCAATGCCGCCCAGCCCGTCATCGCCACCAAAGAGCGGCGCCTCGAACACATAGGAATAGCCCATCTGCCCAAAGGCGAGCGTTGCCATGATGAAATAGATGCCGTGACTGCGCGCGCAGATGGCCCCGATGACCCAGGCGATACCCCCGGTCACGGCCACCGCCCCGCCCATTGCCATGAGCGGCGTCAGCCCCACCTTCGTGGACAGGATCGCATAGCCATAGGCGCCGACGCCCAACAGCGCGCCGTGGCAGAGCGAGACCATGCCGCCAAAGCCCGCGACCATGTCGAGCGCGATCACCAGCATGGCGAGAATGAGTATCTCGGTCAGGATTTCCAGCCCGAAATATTCCGCGGTAAAGGCCTGAAAGAGGGCGGCCGAAGCCAAGAGCACGAGCGCGGCATATCTGAGCGGTGTATGTCGAAACATCGCCTTATCCTTTCGCCGGAAAGAGGCCCACGGGCCGGATCACCAGCACCGCCGCCAAGAGCGCGTAGATCAGAACCGAGGCCAGTTGCGGTGCCAGCACCGCGCCAAAGGTCTGCACGAAGCCAAAGATGAGCGAGCCCGCAATCGCCCCCTTGAGCGAGCCGAGACCCCCGATCACGATCACGATCAGGGTTGGGATGAGGATTTGCAGGCCCATGTCGGGTGTGACGCTCAGCAAGGGGGCCGCCACGGCGCCCGCCAGACCCGCAAGCGCGCAGCCCACGCAGAACACGATGAAGAAGAGCCGCTCGACATTGATGCCAAGACAGGCCGCCATGGCGTCATTGTCCACGCCCGCACGGATCATGGCGCCGATCTGTGTCCGGCTCAGCACAAAGGCCAGAGCGGCAAAGATGGCAAGGCCCAGTGCAATGATGAAGAGCCGGTAAGCGGGGTATTCGACACCCAAGAGCGCCACGCGCCCGGCAAGAAGTGTTGGCACTTCCAGCCCCAGTGCCAGATCGCCCCAGACGATCCGGGTGATGTCGAGCAGGGCAAAGATGAGGCCGAATGTCACCAGCACCTGCGCCATCGGTCCCGATTTGCGCATCCGTTGAATGAGGCCGGAATAGAGCAGCACGCCCACCCCCGCGACCGCCACCGGGGCCAGGAAGAACCCTGCCCAATAGCCGCCGACCGCCGCCACAGAGGCCGCGAAATAGGCCCCGAGCGCGTAGAGCGCGCCATGCGCCAGGTTGACGAAATGCATCAGGCCAAAGATTACGGTCAGGCCGATGGAAAGCAGAAACAGAAGCATCGAAAGCTGGAGCGCGTTGAGCGCCTGCAGCGTCCAGAAACCCAGATCAAGTGACATTGCGGAACCTCCTCCCGAATGGGCCCGGCCAGGGATAATGGCCGGGCCTTGGCTTTTAGTTGCTGACGGGTGTGGCCATCTCGCAGCCATTGACCGGATCGGCCTCGGCGGGCAGGGCGGCCAGCACCTTTTGCGTGAGGCCGTCGTCGCCTGCGACAGTCTCGTAGACATAGATCGGCTGCACGATGTTGTTCGTCGCGGGATCAATCGAGAGCGCGCCGCGCGGTCCGTCGAAACTGACCTGCCGCAGGGCATTGGCAAGGCTCTCGCGGTCCGTGGCCCCGGCCTTGACGGCCTCGATCAGCGCGCGACCGGCGTCATAGCCATGCACCGCGAATTCCGACGGCACGCGGCCCGTCTTGGCCTTGAACGCCTCGACGAACTGCACGTTCGCGGGATTGTCGAGCGTGGGCACGTAATGCAGCGCGGTGATCACGTCCTCTGCTGCCGGACCTTCGGCGTTGACATAGAGCGACGAGGTGAGAAAGCCCGAACCATAGAGCGGCAACTCGGCCTTGAGGCCAAAGCTATCGTATTGTTTGACAAAGGAAATCGCCTCGCCACCTGCGTAGAACACGAACACCGCCTCGGCGCCGCTCGACTTGGCCTGTGCCAGGTAGGGGCCGAAATCCTGTGTCTTCTGGAAGGGGGTGAAATCCTGCCCGACAATCTCGCCGCCCGCGGCGGTGAAGGTCTGAACAAAGCCGTCGATCATCTGCCGTCCGGCGGCATAATCGGGGGCCAGCGTATAGACCTTGCGGATGCCCTGATCATACATCCATTGCCCCATCGGGCGGTTGACCTGCCCGTTGGAAAAGGACATGCGCGTGATATAGGGCGAACAGGCCTCGCCCGTCGCCTCGTCATTGCCGGCATTGGCCACGATCAGCGGCACGCCTGCGCCATGCACCATGTCGCGCACGGCGCCCAGTACGCCAGAGCTGACGATGCCCGAGATCACATCGACCTTGTCCTGCAAGATCAGCTTCTTGGCCTTGGCCAGGGCCACGGGCGGCTTGACCTCGGTATCCTCGCGGACAATCTCGAATGTGGCCGGGGTTTCGCCGCCGAATTGTTCAAGCGCGGTGGTAAACCCGGCCTCGATGTCATTGCCGAGGGCGGCATAGACGCCGGAGAAGGGCAAGAGAAGCCCGACCTTGATGTCTTGGGCTGTTGCAGGCACAGCGAGGCCAGTGGCGAGCCCGAGGGCCGCCAGAATTGCGCGTTTCATAGGGTAGTTCCTCCAGTTGGTGTTCAGACCCCTCCTCAGGGTCTATCCAAGATCGCCCCCGCCCACCGGCACGGTAACGCCGGTGATGTAAGAGGCCTCATCCGACGCCAGGAACAGGATGGGTCCTGCCTGTTCGTCGAGTGTTCCGTAGCGTTTCATCAGGCTGGACTGGATCGTCTGATCGACGATGGTCTGATACCAGTCGGCGCGCTGTTCCTCCGCCGCATTGGGGTTGCGCGGCACCACGCGGGGCGGCGCCTCCGTGCCCCCCGGTGCTGTGGCCACAACGCGAATGCCACGTTCCCCCACCTCCCAAGCAAGGCTGGCCGTGATCGCATTCACCCCACCCTTGGCCGCCGCATAGGGCACGCGGTTGAGGCCGCGCGTGGCAATGGACGAGACATTGACGATCACGCCCGCGCCTTGCGGCAACATCTGCTCGATCGCGGCCCGACAGCAATAGAGCGTCGGAAAGAGAGAGCGGCGCACCTCGGCGTCAATCTCATGGGGCGCGTAATGCTCATAGGGTTTGGCCCAGATCGTGCCGCCTACGTTGTTGATCAGAATGTCGATCCGACCCCAGATCTTGACCGCCGTTGCAATGGCCGCCTCGCAGCCGTCCCATGTTTCCAGATCGACGTTGAGCGCCTGGGCCTCGCCGCCTGCGTCGCGGATCGCCCCGACCACCGCCTCGCGCTGCTCGGAGCGGTCCACGACCAGCACTTTTGCCCCCTCGGCGGCGGCGCGTTCGGCCACCCGGCGTCCGATCCCCTGGGCGGCGCCGGTCACGACCATCACCTTGCCTGTGAAACGCGGTGTCATGCGGCGGCTGCCTCTGTCTCGGTCGGGTTGAACTTCTCGAAATGGAACGCGGCGGGGGTTACGCCCAGTTGCGCGAAATGCGCGCGCACCGCGTCCACCATCGGGGGCGGGCCGCAAAGGTAGACATCGCAATCGCCGTTGTTGAGATCCTCGGACGTCACATGATCGGTGACAAAGCCCTTGCGATCATGCGCCTCGTTCTGATCGGCCAGCACGGTGATGACAGTCACATTACCAATCGCCTCGGCCAGTGCCGTCACCCGGTCCAGATCCACCAGATCGGCGGTGCGGGTCACGGCGTAGTAGAGCGTGATCGGCTGATCCGAGCCCTGCACGGCCACCTGCTCCAGCATCGAGAGGAACGGGGCAAGACCCGTGCCGCCCGCCAGCCACAGTTGCGGCCGCGTGATGGGTCGCAGGTAGAAGGCACCCATCGGCCCTGTCAGCGTGACGGCATCGCCGGGGGTGGCGCGCTCGCCCAGATAGCGGCTCATGACCCCGCCCGGAATGTTGCGGATCAGGAACGTCGCTTCCTCCGCGCCAGGGGCAGAGGAGAAAGAATACGAGCGGTGTGCCTCTGTGCCGGGCACGCTCACATTCACATATTGACCGGGCAGGAACCCCATCGGCTTGGCCAGCTTGACGCGCAGACCAAAGGAGGTCTCGGACAGGCGGTCCACGCCCAAAACTTCGGCGCTGATCGCCTCGGGTGCGGTCTTGCACACGGCAGAGGAGGCCGGCACGCGGACCACGCAATCGCTCTGCGGCATCATCTGGCAGGTCAGCACATAGCCCTCTGCCGCCTCTTCCTCGGTCATCGCCTCGTCGAGGTAGAATTCCAGCTCATACTCGCCCTTTTCGGCAAAGCATTTGCAGGTGCCACAAACCCCGTCGCGGCAGTCCATCGGAATGTTGATCTTTTGCCGAAAGGCGGCTTCGGTGACTTTCTCGTCATCCTCGCACTGGATGACACGGGTCACGCCATCCTCGAAATTCAGGGCGATGTTGTAGCTGGTCATGGCGGGCTCCTCCCCTCTGCTGGCGCGCGCCCTCGGGCACGCGCCGGTCCTGGTCTCAGATGTGATAGACGTCGATCACATGGTGGATCTGGTCATTCTTGAGCACGACCTTCTTGTCGGTGATCAGCGGCTTTTTCCCCGTCACATCAAGCGTGTAGAACGACGTGCCCCAGTGCTGGTCGGTCTTGCCATAGCGATAGGTCAGCGTGTGCCAGTTGAAGCGCAGCGTGATCTTGCCTGCCTCCCGGCTCAGCACTTCGATATTGGCAAGGTAATGATTGGTGCGCGGTTCTGGCAGGGACGTGGCCGAAGAGCGATCCGTCTGGATGCGGAACACGCGATCCTCGATGCCCGAGCGGTCGGGATAATAGATCAGGGACATCTCGTTTTGCGGATCCTCGGTCAGTTGATCCTCATCATCCCAGGCGGGCATCCAGAATGGGCAATCCGGGTGATAGAAGGTCAGCCAATTGTCCCAGTCCCGATCATCGAGCGCGCGGGCCTCGGCATAGAGAAAGGCTTGGATTTCCTCGTAGGTCATGGTGGCCTCGGTGCTCTGGCGGTCAAGTGTTGCGGTTGTCATGGTCTCTCCTCCTCACTCAGCCGCGACCTGGGCGTCGGATGCGGTGGCGCGTTCCTTGGCGATGGCCTGCGCCATCCGCTCGGACCACTGCTTGTGCTGGATCACAAAGAGACCCTCGTCCTCGGTGCGGGCTCCCGACAGGATCGGGTTCACGCCAAGTGCCTTGGCATCCTCGTCCGGGCCGTGGATCCACTGGGTCGCGCCTCGGCAGATGTCATTCCACTTGGCATGGGCGGCCCCGGCATAGCCGCGCTGCGTGGCGCGGAATTCCTCGGTGTCGTCAGGCGTGGCCATGCCGGAGGCGTTGAAGAAATCCTCGTACTGGCGAATGCGGCGCGCGCGGGCCTCCTGGGCTTCGCCCTTGGGCGCGATGCAATAGATCGTGACCTCGGTTTTATCCACGCTCACGGGGCGGAACACCCGGATCTGGCTGCTGAACTGATCCATCAGGAACACGTTGGGATAGAGGCAGAGATTGCGCAGCACACCCACCATCCATTCGGCCTTGGTCGCGCCGTATTTCTCGGTCCATTCCGCAAGGCGCGGATAGTTGGGGCGGTTGGTCGGGTCCGACCACGCGGTCCAGAGCAGCAGGTGACCATTCACATAGGAATGGAACCCGCCCTTCTGCTTGGCCCATTTGCTGGCATCGGTCGCCTTGATCTTGTCTTCCTTGCCATCCGCCGTGCGGTGCGATGTGGTGGCGACATAGTTCCAATGCACCGCCGAGACGTGGTAGCCATCGGCGCCATTCTCGGCCTGCAATTTCCAGTTGCCGTCAAAGGTATAGGTGGATGAGCCGCGCAGCACCTCGAGCCCCTCGTCGGATTGATCGACGATCATGTCGATCATCTTGCGCGCCTCGCCGAGATACTCTTCGAGCGGGGCGACATCGGCATTGAGCGAGCCAAAGAGAAAGCCGCGGTAATTCTCGAACCGCGCCACCTTGGTCAGATCGTGGCTGCCATCCTTGTTGAACTGCTCGGGGTAGCCTGCGCCATTGGGATCCTTGACCTTGAGCAGTTTGCCGGTATTGGAAAAGGTCCAGCCGTGGAAGGGGCAGGTAAAGGTCTTTTGATTGCGACGCTTGAAGCGGCAAAGCTGTGCACCGCGATGCGAGCAGGCATTGACCAATGCGTTGAGATTGCCGTCCTTGTCGCGGGTGATCACCACCGGCGTGCGCCCCATGGTGAGGGTAAAGTAATCGCCGGGATTGGGGATCTGGCTTTCGTGCGCCATGTAGATCCAGTTACCCTCGAAGATATGCTTGATCTCAAGCTCAAAGAGCTCCTCATCGGTGAACATGTCACGCCGCGCGCGGAAAATCCCCGCCTCGGCATCTTCTTGCACGATACCGTCAAGACGGCCTTCCAGTTCGTCGAGATTGGATTGGGCAAACATCGTCTTTCCTCCTCCGGAAAAGTCTTGGGTCTTGGGCCGGTTACTCACCGGCCACGGTTTTCAGGCTCCGCGTACGGTCGCGGCGGAAAAACTCGACCTTGTCGTGGTCGAGCGTCACGCCAATGCCCGCGCCCTGCGGCACCTCGACGGTGAAATCGGCATAGCGGATCGGGGTGGCCAGAATGTCCTCGGTCAAGAGGAGGGGACCAAAGAGCTCGGAGCCCCAGCGCAATTCCTCGACACCGGCAAAGAGTTGCAGCGCAGCCGCCGTGCCGAGGCCGGTTTCCAGCATGGTTCCGGCATAGAGGCCAAGGCCCGCCGCCTGCCCGATCGCCACCACTTCGGACGCGCGTTTGATCCCGCCCGATTGTGCGACCTTGACGGCAAACACATCTGCGGCACCCTTGGTCACGATGCTCACGGCATCCTCTGGGCCGTTCAGCGCCTCATCGGCCATCACCGCAATCTCGTGGTTCCGCGTCAATTCCCGCAGCGCATTCAGGTAACGCGCACGCACCGGCTGTTCGACCAATTCGCAACCCACATCCTGCAGGCCCTTGAGCCCCCACCGAGCATCCTGAAGCGACCATGCCTGATTGACATCGACACGGATGCTGGCGGCATCGCCCAGAGCGGTCTTGATCCGTGCCACATGCGCCACATCCTCGGCCACCGCGCGCTTGCCGATCTTGAGCTTGAAGATGTTGTGGCGGCGGGTCGCGATCATCTCTTGCGCCTCGGCAATATCCGTGTCGGAGTTGCCCGACGCGAGCGTCCAGGCCACCGGAAGCCGCGTGTGCACGGCACCGCCGAAAAGCTGCGCTACCGACACGCCCAAACGCCGACCCAAGCCATCCCAAAGCGCGATTTCAACCGCCGCCCTGGCGATGCGATTGCCCTTGACCAGATGGTCGATCAGCTGCACCGCGCCGTTCACATCATCCGCCGCACGGCCCAACAGGGCAGGGGCGATATAGGTGTCGATGGCGGATTGGATGCTCTCGGGGCTCTCTGGGCCATAGGTGAGCCCGCCGATGGTGGTGCCCTCGCCAATCCCCTCGGACCCATCCGAGAACCGTATGCGGACCAGAACGGCGGTCTGGACCCGCATCGTCGCCATCGACAGGACATGGCCCCGGATGGTCGGAATATCGAGGATCATCGTTTCGATCTGGTCGATCTTGGTCACGGCGTTCACCACATGTCAGTATTGCATTGAGGTGCAAACTGCCTGTGGTGGGGCATCAAGTCGATGATGCTGCGGGTCTTGGGTGATACCCGCGCCGAAAGGTTGCCCCTGCCCGGTGCCGCGCCATGGCGCAAAGGAAAAGGCGCGCCAGATTGGCGCGCCTTGCTGAAATCCGTGCGAGAGGGGGCGGTTTACATCATGCCCAATGCTTCTTTGTACATCTCGAGAACCGCCTCTTCTTCGGCGATGTCATCCTTGTCGCGTTTGCGCAGGGCGATAACCTTGCGCATGACCTTGGTGTCGTAGCCGCGTCCCTTGGCCTCGGCCATCACTTCCTTTTGCTGGTCGGCAATGTCCTTTTTCTCGGCCTCGAGCCGCTCGAACCGTTCGATGAACTGGCGCAACTCATCGGCGGTAACGCGGTAGTTGCTGTCGGAATTCATATCGTCCATGGCCTGATCTCCGGTCGGTTGGGGTTTCTGACTAGCGCCCCGCCGGATAGGGTGCAAGGGACATCTGCGGCGCGGCTTGCAATGGTGGAAAAATTGCTCTAGCGCCGGGGCGGTAACCGGCCGGGGAGGTGGCAATGGAGTATATGATCTGGTCTGGGGCCGCCCTGTCGCTGGCTGGTCTGGCCACATTGATCTGGTGCATCGTCAAGGTCTGGCGCGCGCGCAATGCGGGGCTGTCGGATGACGCATTGCGGGCGGCGGTGCAACGGATCGTGCCGCTCAATACCGGTGCCTTGTTCTTGTCTGTGATCGGGCTGATGATGGTTGTTGTGGGCATCCTGCTTGGGTGACTTCGGCTGAGTGCCTCAGGCGTCGGCCCGCCGACCAAAGAAACCCTCGCCATTCTTGACCATCTCGCGCAGCATTGGCGGCACCTCCCAGAGTGGGCTGCCCAAGGCGGCGAGCGCCTTGAAATCCTGCAAAACCGCGAGCATCCCGCGCTGATCGGCGGCGAAAAGAGGCCCGCCGCGCGCGCGGTCGTAGCCGTATCCACGCACCAACAGCAAATCGAGATCCGACGCGCGCTGTACGGCACCGCGCGCCAATAGCTGCATTGCGGCACCGAGCAGTGCGGCCTGCAAAGCATGTCTTGGTGCCACCGCGCCCAATACCTCAGCCGGATCACGCCCTGGCCCTGCCCAGGTCTTGGGGGCGCGCGGTCCGTCGCTTGGGTGGTCATAAAAGCCGCGCCCGACCGCGCGGCCGACCGCCCCTTTGGCCAGACACTCGGCCAGCGGATCATCCGCGCCGTGGGCAGGGCAACCCAGCCATTCGGCCACTGTTCGTAGCCGTGCTGCCACCACCGGCAGCCCTTCATAATCCATCATCAGGAACGGCCCCGCCCGAAACCCGAGGCGTTGGGCCGCCTGATCCACCCGTTGCGGGGTCATGCCAAGGCGCACCAGTTCCAGCCCAGCCAGACTGAGCGCCCCCATCAGCACATGACCCAGCCCCGGCCCCGATGCAGGCTGCGCCGCGCGCACCGCCGCCACGCCCAGCCCGGTGCAGAGCCGCGCAAGGCTGGCTACCGTCCCGGCATCTGCGGCATGGGACACTGCGAGTTCCGCGAGCCGAAGGGTCTGCGCCGGTCGGTAGAGCCGGAGGCCCAGCTGCGCGCCAGCCAAGCCGCGCCCATCATCGAGCGGCAGGCTGAGCGCTACATTCGCGGCCTCTGAGCCGCGCGTGCAGAGCGCCAGATCAACGGGCGCTGTGCCATTCTGCAACCGCGTCAGATATGCGTCGCGGGTGGCAGCCTCGATCTTGCCTTGTGTGACCAGCCCGTCGAGCGCGCGCGACACGCTGGTGCGCAGGTCAGGGGCATCGCTGCGCACCTCCTTGCCGCCCTCCAGGAGCAGCAGCGCGACATCCCCCAACCGCGCCCCGGCAAGTGCGATTCGGGTCATGTCACGCGTTGGGGATTGCGCGCGTTCGGGCATGCCCGAGGCCCGGCGCTCGGCCGCGTAAATGTGCCGCTGCGCGCGCGCTTCGGGGCTGTGCAACCGGTCGTCGAACAGCGTCGCCTCAAAGGCCAGCCCCTGTGGGAAGGGCAGAAGCTGCGCTGCCTCGACGGCACGCAAGATGTCGGAGGCCGCACCGGTCTGTCCCTTGAGCCGCTCGGCGACGGCGGAGATGGCGCGCTGATAGCCTGCAGGATCGGACAGGCCGCGCGTGGCGTCTTGGCTGCGGCGCCAATGGCCCTGATCCGCCAGCTTGTGGGCAAGATCAACCGCCGCAGGCAACGGATCATCTGTGGTGATCTGGGAAAAGAGGCGACGCAGCCGCGGATCGGTGGCGCGGAGGGTCTGCCCTGTCAACATCACCTCCAGCGCCACCTGTGCCCCCAGAAGGCGCGGCAATCGTTGTGTTACTCCGCCCCCCGGCACCATCCCAAGCGTGATTTCAGGAGAGGCGAGCCGCGCCTCAGCCTGCACAACGCGGGCATGCGATGCGAGGGCCAGCGCCAGACCCGCGCCGAAGGTCGCGCCGTGCAACGCGGTGATCACAGGCTTGGGAAACTCCTCGATCCGCGTGCAGAGCGTGTCAATCCACGGCTCTGCCAGCGGGCCGTCGTATTCCGTGAGATCGACACCAGAGGAAAACCCGGTGCCTGATCCCGCAAGGACCACGGCGCGCACCTCGGCTCCGGTGGCCGTGCGATCCAACGCGGCCGCAAGCTCTGCGCGCAAGTCAGGGGACAGCGCATTGGCCACGGGGCGATCCAGCAGCAGCACCGCCACCCCGTCCCGCAATTCCTGGCGTATCTGCCCCGTCACTCCGTCCCACCCGTAAAACGCTTCTACGCACAAGTTCTACGGGGAATTTCCTCCTGTGCAAGCTTGGGACGGAAAAACTGGTGGTTTCAGACGGGCATGTTGTCGAACTGCGCCTCAATAGCCTCGCACAAGAGCAGCTCGTGCAGGCTCTTGGTTTCGTCCGGAACGGCTATGCCTTCGTCATGCAGCCGCGCAATCATCCGGCGCAATTGCGGCTCCAGCTTGTGGCGGGTGTCGGGATTGGCCTGTCCAATCTGATGCTCAAGGCGGTCAAGCTCGGTGCGCGTATTGATCATGGTGGTCCTCCCTGGTGGCAATGCAACTCTAGCGTGTTTTACGCTGCAATTCGAGGCTTTATCGAGACCCCGTAACAGTTGCGTGACGGGATCAGGAAACCTGTGCGGCACAGGCCCGGCAGAGCGGTGTTTCTGGCAAAACATCCAGACGATCAGCGGCAATCTGTTCTTCGCAACGGGCGCAGGTGCCAAAGGTGCCCTTGCGGATACGGTCAAGTGCTGCGCGGATTCGTGCGACTTCTTCCTGACCGTACTGACCCAGATGCTCGAGCACCTCATCGCCTTCGCGCTCGATCGCGGCGTCGTCCCAATCCTTGGATTTGGTCGAATCGAGCTCATCTTCAATGGCATGCAGACGTTTGTCCAATTCGCCAAGCCGGGCCATAAGCGCCAACCGGTATCGTTCAGTCTCGAGCATCCAAAGCCTCCTTTATTTTAGATATCCTAGCAGACGGCGGTGTTTCGGTCATTGATGCAGGTCAAGAGGGCGCAGATCGGCGTGAAGGTGCCTGATTACATCGGATGATCGGTAAGGTTCTGAGCCTCGATCGGCAAGAGATCAGAGCCGTTTCGGGGGGCGACAGGGGCGGGGTCCGGGACCGGGTCTGGCGGGTCCGGCGGGTCTGGTAAAGGTGAGGCCGCCCCTGAAATCAGGCGCAGCGCGCGCACGCCGTTCATTTGCCCAAGCTCTGCCGTGGCCACCAAATGCCCGCGCGTGCCGACAAGCTGGGTTCCGGTCAGCGCCTCTCGCGGAAGGGGAAGCAGATCGCCGGGTTTCAGCGCCAGAATATCACGCAGGGGCAGGCGTAACCGGGCCATGACAGCGTCAAGCACCACCGGAGCCTTGGACACAACCTGGTCGATATGTGCAGGCGTTTCGATTGCGGCGCTTGCGGTTTTGCCGGGGGTGGCGCGTGCCGGCGGTGCGATCACGGGCAAGAGCAGGTCAAGGCGCCCGGTCTTGGCCCCCGGTCCCAGATCGACCGTGAGGCGCAGCACCTCAAAATCCGGGGCCACCAGCAAGAGCAGCAGACCGCGCAGGTCCTCGACCATATCGCCAAAGGCAAAGTGGCGGGCCGGTGGCGCATCAGGCTCTGCCGTCAACTGGCTGTCAAAATCGGCCAGAACCGCGTCGATCAGGGGCGCGACCATCGCCGCGTCGGTGCGCGTGGCCGCGCGTGATCGTGCCATGCCGGCGCGCACGGCGCCCGTGGTCTGCACCTCGATCAGCCCGGCAAGGAATTGTGAATCAAGACAGAGCGCGCCGCGTGCGCCCCCGGCCCCCTCCAACAACACCAAGAGACCTGCATCGCACAAGCTGTGCCCCACGTCGGCAAGCGGCACGCGTATCTGTTCGACGGTGGCCACCGTCAAGCCAAGGCCAAGAAGGGTATCCGCCGCGCGTGCCAAGGCCAGGCGCAGCGCCTTGACCGGAGTCATATGGCGGCTGTCGGACCCGTCGCGTGCGGTTTGCGCCATCCGCTGAATGACCGAACTGTGATCCTGCGATCCCATACCCTGCGCCATCGCCCCTTTCTGAAGCTGTCGGGGTGACCCTAGGCAGGCTTGGTTACGATTTTCTTTAGGCTGGCTGGAAAACCTCTGGTCTATTGTGCGGCCATGCGCGCGCTCAGCGGTAGGGTCACGCGGAATGCGGCCCCTTTTTGTCCCGGTAGGTAGCTGACCGCGCCGCCCAAACGCGCCATGATCTCGCGGCAGATGGCCAGGCCAAGACCCGCGCCGCCGGCCTTGTGCTGGCCTATGCGCGAGAATTTCTCGAATATGACGGCCTGTTGGGCGGGGGCGATGCCCGATCCGTTGTCGGTAAAGTCAATCACCAGTTCCCCATCGATCACCGCCGTGCGAATCGTCAAAATCGGCGGCTGCCCGTCGCAGTATTTGCGCGCATTGGCGATGAGGTTGATAAAGACCTGCACCAGCCGGTCCAGATCCGTGGTGAGCGCCACCGCTTCGGCTGTACGGTCGCGCATCACCCTAAGTGTGCCACCCTGCACCCCCGCCGCGCGTTCCGCCCGGTCCAAGAGGTCAGCCAGAGATCCGGTTTGCACGTGCAAAACGACCTGCCCGTTTTCCAACACGCTGAGATCCAGCAGATCATCCAAAAGCCGCGTCAGGCGCACCGCCTCGTCATGGATCACCGAGGCGTATTTACTCTGTTCTTCCGGGGTCAGATCGCCCGTGTCGCGCAGGATTTCCGAAAAGGCGCGGATCGAGGTCATCGGCGTGCGCAGCTCATGGCTGATCTGGCTCAGAAACCCGTCCTTTTGCACCGAGAGCTGTGTCAGTTTTTCATTGGCCTGCCGGAGTTGGCGCGCGGTACGGGCCAGTTCCTGCGATTTCGCCTCAAGCTGGCTGGAATATTCCATGATCTGCGCGGTTTCATCTGCAACTGCCATCAGATCTTCGACTGACACTGCGGCACCCCCGACGATCTGGCTGATCATGGCATGCGCCGTCGCGGCCCCGACAGAGCCCGACAACTCGCGCTCCAACTCTTGCAGGAAAGAGGGGCTGGGTTCGGGCAGATAGCCCGCCAGCCCCTGTCGTCTGGCGGCCTCGGCAAAAAGCGCCTGCGCCTCGGTGGCACCCATGATGCGTTGTGCCATGATCAACAGGTCTTCGCTCTGCGCCATGCCGCCGGTCCAGCCGCCGGGCGTGCCGGAATGATCGAAGACATTGACGAATTGCGCCCCTTGCAAGCGTTCCACGGGCTGCGGAAAGCTGAGGAGTGAGCCAAGGACAAAGGCGGATGTGTTGAGCAACAGCGACCAGAGCACCGCATGTACCACCGGATCCATCCCCTCGGTGCCAAAGAGCGCACGGGGCCGCAACCAGTGCAGTCCAAAGAGACCTTCGTCAAAGACCACCTGCGGCAGCACCAAGGAGGGGCCGAAGCTGGGCAGAAAAAGGCAGTAGATCCACACCACCGCCCCGACGATCAGACCCGCCAAGGCCCCGGTGCGTGTGGCCCCGCGCCAGAAAAGGCCGCCCATCAGCGCGGGCATGAATTGCGCCACCCCGGCAAAGGCAATCAGCCCGATTGCCGCAAGAGCCGTGCCGCCCCCCGACAGGCGGAAATAGACATAGCCCAAGAGAACGACACCCGCGATACTCAGCCGGCGCGCCAGCAGGGCCACATGCCGCACATCCCCCGAGACCATCGCCGCCCCGCCTGAAAAATGCAGCCAGAGGGGCATCACGACGTGGTTCGACACCATGGTCGAGAGCGCAATCGCCGCCACGATTACCATTGAGGTGGCGCTGGAAAACCCACCCAGAAAAGACAGGATCGCCAGCCCGTCGCGCCCGTCCATCAAGGGCAGCGTCAGCACGAAGAGATCGGGATTAGCACCCCCCGGCATCAATTCCAGCCCTACCGCCGCGATCGGCACGACAAAGAGGCTCATCAGCATGAGGTAGGTTGGAAACGCCCAGGCAGCGGTGCGCAAATGGTCTTCGTCCTCGTTCTCGACCACCATCACCTGAAACATGCGGGGCAGGCACAGAAATGCCGCCGCCGACAGCATCGTGAGCCCAACCCAGCGACTGCCCGACACCTCGAACCGTGCAATGGCCGAGGCGTCGATCCGGTCGAGCGTTGCCGCCACCCCGCCCGACAGACCCCAGACCACGAATATCCCGACGGCCAAAAGGGCAAAGAGCTTGACCACCGCCTCAAGCGCAATGGCCATGACCACACCATGATGGCGCTCGTTCGCATCCAGATTGCGGGTGCCAAAGAGAATAGTGAAGAGCGCCAGCCCCCCCGCCACCCAGAGGGCGGTGGATTGCATGTCCGGCAATGTCGTGGCTGTGGGGTCCGTTTCTGCAAACGCAGCAAAAGACAGCGTCACCGATTGCAATTGCAGTGCAATATAGGGTGTCGTGCCAATGACCGCCAAAACGGTCACGATCACCGCGAGCAGGTTCGACTTGCCATAGCGCGAAGAAATGAGATCGGCGATCGAGGTGATCCGCTGGCTTCGGCCAACCCGCACCATTTTGCGCAGGGTCCACCACCAGCCAATCATGATCAGCGTCGGACCCAGATAGATGGTGACAAATTCCAGCCCCGAGCGCGCGGCAAAGCCGACCGCGCCATAGAATGTCCAGGCGGTGCAATAGATCGACAGCGACAGGGTGTAGATATAGGGCGAGCGTAGCCAGCTTCCGCGTCCGCGCAGCGCGGCGCGGTCGGCGGCGAAGGCCACGGCGAAGAGAAACACCACGTATAGTATGCAGACAAGGATGAGGACGTTGAGGATCGTCATCTATCGCTCCTGCGGCCCCTTTGAGTCTTCCTCGCTCTCGGTCGGGCGCAGCCGTGCCGAGATCACGCCGGCAATCCCTGCCAGCACGATCCAGAGGCCAAAGATATAGAACATCGCCCGCGTGGTGCGTACGCCGTCTGTCTCCCACAAGAGGGGCACCGCGAACAGGACAGCCCCGGCAACCGGCAGCATCCGCGCTGCATCCGAAAGCCGCCGCATCCGATAGGTGCGCCGCGCCAGAAACAGCGGGCCGCGCTCGGCGCTCATGGCACGACCAGCGCCCGCACCGCGGCCAAGACATCGGCGTTGGAAAAGGGCTTGGTCATGTATTGGCTGGCCCCGGCGCGTTCTGCCATTTCGCGATCCTTGGTCTGGCCACGCGCCGTCAGCATCAGGACTGGCGTGTGGCCATAGACGGCATCGGCGCGGATTTCCTGAAGGATGTCAAAGCCGCTTTTGCCGGGCAGCATCACGTCGAGAATGATGAGGTCGGGGGCGCGGGCGCGCACCGCCTCCATCGCATCATGGCCATTGGCATGGGTCTTTACCTCCCAGCCATCCCGCGAGAGGATAAAACTGACAGCTTCGATGATGTTCGGCTCATCCTCGATCACCAGAACCCTCTTACTCATGCAACCGGCCTCCCCTCCGTTGCGCGCGCGGTCTTTGCCGTGCGTCTGATTCCCTGTTCGCCCATGCGGTCACATCCCTTCTGCGACAATCGACGGCTCGCGTCGTGCGGCGCAATCGGCCAGTGGACATATCCGGCAACTCACCCCAATGGCACGCACCGCGCCGCCCGCCTCGCCGGGATCGGGCAGCATCAGCATCAGCGCCTGCATCAGCGGCGGGCGGTCAAAGCCTGCGGGCCCGGTTTGGGCGGCCACCGCAAAGGCCTCGATCACCTCGGCGCCGCGTCCGGCCTGTCGCAGCCGCAACCGCAGGGGCACCTGTGGCTGGCTCAACACCTGATAGAGGGGCCAGAGCGCGCAGGCCCCGGCCATGCGCGGTGTGGCGAATCCGGCAATCGGCTTGCGAAACGTCAGCGTGCCGGAGGCATCGCAGATCACCAAGCCTATCGGCCCCACTTCGGCCTCGGGCAAGCTGGCCAGACGCCGGAACACCCGCGCCATATCCGCGCCCGTCGCCTCGGCCAGCCGGTCGGGGCGCAGCCCCAGTGTCCTGACCCGTGCCAGAAACGCCCGCAGGGGCAGGGCCGCCGCGTCCTCCATATAGCGCAAGAGCGCCTCGCGCGTTAGGTTCTGGGCCGGGCTGGACATGCCGTCGGTTGCGGCAGTTTCAATCAGGCGAGCCACATCACTTGGCCCCGCCATTTCGCGCTCCAGCTCGGGCAAATGATAGCCGCGCGCCGCCAGATAGGCATGCATCTCATCTTGGGGCGAGGTCAGCTCTGCCTCGGTATTGGGGGCCGCTTCGAGATAGCGCACGAGGGCTTGCGCGCCTTCGGTCAGGCGGGCGCTGTCCTCGTTGATATTGCGGTGAAACCGCGCCTGCCATTCGGGTTCGATTGCCTCGGTTTCCACGAGGATCGACGAGGTGGCGCGAATGGCCGTCACGGCGGAAATCACCTCGTGCAGCGAATCCGCGAGAAAGGGATCATGCGCCAGTCGGTCGGTCAGGGTTTCGATGGTGCGCTCCAGCGCCTGCGTGCGCCGATGCAACTCGCTCAAAAGGCTGGCCCAGCCGGGATAGCGCCCGGCGAATTCCTCGGTCCGGTCAAGCTCGGGCCCATCTGAGCGGGGTTTGCCCGCTGCCTCGCGCAGGCCTGAAATCAACGTGGCCTCGGCCCCTTGGGTCAGTTGTGATGGCTCGACCTTGAGCGCCTCGGCCAGTTTGAGCAGGGTCTTGCCGCCGATCCGGCGATGGTTGTGCTCTATCAGATTGAGGTAAGACGGCGAAATCCCGGCCCGCTGCGCCAGATCGGATTGCCGCATGCCGTTCAGAACCCGCCGCTCGCGTATTCTGGTGCCGATCAAGAGCCGGTCCGGCATCTGGCGTGTCCTTTTCCGGGGGAGGCGAGAGATACGAGAATTTTTTTACAACAGGCGCGCAGGGCTTGTCTATAAGTTTACAAGCGATTTGTTCCATATGATATTTGCTTTGCGCAAGATTGTTTCGCGTTTACCTGCGGACGTTCCGTGCTGCAAGTGATCCCGTTCAACGCCCTGCCGTGCCCCCGTCTCGCGCAGGGCCGGATCGGGTGACGGGTTCCCCTGATTTTCCGCGATCACGTCGCAAAATGGCGCGACAGTCGGTTTCGATCTGCCCAGCGTGAGAGGTAGTGGCCGCGCGCCAACAGCTCAGAAATGGAACCCCATGGCCACGCTATTGGCACAGCCCGCCCCCGCGCCCTCGCGCGCGCTGCAAGGGATACTCTGCGTCGAGATCGCCATGCTGCTCTTTGTCGGTCAGGACGCGATGATGAAGACGCTGTTGACCATCTATCCGGTCTGGCTGCTGATCTTCGTGCGTTCCATCGTGACGGTTCTGGTGATGACGCCGCTGATCCTGTGGCTGGGCAAGCCGCATCGCCTGCTGACGCCGCTCTGGCCGCTGCATCTGATCCGTGCGTTCCTTTTCGCCACAGGTTTTTCGATGTTCTACGCGGCTTTCCCGTTCATGGGATTGGCCGAGGTCAGTACGATCTTTTTCTCGGCGCCGCTCATCACCGCGCTCTTCGCGGCGGTGTTCCTGCGCGAAACGATCGGCTGGCATCGCGGGATCGCCTTGGTGGCGGGGTTTGTGGGCGTGCTCATCGCGATGAACCCGGCGGGCGAGAACTTTTCCCTTGTCGCGGTCTTGCCGCTGCTCTGTGCCGTGACCTATGCGATTTCCCAGATCATCGCCCGTCAGATCGGCGACCGGGAGAGCACGCTGACCGTTGGCCTTTATACCCTGACATTTGCAGGGCTCTTGATCCTGCCGATGGGCTGGCTGGTCAATCAGGTGATCGACATCACCCCGGCGACCTATCACCTGCGTTGGGAATTGCCGCCCAGGGCGCTTGACGACCTGCCGCGTCTTGCGCTCCTGGGGGCCATCGGCATGGCGGCTTATACGCTTGTCTCACGGGCCTATCAGGTGGCCAATGCCAGCCTCGTGGCGCCATTTGACTATACCTATCTGCCCTTCGCGGCCCTGCTGGCCTATGTGCTCTGGGATGAGGTGCCGGCGTTCAATACCCTCGCGGGCATGGTGATGATCACCGCTTCCGGTCTTTACCTCGGGTGGCGGGAACTGCGCGCGTCGCGTCAGAGCGATGCATCGCCGGTCACCGCCGAGGCGATCTTTGCCCCCGGCAGCCCCCTGCCGCCGCAAATCCCCGACGAAGAAAGCAGCCTATGACAACCCTGACGATCCAGCCTGAACGCGATTTGCGCGGCTATTTCTTCGTGTTTCTCGCCGGTCTGGTCTGGTCCACGGTGGGCCTTGGTATCCGTCTTGTGGACGAGGCGCAGGTCTGGCAGATCCTGTTCTATCGCTCGGCCTCGATGACCCTGCTGCTTTATGTGGTGATCCGCCTGCGCACGGGGCAGGATGCGCTGCGCCTCGCGCTGCAAATGGGCTGGCCGGGGGTGATTGGCGGGCTTTCGCTGGTGGCGGCCTATACGGGTGCTATCTTTGCGATCCAGACTACGTCGGTTGCCAATGCGATGATGCTTTTTGCCTGCTCGCCGCTCTTGGCCGCGATCCTCGGACGGGTTGTGCTGCGCGAATATGTCCGGCCGCAAACCTGGGTCGCCATCGTGGTGGCGGGCTGTGGCATTGCGGTGATGGTCTGGGACAAGTTCGGGGGTGCAGCACTTGTGGGCAATCTCGCGGCCATCGGTTCGGCGGTGGGCTTTGCCACCTTCACCATCACCCTGCGGTGGGGCAAGGCGACCGAGATGATGCCCGCGATCTTTCTCTCGGGGCTGTTCGGCATGGGCCTCATGGCGGCGATCTGTTTCTGGCTGGGGTTACCACTTCGGATTTCCAACGCCGACACCGCGCTGTCGCTTGGCATGGGGGTGTTTCAGGTGGGGCTGGGGCTGATCCTCTACACGATCGGTTCTCGCACCGTGCCGGCCGCTGAACTGACGCTCTTGTCGCTGGCCGAGGTGGTGCTGGGGCCGGTCTGGGTCTGGCTGATCCTGGGCGAAACGGCGACGACCAACACCCTCATTGGCGGGACGATCCTCTTGGGGGCGATTGCGGGCAATGCGCTCTCGGGGGCACGGCGCAGACCGCCGCCGCCGATGCTCTGACCGGCAATCCCCTGCCGACAGAGCGTGGCGCAGGAACAAATCCCGTTCCCCCACGTTATCTTGGACAACATGAGCAATCCAAGAAACAGAAGGGAAAGACCATGAACCGCAGTCTCATTCTTGCCAGCGTTACCAGCCTTGCCTTGGCAGGGTGCATGCAGGGCGTCAGCGACCGGGAACTTGTTGGCGGTGCGGCGGGTGCTGCCGGGGGTGCCTTGCTCGCCTCGGCCTTTGATGCCGATTCCGACTGGACGATTGTCTCGGCGCTGGCCGGGGCGGCAGCGGGCACGCTGGTCGCGCGCAACACCGCGCGCAATCAATGCGCCTATGCCAATGGCGACGGCACCTATCGCACCGTGCCGTGCTGACACCCGAGGCGGCGGGCGTCATGCCCGCCGCTCAGAACTGCTTGCGCGCGACCTTTTGCGCAAGCTGCACGAAATTGTGCACATGCACGCCCTGTTCATCCAGCCGGTGATTGACCGACAGGCTGGTGCGGGCAATCTCCGGCTCGATCCGCAGGAATTTCATGCCCTTGCGCGGCGCGGTCGCGACCGACTCGGGCACGATGCACACGCCCTCGCCAATCGCCACAAGGCTGAGCGCGGTTTGCAGATCCATGCACCAGAGGCGCAAGGGCGCGGTAAACCCCGCCGCCTCGACCGCATTGAGCACGAAATCGGCGAAACTGGGCCGCGGATACTCGGGGTAGAGCACAAGGTTGTGCGTCTCGAGCCGTTCGAGCTTGGCCACCGTCCGCCCGCCGGTGTCGACCGTGTCGGGCAGGGCGAGAATCAGCTTTTCCTCCATCAACTCCTTGGTGACGAACTCGGGATCCTTCAACGCGGGCCGGGCAAAGGCCACGTCCAACTCGCGTGAGACAAGGGCGCGGTGCAATTGCGCATTGTTCATCGGGTTGAGGCTCAGATTGACCTCAGGGTAATTGGCACGAAAGGATTTGATGATGGTGGGCAGAATGCCAAAGGTGGCCGAGCCGACAAAGCCGACGCGCAGCCGCCCTTCGGCCCCCTGACCCAGGCGGCGCACCTCGAGCTTTGTGTCGTCCAGCTGCGCCAGGATCGAGCGCCCGCGCTCCAGCAACCGCTCGCCCGCCTGGGTGAGACTGATGGCGCTGCGGCCCCGGTTGAAGAGGATCGCGCCCAACTCCTCTTCGATCTGCTTGATCTGACGACTGAGCGGCGGTTGCGCCATGTCGAGCCGTTCCGCGGCGCGGCCAAAGTGCAATTCCTCCGCCACAGCGATGAAATAGGTCAATTGCTTGAAGTTCATCCCGGCCGTCCTCCCCAAGGAAGACGTTAGGGCAAGCCGGTATTCGGGGAAAGAGTTCTGAATTGCGGCTCGCCTCGTGTATGCGGGGCGTCGGTCCTGCCTTGGCGGACCGGTGTGTCGCTGTGCGGCAGGGGCCGTTTCAAGCCCAAATCACCCTGGCAACATAAAGGATCAGGCTCTTCGGTTCATGGTTTCCAACCTGAACTTCTAGGGTTTCGTCGACCCCTGCTATCCTGGCCAATTCCGCGCTGTCACCTTCTGATAACCTGGGTGCAGGCCATGATCGCCTTGCCAAAATTCGGCCAAACTCGGCGATTAGACAACGTTTGTTCAAACCTGGCAGAAAGAGGCGATCTGTGAACAAGACCGATGCGTTGAAAGTTCTCATGACGGCGCAAAAGGGCTTCATAAACAAAACCGTTGATGAAGTTGGCGTCCCGTTTCTGACAGGCGTTAGCCTTCCGATCAGGTTCTTCGCAGAAGAAATTGATCTTGACCTCGCTGCCGATGCGATTGCCAGGTTCAGCCGCACATCTCCTTCGTCTCGCAATCTCATTCAAGATCACCTGTTCAGGGCAGCACAGCAATCTTTCGAGGACTGTTCCTGCGATTTTGACTCGCCGCAGGACCAACTTGACTGGGAGAGCGAAAGCACAGGTCGGTTCAATGCTGCAAAGGTGCCAACCACGTCCAGCGAAATCTGGTCGCTCGTCAAGTTCAACGCCATTCATATCGCACCGGGCGGCAGTGCAATGCACGGTCAATACGTCCTGAAGGTCAGCGGTGAATGTGCCTGGGACGGAGAGCATGGCGTTGCTGTAACTTTTGCTGGGGATGGCAGACTTGTCGGGGTTGGAGAAGCATAGTTGCGTATTTCGCGCCAACGTTTGATGTGGATGGCTGCTTCTGTCCGCAAGGCTGCCCTTCGCTTCCTTTAGCGCATCACTATGTTTCATGCGGGCGCGCCATTGGCAGCAATCCGGCCTCGCTGGTTGTGAGGCAGAAAAAAGGCCCCCGAATTCGGGGGCCTTCAGGTTGCAGGGAGGGAGGTTGGGTTACTCGGCGGCCACGGCCTGCGCTGCCGCATCCGCCTTGAGCACGAAGTCGAACTCGAAATGCAGGTCGGTGCCAAGCGCCTCGGGCGCCGGTTTGAACGTGCCGATCAGGCTGTCCTTGACGGCAAACACGCTGTCATTGTCCAGCCACTTGCTCTCGCCATCGTAGATCTGGCTGATGAGCGGACGATAGCCCTCTTTCGAGATGATAAAGTGCATGTGGCCGGGGCGGTTGGGGTGGTGGCCCATATAGCGCAGCAATTCGCCCGCAGTTTCGGTGTCGGGGATCGGATAGGGCACCGGGCGCACGGCGACAAAGGCGTAGTGGCCGTTCTCGTCGGTCTCGAAGCGGCCGCGCAGATTGTATTCCGGCTGATCCGGGTCGAGGTTTTCGTAGATGCCATTCGGTGCGTCTTCCCAGACGTCGAGTGTCACACCGGCAATGCCGTTGCCCGCCGCATCGCGGATATAGCCTTCGTAATAGGCGGTTTCCTCGTTGTCGTAATGCTTCTGGATGGTCGAGGCGCCCTTGGGCAGAACGGGCGGGTTCTCGCGATAAAACGGCCCCAGCACGGTCGACTCGCTCTCCGGCCCCTCCACCGGGTTCGACAGCATGTCCACCAGCACTTCGACGCCGATGATATCGGCCAAGAGGATGAACTCCTGGCGGTTCTCATCACAGGTCTGTCCGGCGCGCTTGAGAAACTCGCAGCCCTCGAGGAATTCGCCATGCTGCAGGTTCACATCCTTGCAAAAGGCGTGCAGGTGGCGAATGAGCGCGGTCATGATCTCGCGCTGACGCTCTGTGATGTCACCGTGCTTGCCAAGGCTCGCGATCACCACATCGGTGATGTTTTCCAGATTGACGATTCCCATGGGTTCTCCTCCAAACGGGGTTTCATATGGCGCGGGGCAGGCCGGGGCTCACCCTCTGGTCCTCGTTGTCGATGATGGCGGGCGTCAAACCAATGCCGTGGGCGGTATCGCGTGATACCCCGTCCGGCATGGATCAAACGCCCCCTTAAATGTCACTTCTAGCACATCCGCAGCATCAGGAGGGAGGCAGAGGTGATCGACAGATTTCGCGAGATAGAGGCACGGCTCAAGGATCAGCCGCATCTCTTGCGCCTTGGACGGCTGTTTTCCGAGACAGTGCTGATCGAGATAGAGGGAGAGGAAATCTATCTGACCTTCGACAAGGGGCAGATCACCTCGGTCATGGCCGGTCCAAGCCGCAAGACGCCGTGGCGCTTCGCGCTGCGCACCGATGCCGATGCGCTGGAACAGTTCTGGCAGGCGCGCCCCGCGCCGGGATTTCACGACATTTTCGGGCTGGCCAAGATCAGGCGCGGGCGGATTGACGGCGACATTCTGTGTCTGGTCAAGAATCTGCGCTTCTTCAAAGAGGTCATGGCGCTTGCGCGTTGCAAAGAGGAGGCAACCCTATGAGCATCGAACCCATCACAGGCCGTTACCTGAGCGTCGAGATCGCAGGCGCCCCGCGCCGCATCTATTTCGAGGAGGCGGGGCAGGGGCGGCCGGTGCTCTGCCTGCATACGGCCGGCGCGGACACGCGGCAGTGGCGGCATCTGATGAACGATGCCGAGGTGACGGCACATCACCGCCTGATCGCCTTTGACATGCCCTGGCATGGCAAATCCCTGCCGCCCGAGGGGTTCGAGACCGAAGAATACCTGCTGACCACCGAGGCCTATATCGAGACCGTTCTGGCGGTGGTCGCGGGCCTGGGGCTGGAGCGGCCCATTCTGGCGGGCTGTTCCATGGGCGGGCGCATCGCGCTGCAACTGGCGGCGCTGCACCCCGAGCAGTTCAGCGGCTTTATCGCCATTGAGGCGTCGGATTTTCAACCCGCGTGGTATGACATCGACTGGTTCCACCGCCCCGATGCCCATGGCGGCGAGATGGGCGCGGCGCTCGTGTCGGCCAATATCTCGCCCTATGCGCCGAATGCCGAGCGCTGGAACACGCTCTGGATGTTCATGCAGTCGGGACCGGGCGTGTTTCGCGGCGACCTGAGCTTCTACACCCGCGACGACAGCCTGATCGGGCGGCTGGCGCAGATCGACACCGCGCGGACCCCGGTGCATCTGCTGGTCGGGGCCTATGATCTGACCTGCACGCCCGAGGATGCGAAACGCACGGCAGCGGCCATTCCCGGTGCCACGGTCGCGGTGATGGACGAGTTGGGCCATTTCCCCATGAGCGAACACCCCCAAGGGTTCCGGCCCTTTTTCATGGATGCCCTCGCGCGCATGGCGCGCGCGGCGGCGCAAGCAGCCTGAGAGGAGGGGCTGACATGACCAAACCCTGCATCATCTGTGTGGCGATCACCGGCAGCCTGCCGCAGAAATCCGACAATCCGGCGGTGCCGATCACCGTGGCCGAACAGGTCGACTCCACCCATGAGGCCTACGAGGCCGGGGCCGCAATCGTCCACGCCCATGTGCGCAACGACGATGGCGCGCCCTCGTCCGACCCCGAGAAATTCGCCCGGCTCAAAGAAGGGATCGAGGCGCATTGCCCCGGCATGATCGTGCAGTTCTCCACCGGCGGGCGTTCCGGCGCGGGCCAGACGCGGGGCGCGATGCTCTCCTTGCGGCCCGACATGGCCTCGCTCTCGGTCGGCTCCAACAATTTCCCCACTCGTGTTTATGAGAACCCGCCCGATCTGGTCGATTGGCTGGCGGGGGAAATGCGCGCCCACGAGGTCAAGCCCGAGATCGAGGCGTTTGACCTGAGCCACATCCTCAAGGCCAAGGAAATGGCCCATCACGGTCTCCTCCTCGGCACGCCCTATGTGCAATTCGTGATCGGGGTGAAAAACGCCATGCCGGTCGACCGCGATGTGTTCGACTATTACATCCACACGGTCAAACGCCTGTTCGGCCCGGATGCGCCCTGGTGCGCGGCGGGGATCGGGCGACACCAGATCACGCTCAATGAATGGGCCGTGGCGGCGGGTGGGCATGCCCGCACCGGGCTCGAGGATAACGTGCGGCTGGATCGCGACACGCTGGCGCCCTCGAACGCCGCTCTGGTGCGCCGCGTTGTCGACATCTGCGCGCGTCACGACCGCCCTGTGGCCACCTGTGCCGAGGCGCGGCAGATGCTGGGTCTGCGCAATTCACAGGGTCTGGCGGACGGCAAGGCGGCCTAGTCCGATCGGGATTTGGCCGGTGCCGGGTGTCACCCCGTCACCTTGCCATCCCCCACCACGATCCGCCGCCGACAGAGTGATGCGATCTGATCGTCATGGGTCGAGATCAGGAATGTCGTGCCTTCTTCGCGGTTGATCTGGCCAATCAGCTCCATCACCTGCATGGCCGACAGGCGGTCCAGATTGCCCGTCGGCTCGTCTGCCAGCACGAGTTCGGGGCTGTTCATCAGCGCGCGTGCCACGGCCACGCGCTGCTTTTGCCCCCCAGAGAGATGGGTGGCGGGGAAATGGATCCGCTCCGCCAGCCCCATCCGCGCCAAGAGATCACGCCCGCGCGCCCGTGCCGGGGCGGTTTCCCGGCCTTCGCGGACAGCCGTCGGGAAAATCACATTCTCCAGCGCCGTGAAATCCGGCAAGAGATTGTGGAACTGAAAGACAAACCCGATATGGGCGTTGCGAAATTCGGTCAGCGCCCGATCGTCGGCGGCAATGAGGTCTTGACCCAGCATGACATGCTGGCCCGAGGTGGGTTTCATCAAGGTGCCAAGGATGGTCAGTAGCGTGCTCTTGCCCGATCCGGATGGTCCCAACAAAGCCGCCATTTCGCCCGCATCAAGCCGTAGGGATAGTCCGCGCAAGACGCGGGTCGCGGCCTCGCCGGTGCCAAAGGTCTTGACCAGATCGCGCACCTGCAGAAGCGCTGTCATTGGCCGATTGCCGTGACCGGATCGACCCGCGCCGCAGATCGCGCGGGCAGGATCGAGGCGAGGATGGCACCAATCACCGTCAGGGTAATGGCCAGCCCGTAAGAGCCCTGAGTGATGTCCATCGGCAGGGTGCCCGGCTTGAACGCTTCGCGCGGCGGGAAGGGCAGGAGGGCCAGATACCCGAGCCCCGCGCCCATGATCCCGCCCATCAATCCAATAAGCGCCCCTTGGGTCACAAAGACAAACACCACAAAACCGCGCCCCGCGCCCATCGCGCGCATGATCCCGATTTCCGGGCGGCGGCGGTAGGTCGAGAGCAAGAGCGCCGAGGCCACCCCGATCACGATTGTGATAAGCGCGAAGGTCTTGAGGAAATAGCCGGTCTGCGCCTGCGCGCTCAGCGCCTCCATCAACTGCTCTGCCCCGTCGGTCCAGGGCACCGCATCGAGCCCGGTCAGCCCGCGAATACGCAGCGCCGTGGCATCGGCGGCGTTGAGGTCAAAAAGCTTGATCTCGATCTGGCTCACACCTTGCGGCATGGCAAAGAGCGTGCGCGCGGTCGAGAGGCTGACAAAGGCGCGTGCCCCGTCCAAGGCGCCGTTGCCTGTCTCATAGATGCCGGAGAGTGTAAGCAGGGCCGTCACGCCCTCAGAGCTTTGCAGGCGCAGCGGCTGATTGAGCGACAGATCGAGATCATCGGCCAGTTCGCGCCCCAGCACGATCAGCCCCGCGCCCAGCCTCGCGCGCCCTTCGACCATATATCCCTCCAGATCGAGGATGGCGGATTCGCGCCCCGGCTCGACCCCGGTCACGCTGACCTGTTCGACCTGTGCGCCACGCGTCAGAAACCCGGCACCGGTGATCTGCGGCGAGACCGCTTTGACCCCTGGCACCGCCTCGATAAGGGGTAGCCAAGTCGCAGCCTCTGAAAGAGACGCCGTGCGGGTGCGCCCGCGTTCGGCAACCAGCAGCACATGGCCTGCGGGCGAGATCAAGAGGGCGGGGTCATCTGGTTCGGCCTCGATGGTGACATGCGATATATCGCCAACGGTGCGTGACAGGATGAATTGCGCCAAACCGCCAATCAGCGCCGACATGAAGATGAAGATAAAAACCCCAACCGCTACCCCAAGCACCAGAAGGGCTGTTTGCGCCTTGCCGGCGGTCAGATAGCGCGCGGCGATCTTGAGCGCGTAAAGCATCAGGGTTGCCCCGCTGTCACGGCCTGACCATCCGTGATGCCTGTGGCCTCGGTAATCAGCACTTCGCCCTCGGCCAGCCCCGCCGTGACGATCAGCCGGGCGGCGGGCCAATCCACCACGCTGACCGGCTGAAATCTGGCGGTGCCGTCGCGGAGCACGAAAACGCCCGGCGCGCCTGCGTCCGAAGTCAGCGCGGTGCGGGGCACGGTCAGGGCCGTGTCCCGCTGCTCTACGATGATGTTGGTGGCCACCGTCAGGCCCACCGGCGCAGTGACTGGCGTATCAAACGACAATTCGACCGCCAGCCCGCCGGTTGCGATGTCGACGCGCTGTGAGACATAGCTGACCCGCCCGGTGCGGGTCTGGGTTTCGCCGGCGAGTTGCAGGATGGCGGGCTGATTGAGGGCGATCTGGGTGGCGTAGGCCTCGTCCACATCCGCCTCGACCAAAAGCGCGCCGAGGTCGGCCAGGGTCAGGATCGGCGTGGCGGGGCTGACAAGCTGACCCTGCTCGACATCGAGCATCACGACGCTGCCCGCGACGGGCGCGCGGATCGTGTGGTTGGCCAAAAGGACGCGGGCCTGATCGAGCGCCGCGCTCAGGCGGGCAACCTCTTGGGTCGCCGCTTCGAGTTTGTAACCATAGGTGTCGCGCACCGAGCGGGCGATTGTCGTGCTCAGAGAGGCTGCGCGGTCAAACTCGGCCTGTGCTTCGCGCTGCGCATCGCGGGCGGCATCGAGGGCAGCTTGTGCCTGGCGCACGCTGGCGCGTTGCGCTTCGGCATCAACCTGCGCAAGCAGTTGACCTGCCGTGACCTTGTCACCCTCGGCCACGGGCAGGGCGACGAGCGTGCCGGTGACAGGGGCTGTCACCTCGACCGAACTGACCGCCGCAATCCGGCCATTGACCGCCAACACACGAGTAACAGGGGCGAGCGTTGCCGTCTCGACCGCAACAAGCGGGGGGCGGGTCATCAAGACCTGCGCCGCGATCAGCCCCGCCACGGCCAGGCCGAACAGCACAGCCGCGCCCCAGAGCCATCGACGCCGCGAGGGTCGCGCAGGCGCGTCTTGTCGGGCAGGGGTCTGATCCGCCGGGGCCAAACGGGGCTCCTTCGCTTGGGGCAAAAACTGCCGTGATGGCGGATATGGCACCGCCTTCTCTTCCTCCAGTATAGGCGGGCAAACCGCGGCTGCCTTGACGTGGATCAGCGACGGGGACGAACTGCGCACCCGTCCATTGACCCATGCATCCACGCGGGGCATAACCGGCGTAAAGGGGCGGTATCAGGCCGCTTTTTCCGTGTCATGCTGCCCGACCGATCAAGGTTGGGGTAGCCAGAACCATAGAGTCGGACCATGCGCAGCAGCAAGATCATCCACGTCGTTTCCTGTCATGCCGAAGGCGAGGTGGGGGATGTCATCGTGGGCGGCGTGACACCGCCGCCCGGCGCCACGATCTGGGAGCAGCGCAAATGGATCGCTGAGGATCAGACGCTGCGCAATTTCATGCTGAACGAGCCGCGCGGCGGGGTGTTCCGGCATGTCAACCTGCTCGTGCCGCCCAAGCACCCCGAGGCACAGGCCGCCTGGATCATCATGGAGCCCGAGGATACGCCGCCGATGTCCGGGTCGAACTCGATCTGCGTGTCCACCGTGTTGCTGGACAGCGGAATCCTTCCCATGCAAGAGCCGGTGACGCATATGGTGCTTGAGGCGCCGGGCGGCCTCGTGCGGGTGCGCGCCGAGTGCGCCAATGGCAAGGCCGAGCGTATTTTCGTCGAGAACCTGCCCTCCTTTGCCAGCCGTCTGGGCGTGCTGCTCGACGTGCCGGGGCTGGGGCGGATCACCGTGGATACGGCCTTTGGCGGGGATAGTTTCGTGGTGGTCGATCCGGTGGCCCTTGGGGTGGACCTGATCGAGGATAACGCGCGCCAGATTGCGGAACTGGGTATCCGCATCACCAATGCCGCCAACGCGCAGTTCCGGTTCGAGCATCCCGAGAAACCCGATTGGGCGCATCATTCGTTCTGCCTCTTTGCCGGGCCGATCACGCGCGAGGGGACTGCCTTGCGCGCGCAATCGGTGGTGGCGATCCAACCCGGCAAGCTCGACCGCTCTCCGACCGGCACGGCGGTCTCGGCGCGCATGGCGATTCTGGCCGCGCGGGGCGAGATGGGCGAGGACGACCGCTTTACCGGCGTGTCGATCATCGGATCAGAGTTTCACGGCCGGATTCTGGGCCGGGTGCAGGTTGGCGAGCTTGACGCCATCCGCCCCGAAATCAGTGGGCGGGCGTGGATCACCGGCACGGCACAGCACATGCTGGACCCCAGCGATCCCTGGCCGGGCGGCTATCGGCTCTCGGATACATGGCCACGGATCGGTTGAGGTCGCAGCGCGCAGGGCGCGCCAACAAGGCCCCTGCACTCAACTCTCGACCGCTGCAAGTCCCTCGGCCTCGAACCGTGCCAATTGCGCCAGTTCCGCATCGCTGAGCGCGATGCCCTCTCGCAAGGACGCCTCGCGCGCCGCAAAGCGACGCTCTGAGGGCAGGCGCGCGCCTTGGCCGCTGATGGCGGTCAACAGCCGCTCGCCCTCGGCAATGGGATCACGCCCGCTGCGCGCGGCAAAGCGGACCGGATCAAGGGCCAGAACCAACGCCCCATGCCGTGGGAGCAGGGCAGTGCCGCCGGAAAACTCCAGCGCTTCCTTGCTCATGAATTCGCCCAGCATGGCACCAGCCAGCAATTCGACCATGGTCGAAATTGCAGATCCCTTGTGCCCGCCAAAGGGCAGCATCGCACCCGCGAGCGCCGCTTCTGGATCGGTGGTCGGATGGCCGTCGTGGTCCATGGCCCAGCCTTCGGGGATGGGGGTGCCAGCGCGGCGGTGCAACTCGATCTCGCCACGCGCGGCGACGCTGGTCGCGAAATCGAACACATAGGGATGAGGGCCGGGGCGCGGCCAGCCAAAGGCAATCGGGTTTGTGCCCAAAAGCGGCTCCTTGCCGCCCGTGGGGGCGACGGACGAATAGCTGGGGCACATCGACAGGGACGCAAGGCCCCGTGCCGCCAAGGCCTCGACATCATGCCAGAGCGCCGAGAAATGCAGGCAATCGCGGATCACGAGGGCGGCCAGCCCCGAGTCGCGCGCGCGGGCTGCCAGCGCGTCCACCGCCGCGTCAAAGGCCGGGTTGGAAAAGCCGCCGTTCGCATCCACCTCGATCACCGCGAGGCCCGTATCATGCAGCATCGGCACCGCATCCGGCACCACCTTTCCCGCCGCGATCACCCGCAAGCAGCCTTCGATCCGGTAGATGCCATGCGATTTGCAATGATCCCGCTCGCCCGCGACGATCACCCGCGCCACCGCTGCGGCACTCTCGGGGCGCACGCCTGCGTTCTCGAAAATCGACGTCACCCGCGCCAGGAGGTCATCAACGGAAATCACGTTCGGCTCAGCCATGCGGGCGGCTCCTTCAGGATCAAGAGGTCTTATTTGTCGACATCGGTATAGGTGCAGGCCCAGAACACCTTGGTCTCGGTGTCATCGAGCGCGCGCAACCCGTGTTTGATCGTGCTGTCGAAATAGGCGCAATCGCCGGGCTCCATGATCACCGGCTCGTAATGCTCCACCGTCAGTTCGACCCGCCCCGACAGCACATAGAGCGTTTCTTCGCCGTCATGCGATTCCAGCTCATCGCGCGTGAGCGGCGCGCGTTTTTCGACCAGCGTGACCAGTGGGATGATCTTTTTCTCGGCCAGCGCGTTGCACAGCACCTCATATTCGAAGTTCTTGGCGCGCACCTTGCGCCCTTGACCTGCGCGCGTCACGGTCATGCGGGTGGTTTGCGTGGCGTCGTGGTCGGCGGAAAAGAGCCGCTCCATGCCGATGTCATAGGCGCGGGCGATCTTGATCAGGTTCTCATAGCTGGGCGAGACACGCCCGTTCTCGATCTTGTGGATCGTCGACAGGGCAAGGCCCGTGCGTTGTGCTGCCACTTCGAGCGTATAGCCGCAGGCCTGTCGGACCGCCTTCATGCGGGCACCCAGATCGGCGCGCAATTGGTGGCGCTCGACGTCCCAATCATCTGCTGCGTTCTCGGTTGAGGTTTTTTCCGTTTCGGCCATAATTTTTCTTTTCTTACCAACCGTGATTGTTTAAGCATATTTTTACGTTGGGCACAACAGTAGCAATCGACGGTGCGCAAGGGGAGACCGAATATCGGAGTTTTCCGAAATCCCTGCCGAACCGCGTCAGAACAGACTTCAAAAAAGGGTGATCTCATGCCGGACCTGATTGTCGCCGCCGAGGTTGAGGGGCCGATCCTGCTCTGCGACGAGGGGTTGAGTGTCTGGGGCGGTGTCGATCCCCTCAGCGGGCGGATCATCGACGCGCATCACCCGCAGCAGGGGCAATCTCTGGCCGGTCATGTCGTGATGATGCCGACGAGTCGCGGCTCTTGCACCGGGAGTGGCGTGCTCTTGGGTCTGGCCTTTGCCGGCACTGCGCCCAAGGCGCTGATTTTCCGCGAGGGCGAGGACATCCTGACATTGGGTGCCCTCGTGGCCACGCGGCTGTTTGATCGGCCCATCGCCGTTCTGCGTCTCTGTGGTACCGATTATGACCGCCTGGCGCAGCACTCCCACGCCACAATCACCGCCACGCATCTGCGCGCGGGCGATCTGGCGTTGCCGCTGACCTCCGTTGCCTCCGAGGGTCTGACGCTTTCGGACGTGGACCGTGCCTTTCTGGCCGGGGATCATGGCGCGGCGGCGCAATTGGCGATGGAGATCATCACGACGCTGGCCGCCGCCCAAGGCGCGCCCAGCCTGACCGATGTCAGCCGTGTGCATATCGACGGCTGCATTTATGCCAGCCCCGCCTTTCTGACCTTTGCCCGCGCCATGGCGGACAAGGGCGGGCGCGTGCGGGTGCCCACCACGATGAACGCCATTTCCGTCGATCACGCCAATTGGCGTGCGCAAGGCGTGTCCGAGGCATTCGGCCTGCCTGCCAGCCAATTGGCCGATGCCTATGTCGAAATGGGCGCGCGCCCCAGCTTCACCTGTGCGCCCTATCTGCTCGAGGACAAGCCGGTCGCGGGCGAGGATATCGCCTGGGCCGAAAGCAATGCCGTGATCTACGCCAACACGGTTCTGGGCGCGCGCACCGTGAAACATGCCGATTTCATGGACCTCTGCATCGCGCTCACAGGGCGCGCCGCACGTGCGGGCGTCTATCTGGACCAGAACCGCGCTGCCCGCCGGATCATCGACATCGACGTGCCCGAGGGCATTGACGATGCCTTTTGGCCGATGCTGGGCTGGATCGTGGGGCAGGTGGCCCCGGATCGTATCCCGCTCTTGCGTGGGCTCGAGGGGCTGCATCCTTCCGACGATGATCTCAAGGCGCTTTGCGCGGCCTATGGCACCACCTCTGCCTCACCGATGATGCATATCAAAGGGATCACGCCCGAGGCGGATATGCCCCCCGCGCCCGAGGCCGATCACGCCCGCATCACGGTGCAGGATTTCGCGCAGGCTTGGCAGGGGTTCAATCAGGGCGCCGACAAGGTGGATCTGGTCGCCCTCGGCAGCCCGCATTTTTCCGCCGCCGAAAGTGCCGTCTTTGCCGATCTGATGGAGGGCCATCATGTCCACCCGGATGTTACCACGATCATTACGCTCGGGCGCGGCACCCTGACCACCATCACCGCCAATGGCGTCAAGGCGCGGCTCGAGGCCGCTGGCGTGACCATCGTGCCCGACATCTGCTGGTGCTCGATCTCCGAGCCGGTCTTTCCGCCCTCGGCAGAGGTCCTGATGACCAATTCCGGCAAATACGCGCATTACGCGCCGGGTCTGAGCAACCGCGCCGTGCGCTTCGGCTCTCTGGCGCAATGCGCGCAAACCGCGCAAACTGGCACGGCCCCCATCAACCCGCCGCCGTGGATCGCCGCGGCTCTGGCCCCTGCCGGCCACTAACCGCCGCAATCAAACGACACGCACCCAAAGGAGTTCCCCCATGAAGAAAGACGTCTTTCACGGCACCATCCCCGCCCTGCTGACCCCCTGCACCCCGGATCGCAAACCCGATTTCGACGCGCTGGTGCGCAAGGGGCAAGAAATGATCGCGGCGGGTATGTCGGGCGTGGTCTATTGCGGCTCTTGCGGCGACTGGCCGCTCTTGACGGATGCCGAGCGCATGGAGGGGGTCGCGCGCCTGACGGCGGCGGGCGTGCCCGTGGTCGTGGGCACCGGTGCCATCAACACCAAATCCGCCGTGGCCCATGCCGCCCACGCGCAAGAGGTGGGTGCCGCGGGCCTCATGGTCATCCCGCGCGTTCTGTCGCGGGGGCTGTCGGTGGCCGCGCAGCGCAACCATTTCAAGGCCATTCTGGATGCCGCCCCGGATGTGCCCGCCATCATCTACAACAGCCCCTATTACGGCTACGCCACCAAGGCCGATCTCTTCTTCGCCCTGCGCGCCGAGCACAAGAACCTCATCGGGTTCAAGGAATTCGGTGGCAAGAATGATCTCAGCTACGCCGCCGAACACATCACCCACCAGGATGATGACGTGCTCCTGATGGTGGGCGTCGATACCGAGGTCTATCACGGCTTTGTCAAATGCGGGGCGGTGGGGGCCATTACCGGCATCGGCACCATCTTCCCCAAAGAGGCGCTCTTGCAGGTGGCCCTGTCGCGTCGCGCGGCGACGGGCTGCCCCGAGGCCGATCAGCGCGCGCGCGAACTGGCGGATGCGCTGCATGTCATCGCCAAGTTCGACGAGGGCGTCGATCTCGTGCTCTATTTCAAACATATGATGGTGCTGAAGGGCGAAGAGGAATACCGCCTCAACATCAATGAAACCGATGCGCTTTCGCCCTCTCAGGCGCGCTTCTGCGAGGCGCAGTTCCACCAGTTCAACACATGGTTCGCCACTTGGGTGAAACAGGGCGGGGTGATCGCTGAATGCATGTGATCGACAGCCACACCGGCGGCGAGCCGACGCGCGTGATCCTCGACGGGGGGCCGAACCTTGGGTCTGGTCCCCTGTCCGAGCGTGCGCGGCTCCTCGCCTCAGAGCATCGCGAGTTCTATCAATCGGTCAGCCTCGAGCCGCGGGGCCAGGTGGCGATGGTCTGCGCCCTTCTGGTGCCGCCCACCGATTCGACCTGTGTCACCGGCGTGATCTATTTCGATGCCGAGGCGGTCCTGGGCATGTGTGGTCATGGCACCATCGGTCTTGTCGTGACGCTGGCGCATATGGGCCGGATCAAACCGGGCACGCATCGGATTGAGACACCCGTGGGCATTGTCACCGTCGATCTCATCGACGCCAATACCGTCACCGTCACAAATATCGAGAGCCGCCGCACCCATACCGGCGTCACGGTCGAGATTGAGGGTATCGGCACGGTCTCTGGCGATGTGGCCTATGGCGGCAATCTCTTTTTCCTTGTCGATCCCAGCCCCGTTCCCGTCCATTCCGGCAATATCCGGGCGCTGACCGATGCCACCATCGCGGTGCGAGAGGCGGTGCAGGCGCAGGGGATCGACGTGGATCACGTGATTTTCTACGGCCCCTCCGACGATCCGCAGGCCCATAGCCGCAATTTCGTCCTCTGCCCTGACAATGCCTATGATCGCTCGCCCTGTGGCACCGGCTGTTCGGCGCGTCTGGCTTGTCTCGCGGCCGAGGGGCGGCTGGACGCGGGGCAAGAGATTGTGCAGGAAAGCGTGATCGGTAGCACCTACCGGCTGTCCTATGCTCCCGGTCCGGACGGTGGCGTGATCCCCTCGATCACCGGGCGCGCCTATGTCATGGCCGACAGCACGCTCCTCTTCGATCCCAACGATCCGTTCCGCAACGGCATCCGTCTTTGACCCTTACGGCAAAGGTGCCCCATGGCGCGCTCTGAAATCCTTGTCATCGGTGCCGGTATCATCGGCGTCACAACTGCGCTTGCGCTGCAACGCGATGGCCATGCCGTGCGCATCCTCGACCGCAAGGGCGTCGCCGCCGAGACATCGCGCGGCAATGCCGGGGCCTTTGCCTATACCGACATCGAACCGCTGGCGACGCCCGGCATTCTGCGCAAGGCGCCGAAATGGTTGCTCGATCCGCTGGGGCCCCTGTCCATCCCGCCGGCCTATGCGCTGCCGCTCCTGCCGTGGATGCTGCGCTTCTGGCGGGCAAGCTGGCGGGATCGCTACGCGGCGGCGGTGGCGGCACAGGCCAGCCTGATGCACCAGTCCCGCGCCGCTCTGGAGCGGTTGATCGCGGATGTGTCAGGCGAGCCGCTGATGCGCCGCGAGGGGCAGTTGCAGGTCTACGAGGGCGAGGCCGCCTATCGCGCCAGCCTTCCGGCATGGGACCTGCGCCGCCAGCATGGCGTGCGCTTCGACCTCTTGCAAAGCCCCGGTGCCCTGGCCGAGATTCAGCCCGGTCTCAGCCCGCGCTTCACCCATGCGGGCTATACACCCGACTGGATGAACACCGTCGATCCGGCGCGCTGGACCGAACATCTGGCACAACAGTTTGTGGCCGCAGGCGGGCAGATCGACATCGCCGATGTCCGCGCGCTGCGGCAGGTGGGCGAGGGCGTCGAGGTCGAGACCGCCACCGGCAGAATCCGCGCCGATCAGGTCGTCTTGGCGGCGGGGGCCTGGTCGCACCATCTCGCGCGCAGCTTGGGCGACACGATCCCGCTCGAAACCGAGCGCGGTTATAACACCACCTTTCCCACAGCCAGCTTCGATCTGCGCACCCATGTGACCTTTGCCGATCACGGCTTTGTCGTGTCGAAAATCGGCGACGGGCTGCGCGTGGGCGGGGCGGTGGAACTGGGAGGCTTGCGCCGCGCGCCCAATTACAAGCGCGCCGAAACGCTCTTGCGCAAGGCGTGCGATTTCCTGCCGGGGTTTGACCCGCAGGGTGGCACGCAATGGATGGGCTTTCGCCCGTCGCTGCCCGACAGCCTGCCGATCATTTCACGCGCGCCGCGCGCCGACCGGGTGATCTATGCCTTTGGGCATGGGCATCTGGGGCTGACGCAATCGGCGGGCACGGCGGAATTGGTGGCGGCCCTTGCCGCCCGCCGCGATCCGGCGATTGCGCTCACTCCGTTCGACGCACGCCGCTTCTAGAGCAGGGGGCGTCTGCTTGCCTTCTCATCGCCCCGGCCCCCGAACCGGGGCCTCCATCCTGCCTTGGCAAGGTCCCGGGTCCAGCCCGGGACGTGTGCGGTGTCGATCGCTGCGCCGTCGCCAGCCCGCTCAGCGCACGTTGGCGAGGAACTTTTGCGTCTCCGGATGCTGCGGATCGTTAAAGAGCTGATCCGGCGCACCAATCTCGGCCATGATCCCCTGGTGAAAGAACGCCACCCGGTTCGATACATCGCGGGCAAACCCCATTTCATGCGTGACGCAGATCATGGTCATGCCTTCTTCGGCCAGCATCTTGAGGGTTTCCAGAACCTCGCCCACAAGCTGCGGATCAAGCGCCGATGTCACCTCGTCAAAGAGCATGTAATCAGGCGACATCGCCAGCGCGCGCGCAATCGCCATGCGCTGCTGCTGCCCGCCCGACAGGCGCGAGGGATAGGTCGTCAGCTTGTCACCCAGGCCCACATGGCGCAATTGCTTTTCGGCAATCGCCTCGGCCTCTGCCTTGGCCATGCCCAGCACCTTGCGCGGGGCGAGGGTGACATTCTCCAGCACTGTCAGATGCGGAAAGGCGTTCCATTGCTGAAACACGATGCCCACCTTGCGCCGCAGCTTGTTCAGATTGGTGGATTTGGCATGCACCTCGGTGCCGTCGATGGTGATCCGCCCGGAATCAATCGGCTCCAGCCCGTTGATGCAGGTCAGAAGGGTCGATTTGCCCGACCCTGAGCCGCCGATGACGGTCACGACTTCGCCGCGCTGCACCGTCAGGTCGATCCCCTTGAGAACCTCCAGATCGCCAAAGGATTTGCGGACATTCTGGATCTCAATCATTGGACCACCTTTTTTCGAGATAGCCGCCGAAACGGGCAAGCGGGAAGCTGATGACAAAATAGAACGCACCGCAGATCAGCAGCAGGAACAGCGGCTCTTGCAGGCGCGTGATGAGGATTTGAGTGGACTTCAACAGTTCCGTAACCTGCACCACATACACGAGGGCCGAGTCCTTCATCACCCCAAGCGCCAGACCGATCCACGACGGCAGCGCCACGCGCGTTGCCAGCGGCAGGACGATATAGCGCATGTCCTGCCCCCATGTGAGGCCAAGGGACCGCGCCGCACGGCGGGTGATTTCCGGAACCGCATCAATGCCGCCGCGCACGATCTCGGCGCAATAGGCCGAGGTGTAGAGCGACAGTACGATGCAGGCGACGGTAAAGCCGGAAATCTGGAGTTGCAGCACCATGCCCACAAAGGCATTGCCCAGAACAAGCTGGATCAGCAGCGGCACCGAGCGGAAGATATCCAGCACAAAGGTCAGCGGCGCAGACCAGATCGGACCAAGCTGCACCCGGATCACCCCAAAGAGGATGCCCAAGAGGGTGCCGATGATCACAGAAATCGCGGTGACAAGGATCGTGATCCCGGCACCCTTGGCGAGAAACACGAGGTCATTGGCGGTGAGGGCGGTGTCAAACATGCGCGTGCCCTCTCAATACCGGAACAGCCGCGCCGCAATCAGGCGGCCGCCGAGGGTGATGGTTTTCGTGATCAGGTAAAAGATCACGGCGGCCAGAGCGAAAAGCTCGAAGGTGCGGAAGGTCAGCGCATTGAGATCCTGCGTCACCCCGTAAAGATCGCTGTTCATACCCACGGTCACGCCCAGCGAGGTCATGAGGATCGCCCAGACCATCTGGTTGGTCATCGGCAGGAACGAGATCCGCAGCATCTGTGGCGCGATGATATAGCGAAAGGACTGCAGTTGCGTCAGGCCCAGCGACCGGCCCGCCCGCGTCTGTGTATCCGGAATGGCCTTGAGCGCGCCGCGAAAATTCTCGGTCAGATAGCCCGCGTTGTTAAAGGTAATGCCGATCAGGATCGACACGAAAGGGCTGAAATGGATGCCGAAACTGGCCACGCCGAAATGCGCCATGTAGATTTGAAACAGGGCAGGGGTATTGCGCGCGATTTCGACCCAAGTGGTCGCAAAGGCCATCAGCGGGCGTGATCCCGACAACCGAAAGACGGTGAGCAGGATCGCCAGCGCGATGCCGAGAGCCATAGACAGGACCGCGATCTCCATCGTGACCAGCGCCCCATCGAGCATCTGCGGCAAGCGGTTGAACGCCTGTTTCCATTGGAAAGTATAGTCGAACATCAGTTCACCCTGCCCCTTGGTGAAATAGCAATTGGCGGCGCGGGGTATCCGCGCCGCCAATCCTTGCGCAGGCTATCAGCGATAGGTGTTCGGCACCACCAGTTTCGGCACTTCGCCGCCAACCCACTTCTCATACAGCTCGTCATACCGGCCGGTGCGCACCTGCTGGTTCACGAAGAGATTGAGATAGTTGAGAAAGCCATATTCGTCCCGCTTGGCAAAAAGCGCCACATAGTCGGTGTCGAACGGGGCAAAGCCCACCACGGAGATGTCCTTGTAGTTGCCCGACTGCACATTGGCCTGCGCCACGGTCGAGGTCGAGACGGTGGCGTCAAGCTGACCCTGGCTCAGTGCCAGGAACACATCGGCCTGCGTCTGGTAGGGGCGGAATTCGCCCTCGCCCCATTCCTTGACCTGCGCCTCGAGCGCGATCGCCTCATAGGTGCCTGCAACCGCGCCCACGGTGTGGCCCTTCATCCCCTCGTAAGAGGTGATACCGGTGCCGCTATTGGCGGTCACGGCCATTTCAAAGGCGAAATAGGGGATCGAGAAGCCGACCGTCTTGGCCCGCTCCAGCGTGTCCGAGGTCGAGGCCACGCCCACATCGACACGGCCCGACATCAGCGCCGGAATACGCTCGGGGAAGGGGGTTTCGACGATCTCGGCCTCGACGCCGAGGGCTGCAGCCAGATCGTTGCAGTAATCGACGTCAAAGCCGATGGGCACGTTGTTGGCATCGCGCATCCCCATGGGTGGGAAGTCGAGCACGACCGCGCAGCGCAAGGTGCCAGAAGAAATGATGTCGTCAAGCTTGTCCGCCTGAGCAGTGCCGGCGATGCTGGTCATACCCAGCAGGGCGGCAAAAAGTGCCGTTTTTTTCATTGGTGGAGCCCTCTCTGTTGATTCTTCGCTCAGCATGAGGCCTTTGGTTCTTTTTTGCAATAATTTTCCTAAAAGAAAAATACTGGCATGTCGGGAAAAAAATCGTTAAGCCGTGAAAATCCCGCATCGAGCGCCAGATCGCGTTCGGTCATTCCTATGGACTGAAAGGATTTCCCATGAGTTTCGCACCGCATGGCAAGCATCTCATCGCAGGCGCATGGATCGGCACACCGGAGACATTCCTGTCCGATCCGGTAGAGGGCGCGGCGCGGGCATTTTCCGTGGGCACGCCAGAGCTTGTGGATCAGGCCTGCCGCGCCGCAGAAGAGGCGTTCTGGGTCTATGGGGCCAAATCCCGCGCCGAGCGGGCGCAGTTCCTGAACACCATCGCCGATGAGATCGAGGCGCGCGGCGCAGAGATCTCAGAAATCGGTACGCAGGAAACCGGCCTGCCTGCCGCGCGGCTGGAGGGCGAACGCGGGCGCACCACCGGGCAATTGCGCCTCTTTGCCGACCATATTCTTAAGGGCGATTACCTCGACCGCCGCCATGATGCGGCGCTGCCGGATCGCAAACCCCTGCCGCGCCCCGATCTGCGGATGATGCAGCGGCCCATCGGGCCGGTTGCGGTCTTTGGCGCGTCGAATTTCCCGCTCGCCTTCTCCACGGCGGGTGGCGACACGGCGGCGGCGCTTGCGGCGGGCTGCCCGGTGGTGGTCAAGGGCCACGGCGCGCATCCCGGCACGTCCGAGCTGGTGGCCGAGGCAATCCATGCCGCGATTGCCGCTTGCGCAATGCCTGCGGGGGTATTCAGCCTCGTGCAGGGGGGCAATCGCGCGGTGGGGCACGCCTTGGTTCAGCATCCGCTGATCCGCGCCGTGGGCTTTACCGGCTCGCTGGCGGGGGGGCGGGCGCTCTTTGATCTTTGCGCGGCACGGCCCGATCCGATCCCCTTCTTCGGCGAATTGGGCAGCGTCAACCCGATGTTCCTCTTGCCAGAGGCAATGGCCGCGCGCGGTGCCTCCATCGCGACGGGCTGGGCCGGGTCGCTGACCATGGGCGCAGGCCAGTTCTGCACCAATCCTGGCATCGCGGTGGTGATCAAGGGACCAGAGGCCGACGCCTTTGCCGAGGCGACCCGCGCAGCCCTCAGCGAGAGCGGGGCGCAGGTGATGCTGACAACCGGAATCGCTGCGGCCTATGCGACGGGCGCGGCTGAGATGGGCGCGCAATCGGGCGTGCAAGACCTCTTGACCGCGATGTGTGACCAGCGTCAGGCCAAGCCCTTTCTCTACCGGGTCGCGGCTCGGGACTGGCTCGCCAATCATGCCCTCAGCGAAGAGGTGTTCGGCCCGCTCGGCCTGATCGTCGTGGCCGAGAATACCGAGGAAATGCTCGCCGTCGCGCAGAGCTTCACGGGTCAGTTGACCGCCACCTTGCATATGGATGCCGCCGATACCGACATGGCCCGCCGCCTCTTGCCGGTGCTGGAACGCAAGGCCGGTCGTGTGCTGGCCAACGGTTTCCCGACCGGGGTCGAGGTCTGCGATTCCATGGTCCATGGCGGGCCGTATCCGGCCTCAACCAATTTCGGTGCAACCTCGGTCGGCACCCTGTCGATCCGCCGTTTCCTGCGTCCCGTGTGCTATCAGAACATCCCCGAGGGCCTCTTGCCCGAGGATGCGCACTAACCGTCACGATCACGCAAACGCGCAGGCCGGGAAAATCCCGGCCTGATGCTTTTCAAACAGTTGGATGCGCTTATGGCTTGCCGCGCTTGGGCGGGGTGGTGCCGCCGAAACCGGCGCGGGTCTTGGGCGGAGCACCCTTGCCCTTGGGTTTTCCTGCGCCGGGTTTCCCGGCCGCGCCTTTCCCCGCGCCCGGCTTGCCGGGCTTTTTCGCCGCTCCGGGCGGCACAAAGCGCTTGGAGGTGTCGGCTGCCAGATTTGGTCTTGGCGCGGCGGGTTCCGCATCGCGCGGTGCCGGGCGGGCACGCAGCTTGTCAAAGGGTTTGTCCGACGATTTCGCCCCCGGTTTCCCAAAGGACTTGGGGGTGGGTTTGCCCTCGGCCTTGCCATAGGGTTTTCCAGGTTTGCGATCCCCTGCAGTTTTGCCAAAGGGCTTGCTTGCGGGCTTTCCGGCGGGTTTGTCACCCGACCACGGTTTTTTCGCGGGTCGCGGCGCATCGCCAGCCTCTGCGCGCGGCTTGCGGTAGGGGGTGACAGTGCCATCCTCGACCGCGCGGGCCATCGCGGCGGGCGGTGCGCCTGCCGGTTTCGGACGCGGCTTGGGGGCAGGGCGCGGGGCGTTGTCGCGAGGGGCATGATGCTCGCGGGATGTCTTTTGCTCACGTGGCGCACGGGCCGGACGATCCTCACGCGGGGCGCGGGGGGATCGTTCGGGGCGGTCCGCGCGCGGGGCAGGGGCAAACTCGGGGGCTTTGTCCAAGGCGCGGGCGCTGATGCCCTCATCCAATTGCCCGCCGTCGCCAAGGGCTGACATGAACCCCGGAACGGCGGCTTCGGCCAGTTCGACAAAGGTCTCAGACGCCTGCACGCGAATGGCACCAATCGCGGATTTGTCGAGATTGCCGGCCCGGCACAAGAGCGGCAGCAACCAGCGCGCCTCGGCCCGGTCATTGTTGCCAACTGACAGTGCGAACCAGCGGCTTGGTCCAAAGGCCGAGCGTTCGCGTGCCGGGGCGGGTGTGCCGGGCGCGCTCAGTTCCTCGGGCGCGGACCAGCGCGATTTATAAAGCCGCAGATAGGCGGCGGCGATCACCTCGGGGCTGTGCAGCGCCAGCAGTTCGGCGGCAAAGGCGCCTTCGGTCTCGGACGGGGTTTCGGACCAGACCGGATCGGACAAGAGCCGCTCCCGATCCTTTGCTTCGATATCCTCGGGCGTGGGCGGCGTGGTCCATTCGGCGGTGATCTTCGCGAATTTGAGCAGGCGCTCGGCCTTGTTGACCGACTTGACCGGCACGATCAGGGCAGAGATACCCTTGCGCCCGGCGCGTCCCGTGCGGCCCGAGCGGTGCAAGAGGCCTTCGGAATTGGTGGGCAATTCGGCATGAACCACCAGATCGAGATTGGGCAGGTCGATGCCGCGCGCCGCCACATCGGTGGCCACGCAGACCCGCGCGCGCCCGTCGCGCATCGCTTGCAGGGCATGGGTGCGCTCGGACTGGCTGAGTTCCCCCGAGAGCGAGACCACGGCAAAGCCGCGATTGGAGAGGCGCGCCGTCAGCCGGGCCACCATGGCGCGCGTATTGGCGAAAACGATGGCATTCTGCGCATCGTGATAGCGCAAGAGGTTGATCACCGCTCCTTCGGCATCCTGTGGCGAGACGGTCAGCGCCTGATAGGCGATATCGGCATGCTGCTTGGCCCCGGTCAGGGTGGTCACGCGATGCGCATCGCGTTGGAACTTTTCCGCCAGCTTGGCGATCATCGGCGGCACGGTGGCGGAAAACATCAGTGTGCGGCGATCTTCGGGGGCTGCGGCCAGCATGAATTCGAGGTCTTCACGAAAGCCGAGATCGAGCATTTCGTCGGCTTCGTCGAGCACGATGGCGCGCAGGCTGGTCATGTCGAGCGCGCCGCGGTTGATGTGGTCACACAGACGTCCGGGCGTGCCCACCACGATATGCGCGCCGCGTTCCAGCGCGCGGCGCTCGTCGCGGGCGTCCATGCCACCCACACAGGTGACGAGCCGCGCACCGGCCTCTGCGTAAAGCCAGCTCAGTTCACGCATCACCTGCAACGCCAGTTCCCGCGTCGGTGCCACGATCAGCGCAAGCGGTGCTGCGGCAGGCGGCAGGCGGTCTTCGCCGCCCAGCAGTGTGGGCGCAATCGCAAGCCCAAAGCCCACGGTCTTGCCCGATCCGGTCTGGGCCGAGACCAACAAGTCAGAGCCAGACAGCGCGGGGTCCGTCACCGCCTCTTGAACAGGTGTCAGTGTTTCATAGCCGCGCGCGGCAAGGGCATTGGAGAGGGCAGGCAGGATCATGAGGGAGGTCGGTTCCGAAAAAGGGGTGCGGCTTGCGCGTCAAGCCGCGACGCATAGCTCAGTCACGCGCAGTTGTATACGGCAAATGCGCCAGCGGGGCAGCGCCCCTTGTGGTCGCACCGGGATTGCGCCACGGTAGGGCAAACCCCGAATTTGCGAACAGGAGGCTGACCGATGCCCGTCAAGAACCGCTTTGCCGAATTGCACTCTGACATAACAGAATGGCGGCGCGACATCCATGCTCATCCCGAAATCCTCTATGAGACCCATCGCACCAGTGCGCTTGTCGCGGAGAAGCTCAAGGCGTTCGGATGTGACGAGGTGGTGACAGGCATTGGCCGCACCGGCGTCGTGGGGGTGATCAAGGGGCGCAGCACGTCCTCGGGGCGTGTGATCGGCCTGCGCGCCGATATGGACGCACTGCCCATCCATGAGGCGACGGGCGTCGATTATGCCAGCAAGACCCCCGGCGCGATGCATGCCTGCGGCCATGACGGGCATACCGCCATGCTGCTCGGCGCGGCGCAGTATCTGGCCGAGACCCGCAATTTCGATGGCACTGCCGTCGTGATCTTTCAACCTGCTGAAGAGGGCGGGGCAGGCGGGCGCGAGATGTGCGAGGATGGCATGATGGACCGGTTCGGCATTCAAGAGGTCTACGGCATGCACAACTGGCCGGGCCGTCCCGTCGGCAGCTTTGCCATCCGCCCCGGTGCCTTCTTCGCCGCGACCGACCAGTTCGACATTGCCCTCACCGGCAAGGGCGGGCACGCCGCCAAACCGCACGAGACCGTGGACACGACCGTCATGGCCGCGCATCTGGTCACGATGCTGCAGACGATTGCCAGCCGCAATGCCGATCCGGTGGATCAGGTGGTGGTGTCGGTCACGTCGTTTCAAACCTCTTCGACCGCGTTCAACGTGATCCCTCAGGGCGTACATTTGCGCGGGACAGTTCGTACCATGAGTCCGCAAATGCGTGACCTGGCCGAGACCCGCATTCGTGCCCTCTGCGAGCATGTGACAGCAGGTTTCGGTGGTCGCGCCGCGGTCAGCTATTACCGGGGCTATCCGGTGATGATCAACCACGACGAACAGACCGAGTTTGCTGCGTCAGTGGCGGCCAAGGTCAGTGGTGGGTGCGATGAGGCGCCCTTGATCATGGGCGGCGAAGATTTCGCCTTCATGCTCGAAGAGCGCCCCGGTGCCTATATCCTCGTGGGCAATGGCGACACAGCGATGGTCCACAGCCCCGATTACAACTTCAATGACGAGGCGATCCCGGCTGGCTGCAGCTGGTGGGCAGGAATCGTGGAAGAGCGGATGCCGGCCTGAGGCGCGCCGATCACATCGGCTCGGCCATCAGCCACACCCCACCCTGAGGTCGCAGCGTCAGGATCATCACCGGGTCGGGGTCACGCCCCGGCACCGGGGTGAACCGGAACCGGGAAAGCAGGGTGGCAAGGATGATCACCGCTTCCTGCAGCGCGAAACTGGCCCCGATGCAGATGCGCGGCCCGTCGCCAAAAGGCAGATAGGCGTAGCGCTCTATCGTCTTGCGGTCGGCAAAGCGGTCCGGATCGAACCGGTTTGGCTCTGGCCACAACAGGTGGTTTCGGTGAAGCGCGTATATCGGAATAATCACGGTATCACGGGGCCTTATCTCGCGCCCACAGAGCGTATCGGCCACCTGCGCGGTGCGCGATATGATGCCCGCAGGCGGATAGAGGCGCAGGGCCTCGTCGATGATCTGGCGGATATAGGGCAGGCGGGCAACATCCGCGCCGGTGGCGGCGCGCCCGCCAAGCACGGATTGCGCCTCGGCGCGGGCGCGGTCCTGCACGGCCTGGTCATAGGCGCAGAGATAGAGCGACCAGCCCAGTGTCAGCGCCGTCGTTTCGTGCCCCGCGACGATGAAGGTCAGCAGGTTATCCCGCAACTCGGGCGTGCTCATCTGGCGTTTCGTCTCCGGGTCCTCGCCCTCGAGCAAGAGATCGAGAAGATCTGGCACGCCCTCGGACCCGCGCTTGCGCCGGGCCTCCACAGCCTCGTCGGCCACGCGTTTCATCTCGGCCACGGTGCTGCCCGACATCACCCGCCCCGGACGCGGCACCCAGTCCGGAAACCCGAGAATGTCAAAGAGCGAGATCTTGCCCGCCTCGGCAATATAGGCGTCGATGCCGCGATGTACGGCGTTCACGTCGAACATGCCGTCGCCGGAAAAGGTCACATCTGCGATCACATCAAAGGTGGTGCGCACCATCTCGGCGGCCATATCCACCGCACGCGGGCCTGCTGCCGCCACACGTGCCGCGCTCCGTTCTGCGGCGGCGCTCATGATCGGCGCAAGATTCATCACGTTGCGATGCGAAAAGACCGGCGCCGCTGTGCGTCGCTGCCACCGCCAATGCGCGCCCTCGGCGATAAAGAGCGACTCGCCGATGGCGGGGCGTAGAAGGTTCTTGGTGACAATGGATTTTGGGTAGTTATCGAGTTCCTCCAAGAGCATCCGCCGGATTGCGCCGGGATCCATCACCATGTGCCAACGCTTGCCGGTGCGACCCGAGACCATGGGTTGCCGCGTTGCAATCTCGGGGATGATCGACAGGATATTGCGCCGCGCCGCCTTGAGGCTGGCCAGCACGCCCATGGGCTCTGTCACCAAGGGCACATGCACGGGCGGGCGGTCGAGTGTCTGTTGGGGCATCGGGGGCATTGGGCACCTCTAGGCAAGTGCCCCTTAGATAGGGCACGGGTGGTGCGGGGGCAAATGATTGCGCAGGCGCCTTGTCTGGGCTATCCCAGCCCGAACTGTCACACTTGGGGAATTCCTGATGATCCGTTTTCTCGCGCTCTTCGGGCTTGTCCTGATGGCCGCCTGCACAAATCCCAATGACCTTGATGAGGCTCCGGCCTATCTGGGCAATTTCCATCTGGGGCATAATGTTGTGGTGGCCCCGAACCTGACCAAGGGCCCCGCATCGCGCGAGGCGTCCAAGGAGGAATGGATCGCCGCGATGACCGAGGCGATGACGGATCGGTTCGGGCGCTACGAGGGCACCAAACTCTATCATATTGGGGTGAGTGTCGAAGGTTATGTGCTGGCCATTCCGGGCGTTCCGCTGGTTGCGTCGCCGAAATCGGCGCTGATCCTGAATGTCACCGCTTGGGATGATGCCAAGGGCGGCAAGCTCAACACCAAGCCGCATCTGGTGACAGTGGTCGAGAGCTTTTCCGGCAATACCTTCCTTGGCTCGGGCCTGACCCAGAGTAAGGAAACCCAGATGCTGAACCTAAGCCGCAATGCCGCCAAGCAGATTCAGAACTGGCTGGTGCAGCAGAATAACGAGTTTGGCTGGTTCGAAGACGATGGCTTGCCCGCGAATGACAAGGAGCGCCCCGAGGCGCGGGAGGAAGCAGCACCTCAGGGTGAGACCCCAAAGGCCGAGGCGCCCACCGTTGCGGCCACTGAATCCGGGGATTCGCCCGTACCGACCCAGACGGAAACCCCGAACGCCGCCGATCTGGCCAACGCCGCGGCCGAAGTGATCGAGGAACCGGAGGTCGTCCCGCCGCCCGAAGAATAAGCGGGCGCGCGCGCGCCTGAATGCGCCTTGCGGGCATCAAGTGGCTTTGCTAAGGCGTGGCGAAAAGTTGTAAGGTTTTTTTTCCATGAAATTCAATGCTATCACGATCATGGCGGGCGCGCTCGCTCTGCTGTCCGCCTGCACCGCACCTCAACAGCAGTTGACGAAGGCAGGCGAAGCACTTGATGTCGTCGCCGTCAAGGTGGATGCATCCCGCGCGAAGAAAACGTTTGGTTCTGCGTTCAGCCTCGATGTGGACCGTGCCGAGGAAATCGCAGAGAAGGTCATCGCGGCGCGTCTTGAGGCCGTCGATACTGAGGGCGCGTTGCCGGTTACTGTCGATCTCGACCTCGAGATGCTCTATCTCGCGGGAGGAGTTTATGCGTTGCTTGGCTCGACCACGAGTGGATCGAGAGGGACGCTGAGTGTGACACGGCAAGGCACGGATACGCCGCTCTTGGCCGAGACGGCGCTTTCCGCGACTGGTGAACGCCGTTTCGGCGGTCTCGCCGGTGTCGTGTTTGTCAAAGGACAGGAGACCGAAATGGCGCAGGTTTCCTCAAGCTTCGCCGAGAAGATCAGCTTGGCTCTTTTCGGTCGTTGAGGGGCGGTCTCGGAACGGACCCCGACGGCCAAGGGCCCAAGCCAAGACCCGCTTGATTTCCCCGTGATAACCCAATAAACCGCGCGCGATGAAACTCGGGCCACCCTGGCCCCCCAACTGACAAGGCGTCCTGAGATATGGCAAAGGAAAAGTTTGCACGTAACAAGCCGCATGTGAACATCGGCACGATCG
>NZ_CAXAUM010000021.1:0-60350 GCF_963972555.1 uncultured Roseovarius sp.
TCAGCTGGATAGAGCGCTGCCCTCCGAAGGCAGAGGCCAGAGGTTCGAATCCTCTTGGGTCCGCCATTTCTAGCTAGTTGTCGACGAAGCGCACCTTGCCGATGTAGGGCAGGTTCCGATTGCGTTGCGCATAGTCAATTCCATAGCCCACGACAAATTCGTCCGGGATTTCAAAGCCGATCCAGTCTGCGCGAATGTCTGCCTCGCGGCGCGAGGGTTTGTCGAGAAGTGCGATGGTTCGGAGCTTGTGCGGCCTGCGGCTCTGGAGCAGGTGCAGGACGTGGAAAAGCGTGTGGCCGGTATCGACGATATCCTCTACCACCAGCACGTCACGCCCTTCAATATCGCCGCGTAAATCTTTGAGAATACGAACTTCTCGGCTGCTTTCCATGGCGTTTCCATAAGAGGATGTTTCGACGAAATCGACCTCCACCGGCAGATCGAGTTCGCGCACCAGATCCGCGATGAAGATGAATGAGCCTCGTAACAGCCCCACCACCACCAGTTTTTGCGTACCTGCGAATTCGGCTTCAATTTTATGGGACAACGCCTCGATTCGCGCGGCGATGCTCTTGGCCGAGATCATTTTATCTATAACATAGGCGTGCTGCGGCATGTGACCCCCTTGAACATCCCGGACCAGTCTAGGAAAAAGCGGCGCACTGTCACGCGGAAACCGGGGGGCGTATGCCAACACATTCTGAGACGCGCGTTTTACGCTACACGGCCGAGCAGATGTATGCGCTGGTGGCGGATGTGGCCAGCTACCCGCAGTTCCTGCCCTGGACGGCGGCGGCGCGTGTGCGATCCGTGCGCCCGCAACAGGATGGGTCAGAGATCATGGAAGCGGATCTTGTGATTAGTTTCAAGGTGTTCCGGGAGCGCTTTGGGAGTCGCGTGGTGCTCTGGCCGGCAATGCGGCGGATCGAGACGGAGTATCTGGAGGGGCCGTTTCACCACATGCGCTCGAACTGGGCGTTTCGCGATGTGGAGGGTGGATGCGAGGTCAGTTTTGACGTCGACTTTGCATTCAAGAACAGGTTGTTACAATCCGCAGCTGATCTATTCTTCTATGAGGCGATGAAGCGCATCGTGCGGGCCTTTGAGCAGCGGGCGCAGGAGCTTTATGGGACTGCATGAAGTGTGCTGACCAAGTTACTCATTCAAAGAGATAAAAAGAAATTCAAGCGCATGATTCCGAGCGCGCTCACGGACGGCACCACGGCCTAGTGGGCCGAATTCCACGGTTTCGGTCCGGGTCGGGTGTCCAATCTTGGCGAGACCAAAACAAACGCGACCCTCGGGTTTGTGCTCGGAGCCACCGGGGCCGGCGATGCCGGTGATCGAAACGGCAAGCTGGGCCGCACTATGCCGCAATGCGCCGTCAGCCATCTCCTTTGCCACCTGTTCGGAAACCGCCCCGTAGGTCGCGAGGGTCAACTCCGACACGCCCAACATCTCGATTTTTGCTATATTTGAATAGGTTACAAAGCCACGCTCAACCACGGCGGAAGAGCCGGGGATGTCAGTCAAGGCCGCAGCGACCATGCCGCCCGTGCAGCTTTCGGCGGTGGTGATCATAATGCCCTTTGCCTGTGCAAGAGCAAGAATTTCCTTGGTAATCATAGCCCTAGAACCCCGTGATAGAGGCCGGCAGCCAAAAGGACACAAAGCGCGGCGGCAAAGCCAGCGACGATATCATCCAGCATGACGCCCAAGGCGTCGTTGCGGCGGTCGGCCCAACCGATGGGGCCGAGCTTGGTGATGTCGAAGAAGCGGAAGGCGGCGAAGGAAAAAACAAAGCCAGGCCAAAGATTTAGGAGGTCCGCCCCGGCATGGGAGGCCCCGATCGAGACTGGCAGGAAGGCAAGCCATTGGCCGGCCACCTCGTCAATCACGATCTCGGACGGATCATGATTATCCTTTCCCTTTGTTTCCAGATGGGTAGCCCACCATCCTAATGTAAAGGAGAGCAGGATCCCCGCGAAGAGAAGTGCCGGACCGCCCGCAAGATGTAGCGCCCAGGCCACCGGCAGGGCCGCGAGCGATCCCCATGTGCCGGGGGCCGGGCGAAGACGGCCGACATAGAAAAATGTGCAAATTAAATAGGTTAGGCGCATGGTTTCACCAAGGTGACAACCGCTTGCGCGGCGATGCCTTCCTCTCGTCCGGTGAAGCCGAGGCGTTCTGACGTTGTGGCCTTTACTGAAATGCGGTCAGGAGCAACGCCTGTGATCTCGGAGAGGGCGGCCTGCATGGCGGGGGCGTGGGGCGTAATCTTGGGACGCTCACAGACAAGAGTGACGTCTATGTTATTGATCTTGAAGCCAAGTTCATCCGCCAATCCCACCGCGTGGCGCAAGAAGATGTGGCTTTTGGCGCCTTTCCACTGGGGGTCACTGGGGGGGAAGTGGCGACCGATGTCACCCTGTGCCAATCCCCCATATATAGCGTCTGCTAGGGCGTGAAGCCCGACATCTGCGTCGGAATGGCCTTGCAACCCGCGATCATGGGGGACGGCGACACCGCAGAGCATACAGTGGTCACCGGGGCCGAAGCGGTGTACATCGTAACCTGAGCCGACACGTATATCCATTTGATTTCCAAGTATTTTCTCTGCACGTTTAAAGTCGTGCGGGTGGGTGATCTTGAGGTTGTCTTCGTCGCCATCGAGGATTGTCACGTCAATCCCGGCGGCGCGGGCGACGGCGACATCGTCGGCTGCGTCGCCCTTACGTGCGCGGTGCGCGGAAAGGATTATCGCAAAATCAAAGGCTTGTGGGGTCTGAGCACGGTATAGCCCGGTACGATCACGGGTGCCGGTCACACGCCCCTCGGCGCCGGTCCAGAGTGCATCGGTCACGGGGAGAGCCGGGGCCAGCGCGGGCAAACCGGTGCTGCGGATTTTGTAAGTTATGTAAGCTATATAAGGTGATTTTGTACAACATCTTGCCACGTCATGGATGAGCACGTGGTCGGGCGGATCGCTTGCCAAGGCTTCGAGGCCGTTTCGGACCGACTCGGCGCGTGTGGCACCGCCCGTCGTGACCAGAATCCGAGGGTCTGGGGCAAGACGGTCGAGGTCGTCGGGATGTAGCACGACGAGGATCCTGTCGATCCCTTCAGCACCCAGAAAGGCGTCGAGCGTCCAGTCGATGACACGGCGGCCCAAAAGGGGCTGCCATTGCTTGGGGCAGTCCCCGCCTGCGCGGGTGCCCCGGCCTGCGGCGACGATGAGGGCGGCGGTTGTCATGGCTCTTGATTAGGACGGGTTTTATCCGAGCGCAATGGCTGAGCATCTGCCTAATAAATGGGCATGTCGGCCGCTAGCGACTGTTAATTGGGCCTGTGATCATTGTTTGATGCGGGGTTCACGGGTAGAACCGGCGATATGCACAAGGATTAGGCAGGGATATGCTCAGGATCGCGAACAAGGCTTTGGCGACACCGGTCCTCTTGGCGCCGATGGCGGGAATCACCGACCTGCCGTTTCGCAACGTCGTGGCGGGATTTGGCGCGGGGCTCGTGGTAAGCGAGATGGTTGCAAGCCAGGAAATGGTTCAGGCCAAGCCCTCGGCGCGCGGCAAGGCGGAATTGGGTCTTGGGGCGGAGAATACGGCCGTTCAACTGGCGGGCTGCGATGCGCAGTGGATGGCAGAGGCGGCGCGGGTGGTGGCCAGCCAGGGCGCACGGATCATCGATATCAACATGGGCTGCCCGGCCAAGAAGGTGGTGAGTGCCAGTGGGGCCGGGGCGTCTGGCTCGGCGTTGATGCGCGATCCGGATCATGCGTTGCGGTTGATCGAGGCGGTGGTGGGCGCGGTCGATGTACCGGTCACACTGAAGATGCGCTTGGGTTGGGATCACGACTGTTTGAACGCGGCGGATCTGGCGCGGCGGGCAGAGGGCGTGGGCGTGGCGATGGTCACGGTGCATGGGCGCACGCGCTGCCAATTTTACAAAGGGTCGGCGGATTGGGCGGCGATTTCGGAGATAGTGGCGGCTGTCCATGTTCCGGTCATTGCCAACGGCGATATTACAGACGTTGGCACGGCGCGCCGGGCGGCGGCGCTGTCCGGCGCGTCAGGTGTGATGATTGGTCGGGGCGCACGTGGGCGGCCTTGGGTTCTGGCAGAGGTCGCGGCGGCGATGGGGCAGGGCACAGCCCCTGTGGTGCCGCAGGGGGCGGCCTTGGCCGATCTGGTGGCCGGGCATTACGAGGCGATGCTGAGCTTTTATGGCCGGGATCTGGGGCTGCGCGTCGCGCGCAAGCATCTGGGGTGGTACATGGATGCCGCGGGCACGGGCGAGAGCCTGCGGCGTGCGGTGCTGACAGCTAGCGCACCAGCGGCGGTGCTGGAGCGTTTGCCCGATGCAATGGCCGGGGGCGTGCAGATTGCGCGGGCCGCCGCATGAGCACGGAGGATGCGATCTGGACCTCCTTGCCGGTGCCCGCGATCCTGCTTGATCCGCAAGACCGGATCGCGGGGATCAATCCGGCGGCGGAAGGGTTCATGATGTCGTCGTCGCGGGCGCTGATGGGACAGCCGGTCTGGGACAAGCTGGCGGTCAACGCGCCGCTGGAAGAGGCGTTCGAGCGGGCGCGGGCCAATGACGCGCCGCTCTTTGTCAACGATGTGGATGTGGGCACGGGCGAGCGCGCGCCGATGCAGTGCAATTTGCAGGTGGCACCTCTGACGGGCCGTCCGGGGCATATGATCATGCTGATCAGCCCGCGCGAATTGGCCGGGCGCATGGTGCAGAACAGCAATGTGAAATCGGCAGCGAAATCAGCGATCGGCATGGCGGAAATGCTGGCGCATGAGATCAAGAACCCGCTTGCGGGTATCACAGGCGCGGCGCAGCTCTTGTCGATGACGCTGGGGCCAGAGGATCTGGAACTGACGGATTTGATCGTGAGCGAAAGCCGCCGGATCGTGAGCCTGTTGGAGCGGGTCGAGCAATTCGGCAATATCAGCGCGCCCGATATGCGCCCGGTGAATGTGCATGACGTGCTGGACCGCGCGCGGCGGTCGGCCATGCTGGGCTTTGCCGCGCATATGGCGCTGGTCGAGGATTACGATCCGTCGCTGCCGCTGGCACTTGGCGATAGTGACCAATTGCTGCAGGTGGTGTTGAACCTCTTGAAAAACGCCTCCGAGGCGGCGCGGGGGAAGCCCGGCACGATCCGCTTGCACACGTATTATGAGCAGTCGCTCAGGGTGCGGCGCGGTGAGGGGCAGGGCAAGGCGCTGCCTTTGCAGATTGAAATCATCGACGATGGTCCCGGACTGCCGCCCGAGATTGCCGATCAGGTGTTCGATCCCTTTGTTTCGGGGCGCGAGAATGGAACGGGGTTGGGCTTGGCCTTGGCGGCCAAGATCATTTCGGACCATGACGGCTGGATTTCGGTCAATTCCGTGCCGGGGCGCACGGTGTTTCGGATTTCGTTGCAACGGGCAGCGGACGCAACCAAGGAGGCTTGAGGATGGATGGCACGGTACTGGTCGCCGATGACGACCGCACGATCCGCACGGTTCTGACGCAGGCGTTGACACGGGCGGGGTGCCGGGTGCATGCCACCTCGAGCCTGACCACGCTGATGCGGTGGGTGGGCGAGGGCAAGGGCGATGTGGTCATCTCGGATGTGATGATGCCCGATGGCAACGGCCTAGAAATGCTGCCCAAGATAGCGCAGGACCGGCCCGGTTTGCCGGTGATCGTGATTTCGGCGCAGAATACGATCATGACGGCAATCAAGGCGGCGGAGGCGGAGGCCTATGATTACCTGCCCAAGCCCTTTGACCTGCCGGACCTGATGAAGCGCACGGCGCGGGCGCTCGAGAGCCGGGCACGGCGGCCCATTCGTGAGGTCGAGGTGGAGCGGCCCGAGGAATTGCCGCTGATCGGGCGCACGGCGGCGATGCAGGCGCTTTACCGGGTGGTGGCGCGGATCATGAACACCGACCTGCCGGTGATGATCTGTGGCGAGTCGGGCACGGGCAAGTCTCTGATTGCCAAGGCGATCCATGACTTCTCGGACCGGCGCACGCTGCCGTTTGTCACGGTGACGCCAGGGGACTTGCGCGAGTTGGACGGGCCGTCGCGGATCATGGCGCGGGTCAAGGGCGGCACGATTGTTCTGGATGAGGTGACGGATCTGCCGCTTGAGGCGCAGGGCCGGGTGGTGCGGATGATGGATGCGCCGGGCGATCATGTGCCACGGTTCATGGCGACAAGTCGGGTGCCGCCGGGGCAGGCTCTGGAAGAGGGCACGTTGCGCGAGGATCTCTATTACCGGCTGAGCGGGGCGGTGATCGACGTGCCGAGCCTGCGCGCGCGGGTTGAGGATATTCCGCTCTTGGCCGAGCATTTTCTGGGGCGCGACGAGCGGGATGGACAACCGGCGCGGCATCTGTCGGAGCAGGCGGCGGAGTTGATGCGCGCCTATAGCTGGCCGGGCAATGTGCGGCAGTTGGAGAATGCGGTGCGACGAATCGGACTGACCGCGATGGCCGAGGAAATCAGCCGCACCGAGGTAGAGGCGGTGCTGGGCAATCAGCCGCGTGCCGAGCCGGTGATGCGCGAAGGGCGGGGCGAGAGCCTGACCGCGTCGGTTGCGGGGCATTTGCGGCGATATTTCGATCTGCATGGCGATGCCTTGCCGCCACCGGGGCTGTATACGCGCGTTTTGCGTGAAATCGAGTTGCCTTTGATTGAGATTGCGTTGGACGCCACGGCCGGCAATCAGGCGAAATGTGCCGATCTTTTGGGGATCAATCGCAATACGTTGCGCAAGAAGATCACCGATCTGGATATTAACGTGACACGCCGCCGCAAGTTGATGTAAAACTGCAACAGGACTGTTGCCAAACGGGGGCGCTTGCCCTCGGACGGTCCACATGTTGCGGGGAAGCAGGTGCAGCCCCACGAGGGAATGGGGGGTGTGCGTGGCAACGCAGACACGCGGGTTCAGAGGCAGGCGGTTGTCGTGGGAGGGTGTAAGCCGCCTGCGCCGGTTGCAGCGTCTCCAGAATGGGGCGACGCTTGGCCTTGTGCTGTTGGGGCCGGTGCTCGCCTTGGCGACCTATCTGATGATGGGGCCGCTCGATCAGGGGGCCACGTCGAACGGGCTGCGGCTGGTTCTGCTGTTTGATATGATTTACGTGCTGATGGTGGCCGGGCTGGTCATGCAGCGCGTGGCGCGGATGGTGGCAGCGCGGCGCTCGCGCTCGGCGGGGTCGCGGCTTCACCTGCGGTTGACGGGGGTTTTTGCGCTGATGGCGCTGTTGCCCACGATCACGGTGGCGGTGTTTGCGACATTATCGGTGAACATGGGCCTAGAGGCGTGGTTTTCCGAGCGTGTGGGCCGGGTGGTGGACAGTTCCGTTGCGGCGGCGCAGGCCTATGAAGAGGAACATCGCCGCGATCTGGAGACCGATATTCGCGTGCTGGCGCGGGTGATCAATGCCACCAAACGGGCCGCCGTGTTCATGACCGATGGCGATATTCGCCAAGTCCTGTCCTCGGGGCAGCGCGAGATTCAACGCGGGCTGCGCGAGGCGTTCGTGATTGATGGCACAGGCGAAATCCGGGCGCGCGGCGAGCGATCGTATCTCTTTGATTACGAGCGACCGACGGCTGCGCAGATTGCCCAAGCCCAGGCCGAGGGTGTGGTGGTGATCCGCGATTGGGAGAATAACGAGTTTCGTGCGTTGATGCCGCTTGAGGCGTTGCCGGACCGCTTGCTCTATGTCAGCCGGACGGTGGATGGGGCAATCCTGAACCTGCTCGACGAGACCAAGGAAACCGCCAATTTCTACAAGCAGCGCGAGAGCGAGCGGGGGCGGGTTCTGTTTGAATTCGGGCTGCTCTATCTCGGGTTTGCGGTGATCCTGATCCTGGCCGCGATCTGGCTGGGCATGTGGTTTGCCGAGCGGTTGTCGCAGCCCGTCGGGCGGCTGACCTCTGCGGCGCAGCGCGTGGGCGAGGGGGATCTGGATACGCAGGTGCGCGAGGAGGAGGGCGACGACGAGATTGCGCAGCTCAGCACCTATTTCAACCAGATGACGCGGCAATTGAAGGGCCAGCGCGAGGCGCTCTTGACCAACACGCAGCAGATCGAGCGGCGGCGACGGTTGTTTGATTCCGTGCTTGGGTCTGTGTCATCGGGCGTGGTGGGGTTGGATGCGGAGGGGCGCGTGACCTTTGTCAATCGCGCCGCCGAACGGTTGCTGGATTGGTCGGAGGACCAGCAATCGCTGGCGCTGAAGGCGGTGGTGCCGGAATTTGGCGCGCTCTTTGATCGGCTGCGCACGGTGCCGGGCGGCTTTGTACAGGAAGAAATCAAGGTGATGCGCGGTGCGCGGCAGGAGAATCTGTTGGTGCGCATGTCGACCCGGATCAGCGAGGCGGGCACGCGCGAGGGTTATGTGGTGGCCTTTGACGACGTGACCGACCTTGTATCGGCGCAGCGCATGGCCGCCTGGGGCGATGTGGCGCGGCGGATCGCGCATGAGATCAAGAACCCGCTCACGCCCATTCAATTGAGCGCCGAGCGGATCAAACGCAAGTTCGCCAAGCAATTGCCGCCAGATGAGGCGCAGAGTCTGGAGCAGTTGACCGATGTGGTGGTGCGCCAGACCAATGATTTGCGACGGATTGTTGATGAGTTTTCCAAGTTCGCGCGGATGCCCGAACCGGTGACGCAGCAAGAGAGCCTTAGTCAGGTGTTGCGCGAGGTCGTGCTATTGCAAGAGACCGGGCAGCCGGGGGTTGTGTTCGACCTGCGGTTGGATACGGCGCCGCTTAGGGCAGATATTGACGCGGCGATGATCGGGCAGGCGTTGACAAACTTGGTTAAGAACGCCGGAGAAGCGATTGAAACACTTCAGGAAAAGGGCGCGCCCGAGGGGCACCGCCCGATGATCCGCATCGAGAGCGCGATTGAGGGCGACCGCGCCGTGATCCGCATTTCCGACAACGGGATCGGGTTGCCGCAAGACCGGGCGCGGCTCTTTGAGCCTTATGTGACGACGCGCGACAAGGGCACGGGGCTTGGCCTGCCCATTGTGAAGAAGATCATCGAAGAGCATGGCGGGACGCTGGTGCTCGAGGATGCGGAACCGTTCGAGGCGGGGGCACATGCCGGGGCGATGGCCGTGGTCAGCCTGCCGCTGCTGGTGCAAGATACTGTAGAGGCCGAGCTGGCCGGTTGAGGGACCGATGAGTGATATTCTGATTGTAGATGACGAGCGCGATATTCGGGAGCTGATCTCGGATATTCTGGAGGATGAGGGCTATAGCACGCGACGGGCGGGCAATTCCGACGAGGCGATGGCAGCGATTGCCGCGGAACAGCCCAGCCTCTTGATCCTCGATATCTGGCTCAAGGACAGCCATATGGACGGGATCGACATCCTCAAGACCGTCAAACGAGAATATCCCGACGTGCCAGTGGTGATCATTTCGGGCCATGGCAATATCGAGATTGCCGTCGCGGCGATCAAGCAGGGGGCCTATGACTTTATCGAAAAGCCGTTCAACATTGATCAATTGATGGTGGTGATCCGGCGCGGCATGGAAACCAGCCGCTTGCGGCGGGAAAACCAAGTTCTGAAGCGGCGGGAAACCGCGCCGTCGGAGATGCTGGGTGAGGCATCCGCATTTCGCGCGCTGATGGGGCAATTGGACAAGGTCACGAAATCGAATGGCCGGGTAATGCTGTCCGGTCCGGCGGGATCAGGCAAGGAATTGGCGGCGCGCTATATCCACGCCAATTCTGCGCGCGCCTCGGCGCCGTTTGTGACGGTGGGCTGTGCCTCGATTGCGCCGGAGCGGATGGAGGAAGTGCTCTTTGGCCGCGAATCCGAAGAGAGCGGCGTGGTGCCCGGCCTCTTGGAAGAGGCCAATGGCGGGGTGATCTATTTCGACGAGGTCGCCGATATGCCGATGGGCACGCAATCGAAGATCCTGCGCGTGCTGGTGGATCAGACATTCCTGCGGGTGGGCGGCAGCACCAAGATTCAGGTGGATCTGCGGGTTATTTCCTCGACCAGCCGCGATCTGGAGGCGGAGATTGCCGCCGAGCGGTTCCGGCGGGAGTTGTTTCACCGGCTTAACGTGGTGCCGATTGCGGTGCCCAGTCTGGAAGAGCGGCGCGAGGATATTCCGGCATTGGCCGAGCATTTCATCGCCATGTTCCATCGCACGCAGGGGCTTGCGCTGCGGTCCTTGAGCGAGGAGGCGGCGGCGCTCTTGCAGACGATGCGCTGGCCGGGGAATGTGCGGCAGTTGCGCAATATGATCGAGCGGGTGTTGATCCTGGGTGAGGGACAGGGCCCGATTGCCGCCCGCGAATTGCCGAGCGAGAGCAGCGGGCCGGTCGATGAGGGGCGCGTTGTGCTGTCGGGGGCGATTGCCACGATGCCGCTGCGCGAGGCGCGTGAAGCGTTCGAGCGCGAGTATCTGCTGACCCAGATTAACCGCTTTGGTGGCAATATCAGCCGCACGGCGGAATTCGTCGGGATGGAGCGCAGCGCCCTGCATCGCAAGCTGAAATCGCTGGGGATCGTGACCGGCGCCAAGGGAACCGGGCGTGGCGACGAGGACGAAGACGCGCAAGCGTTTGGATAAAACGTTCCGCAGCTTCCGCATTTGACGGAAAAATGTTCAGATTCCGAGCCTGTCACGGTATGTTGGTTGGGGCGCGCGCGTCTGCTTGGGCGATGCTTCTTATTCGCTCAAGAGAATGTGATTGGCGGTCAGGCGACTTGTTGTTCTTCTGGTCGCGACCTAGGTTCCGCGTCAGGAAAACAAGGGGATACCACGATGTTTGACAGGATCAGAAAACTGGGTCTGGCCGCGGCGCTGATTGTATCGCCGGTGGCTGTGATGGCACAACTGGGGCCGCTCACCGACCCTGAGGGTGTGGCACAGGCGCAAGCCACGCAAGAGGCGATCGTTCTGGATATTCGCACCGGGGCCGCCTATGAGACCGGGCATATTCCGGGTTCGATTCCGGCCCCCTATGGGCTGTTCCGGGGACCCGCGGATAATCCGGGGCAGGTTGTGCCCGAGGACAAGATGACCGAGGTCCTGCGCGGTCTTGGCGTCACGGCGGGGCGTCCCATCGTGGTCGTGCATCAGGGCAGCGACCAGACCGATTTTGGGGCGGCGGCGCGGGTCTACTGGACGCTGAAATCCAGCGGCTTGACCGATCTTGCGATTCTCAACGGCGGCATGAACGCTTGGGAAAAGGCAGGCAAGCCGGTGGCCAAGGGTGCGGCAGAGGCCATCACCCCGAGCGACATCACGGTCAGCTATGATCCGACATGGACGGCCACGCGCGAGGACGTGAAAGCGATCATCGACGGCAAGGACAGCGCCGAGTTGATCGACGCGCGCCCCGAATCGTTCTGGAAGGGTGAGACCAAACATGCCGCAGCGGCACAGCCCGGCACCCTGCCGCAGTCGCGGTATTTCACCCATGACCGCTGGTTCGGGCAGGATGAGCCGACGCTGATCAAGCCGGACCTGATCCGCGAATTGGCGGCTAAGAACGGGTTTGAGGCGGGTGACCGGCTGGTGTCGTTCTGCAACACCGGGCATTGGGCCGCGACCAACTGGTTCGCGCTGAGCGAGGTTGCGGGCATCGAAGGGGTGCGGATGTATCCCGAATCTATGGTCGGCTGGTCGAATGCGGGCTATGACATGGCCAATGTGCCGGGTCTGTTCCAGAACCTGCTGAACAAGATCACCGGCAAATACTAAGCCGAACAGGAGCCCCCGTGTGAGCCAAGCCGCCTCTGCCGCGATCCCGTCCTCACCCGGCGCTGCGTCGCGCCTTATGGCCTTGGTCGCAGTGGCGGCGGTGGTGCTGGCGGTGGCCCTGTTCGCGGGGCCCCGCTATGGGCTGTTGTTGTTGATCGGGCTTGGCTTTGGGCTGACGCTGGAGGGGTTTCGCTTTGGCTTTACCGGGCCATGGCGACGGATGATCCTTGAGCGGGATGCCTCGGGGTTGCTGGCGCAGTTGATTTGCATCGCGATTGTCGCCAGCGTGGCCTTTCCGCTCTTGGCGACGAATGGGGCCGAGTTGAAGGGCGCGCACGCCCCGATTGGCGTGGCGATGATCGGTGGCGCGTTCGTGTTTGGTGCGGCGATGCAGATCGTTCTGGGCTGTGGGTCGGGCACGCTGGTGAATGCCGGAAGCGGCAATGCGATCGGCGCGGTGGCGCTGCCGTTCTTTGCCATCGGCAGCTTTGCCGGGGCCTATCACCTGACATGGTGGACCAATCTGGGCAGCCTGCCGGTCATGGTGTTGTCGGGCGGGCAGGGGTTGGCGATCACGCTGGTCGGGTTGGCGGCGGTTGCCGGTCTGGCCCTGGTGCTGGGCAAGCGCGGCTCTCACCGGCTGCCTGCGCGCTATTGGGGGGCTATTCTGGCGCTTGCGGGCTTGGCCATCCTGCATCTGATCGTGGCTGGCCAGCCGTGGGGCGTGGTTTACGGCCTGGGCCTCTGGGTGGCGAAGGTAGTGGTGGCCGTGGGGGGCGATCTGTCCGGATCGGCGTTCTGGTCAGCGCCAGGCAATCAGGCGCAAGTGGGGGCCAGTGTCTTGACGGATGTGACCTCGCTTACCGATTTCGGTTTGATCGGGGGCGCGGCGCTTATGGCGTGGTGGCGGGCGGGTCTGGCCTCGCCCATTGGAATATTGCCCGCGCGGGCGTGGGTTGCAGTGATCATCGCGGGGCTTGTGCTGGGCTATAGTTCGCGGCTTGCGTTTGGCTGCAACATCGGCGCGTTTTTCAGCGGGATCGGCACCGGGTCGGCGCATGGCTGGGTGTGGTTCATTGCGGCCTTTGCCGGATCATGGGTGGGCGTGCGGCTGCGGCCCTGGCTGGGCCTGGAGGCGCGCAAATGATCCGGGCGCATGTGACGGTTGCGATGCTTGCGCTGTTGGTCGGGTTTATCGCGTTTGACGCGATCACGGCGGACCCGCTCAACCCCTATACCGCGCCACCGATGCTGGCGCTTGGCTCTGGCTTGGCGGCAACGGGGGCGCATTGCGCTGCCCCGCCGCCGAAATAAACCCTTAGAACGTCAGCCCCCGAGGAAGCGCATCGGATCGACGCTGTCGAAGCCGTCGCGCACCTCGAAATGCAGGGCGGGTGTGCCGGTGCGTCGAATTTCAGCGAGCTTTTGGCCGCGTGTGACGCTGTCGCCTTTCTTGACGGTCAGCCCCTCGACATTGGAATAGACGGTCAGGAGCGAGCCTGCGTGTTTCACCACGATGATCGGGATACCGTTGGTATCCTCAGTGATGGCAGCAACGGTGCCCGCGTCGGCGGCGACGACCGGCGCGCCGGGGGTGGCGGAGATGTCGATGCCGTCATTGCGGCCCTTGGCATATTCGCGGATGATGTCGCCCTTGACCGGGAAGGACATGCGCGCGGCGCTGGCCTTGGTTTCGGTCTTGCCGAGATCGGGGGCTGCGATTTTCTCGACCGGCGCGGCCTTGGGCGTGGTTTTCTCATCCGGCAGCGGCTTGGAGGCGCTTGGCGGGGTGGGTGTGGGCGTGCCGGCCCCCGGCGGGGTGACGGCGGCCACTTCGGTTTCGTCGAAGGGGGCGGTTTTCTCGCCCGGAAGGGCCACGGGAATCAGCAGGAATTGCCCCTCGCGTACCGAGAAATCGGGGCCAAGCCCGTTCCAGTCGGCAAGGCTGCGGATCGAGACATTGTAGAGCCGGGCGATGGAAAAGGCGGTCTCGCCACGCTCGACCTTGTGGCGGACGGGTTCGACACCCACCTGCGCCGGGGCTGTGGCGGTGCCGGGCGTTGCGGGGGGCAGGGCCGTTGTCGTGACCGTTTGGGAATCGGCGCGGCGGATCGCGCCATCGGCAAGGCTGCCGATGTCCACGTCGGAGGGGGATTGGATCGGGCCGCCCAAGGGTTCGGCGACGCGACCGGGCAGGGCGAGGATCTCACCCTTGCGCAGGGGATCGCCGGTCTGCACGCCGTTGTAGCGGGCCAGTTCGCCGGGGTCGGCCCCGATGCGGCGGGCCAGACTGCCGACGGTATCGCCGCGTTCGGCCACGGCGACCTGATAGCCGGGATAGGAGATGATGCCGCGGGCATCGGGCTGTGGGCGCGGGGCGGTGGCGTTGCGGGCCGCCTCGGCGGTGCTGGGTGCGTTGCCGAAGGCGCCGCGCATGTCGAGATCGAGGGGTTGATCACAGGCCGCCAGAGCGAAGGCCATGGTTGCCAGCAACGGTGCGGAGCGGGGGAGTTTACGCATCTCGATCATCCTCTTGAGTGGTCCCTTGTTGGCCGGGACCTTGGTTTGCACATGCCCTGCTTATACAGGGCCTAGCCGTCGCGCCCAAGCCCTTCGACCAGCGGGACAAAGCGCACAGGGCGTAATTCGTCATATTCAAAACCGTTTTCGTGCCGGGTGACGCGGATCAGCCGTTGCACGGCATCGGACTGACCCACGGGCACGACCATGATACCCCCGATCTTGAGTTGGGCCAATAGGGGGCCGGGCGGGTCTTCGGCGGCGGCGGTGACGATGATGCGGTCAAACGGCGCCTGATCGGGCAAGCCAAAGCTGCCATCGGCGGTGAGCGCCGTGATATTGGTCAGATCGAGGGCGCGAAAGATCTCCGACGCCTCTTGCACCAGACGGCGGTGGCGGTCGACGGTGTAGACGCGGCGGGCCAACTGGCTGAGGATTGCGGCCTGATAGCCCGAGCCGGTGCCGACCTCGAGCACCTTGTCGCGGTTCGTGACCTTGAGCGCCTGTGTCATCAGGCCAACGACCGAGGGCTGGCTGATGGTCTGGCCGCAGGCAATCGGCAGCGGCATGTCCTCATAGGCGCGTTCCGCGAAATAGCCCCGAATGAATGGGCCCCGGTCGATCTGCTCCATCGCGGTGAGAACCCGCGCATCGGTCACGCCCTTGGAGCGCAGGGCAAAGAGAAACTGCATCTTGCGTTCGGCGCTGCTGTGATCCTCGTCCTCGGTCATTCGATCGCCTTGAGCGCCTCCAGCGCGTCATGGGCGGTGAGATCCGCGCGCATGGGGGTGACGGAGATGTAGCCCTGAAGGTTCACATCGGCATCCGAGCCGGGGCTGGTCGGTTCGTGTTGCGGTGCGCCCGTGACCCAGAGAAAGCGCCGCCCCGAGGGGGCGACATGCGGCTGGACGCCAAAGCCCATGTCGCGGCGAAAGCCCTGACGCGCGGCGCGGATGCCCTTGACCTCGGCCGCAGGCACGGGCGGAAAGTTGATATTATAGAAGATGCCGTAATCGTCGCGGGTCCAGACGCCCTTGTCGAGCAGGCGGCGCAGGGTGGGCAGGCCGTGAACGCGCGCGGCCTCGAAGGTGTCGTCGAGATCGCGATTGGCGGGGCCGTAATACTGGCTGAGGGCCACGGCGGGCACGCCCTGGAGCGCGGCCTCCATCGCGGCGCCCACGGTGCCGGAGTAGACTGCGTTCTCGGCGGCGTTGTTGCCGCGATTGACGCCCGAAAGCACGAGGTCGGGTGCTGCGTCCTTCATCACGTCATGCAGGCCCGCAAGGACGCAATCGGCGGGGCTGCCCTCGGCGGCATAGCGGCGCTCGGCCATTTTCGAGATCATCATCGGGCGGGTGTAGGAGATGCAATGCCCGACGCCGGATTGTTCAAAGGCGGGGGCCACTGTCCATACCTCGCCCTCCGGACCGGCGAGCGCAGTGGCGATTTCCTCGAGAACGGCCAGACCGGGGGCGTTGATGCCGTCGTCATTGGTGATCAGAATACGCATGGCCTGCCCTTTTTTCTTGTGTGGTCTCTGTCTAGCGGGCACCGGGGCGGGCGGCAAGCTTGGGAGGGGGCCTCAGGTCAATTCCGCCATCAGGCGCGCGGCCTCATCGTGGGGATGGGCAAGGGCATCGCGGTCCTCGCCGGGGTGAAAGCGGGCGCGGGTGGCGGTGGCCATGGGGTTGGGTGTCAGGATATGCACGCGCGGTCCGGTTCTAACCGTTTCGACCTGCCAGGAGCGCGCGAGGGCGATTTGCGCGGCCTTGGTGGCGCCGTAAGCGCCAAAGAATTTCTCGCCCGCATGGGTATCGTCAAAGAAGACGGCCCGACCCTCGGTGCCCAGAAGCGGGGTGAGGAAGGGAATGAGGATGCCGGTGGCGGTGACGTTGCAGGCGACCGATTTGGTCCAGTCGCCTTCGGACAGATGCGCGGCGGGCGTCAGGGGGGCAGCATGGACCGCCGCATGAACCCAGGTGGCAATCGCGCCCCAGCGGTCATGGATCGAGCGGCACAGTTGCGCCATCGCCCCGGTATTGGTGATGTCCATCGGGGCCAGCGTCGCCTGACCGCCTGCGGCCTGAATGCGGTCGTCGAGTTCTTCGAGCGCGCCGGTGGTGCGGGCGACGGCGACGACATGGTGGGTTTTGGCCAAGGCCTCGGCCATGGCTGCGCCCAGACCGCGCGATGCGCCGGTCACAAGGGCAGTCGGGAGGGGTGTGTTGCTGTCCATACAAGGGAAATCCCACCAGTTGCGGGGCAATTCAAGGGCAATCGCTTGACTTTCTCGCACATGCAGCGAAAAAGTCGGAAGAGAGACATAACAGAGGGGCGTGAACGATGCGCAATACAGTTTTGACCAAGGCCGTTAACGGCCACGATACACTGCTCCGCCAAGCGGGGCTGGTTCTGGGTGGTTCTTTCCTGATTGCGGTCGCCGCACAGGTGAGCGTGCCGTTCTACCCGGTGCCGCTGACGCTTCAGACATTGGCGATCCTGATGGTCGGTCTGACCTTTGGGTCGCGTTTGGGCGCGCTCACGCTGCTGGCCTATCTGGCCGAGGGCGCGATGGGGCTACCGGTATTTGCGGGTGGCTTGAACGGTGTGGCGCTGATGGGGCCGACCGCCGGGTTCCTCTTTGGCTTTGTCGCCATGGCCTATCTGGCGGGCCTCGCGGTCGAGCGCGGGTTGGCGCGGGGCGCCGTGTCCACCGCACTTTGCGGCATGGGGATTTCGGCGCTGCTTTACCTGCCGGGTCTGGCATGGCCTGCGGCCATGTTGGGCAAGAGCGCCGATGCGCTCTGGTCCGGTTGGATGGCGCCGTTCCTGCTGGGTGATGTGGTCAAGGCCGTGATCGCGGCGATGATCGTGACCGGGGCCACCGCAGTGATCCGGGCGCGCAAGGGCTGACGCCATATCCGCCAGACCAGGAAAAGAGAAACGCCGCTCCTGCAAGGGGGCGGCGTTTTTCTGTGGCGGATCGGATCAGGACGCGGGCAGGCTGAGGCGTTCGCTGCGCCCCGAGCGGGCGAGGATCACGACGCCTTCGCCGATGGCCGTAACCTTGGCTGTGCCAAGGCTGGTGCCCACCTCTACGGTGTGGACGGCGTTGCCGATCCGAAGGAGTGCGCGGGCATGGGAGGGACCATGCAGGGTGCCGACAAGCGTGAGCCGGGCATCAGGCAGCGCGTCATGCTGGGTTGCGGCCTCTAACGTGGCGGCGGGGGTTTCTGTATGTTCTGTCACCTGTGCCTCTTTCGTGCAGTGCTCTGGTTTCGTGCAGTGCTCTGGCGGGCATCTAGACGGGGAAAGAGACAGGGGAAAGGGCCGTGGCGCGGGTCGGCAAGGAGTTGCCGCAATGCAGAATCGCGCGGGCAAATCTCTGCTCAGCCGCCGGGTATGGCGACTGAGCGGGGCTGTTACTCGGCGGCTTTCAGCGCGAAGCCCTGTTCGATCATGTCGGAAGGGGCCACGGGATATTCGCCCGAGAAGCAGGCATCGCAATATTGCGGGCATTTGGCATTGCGCCCGCCCGCCTCGCCCACGGCGCGGTAGAGACCGTCAAGTGATATGAACTTGAGGCTATCGACCTGCAAATGGTCGCGCATCTCATCCTCTGACATGGTCGCGGCGAGGAGTTTCTCGCGCTGCGGCGTGTCCACCCCGTAAAAGCACGGCCAAGCCGTAGGGGGCGACGCGATACGAAAATGCACCTCGGCGGCGCCGGCATCAAGGATCATCTCCTTGATCTTGCGGCTGGTGGTGCCGCGCACCACGCTGTCATCCACGAGAATGACGCGCTTGCCCTCGATCAGGGCGCGGTTGACGTTGAGCTTGAGCCGCACGCCCATGTTGCGGATCTGTTCGGTAGGCTCGATGAAGGTACGGCCCATGTATTGATTGCGGATGATCCCCATCGCGAAGGGGATACCCGATTCGTGGCTATAGCCGATGGCGGCTGGCGTGCCGCTATCGGGCACGGGGCAGACCAGATCGGCGTCGATCGGGGCCTCGCGGGCCAGTTCCACGCCGATCTGATGGCGGGTTTCATAGACCGAGCGGCCGCCGATGATCGAATCGGGGCGCGAGAAATAGACATGCTCGAAGATGCAGAAGCGCGAGGGCTGGCGGCGGAAGGGAAAATGGCTCTCGACGCCGCCACCGGCGGTGATGACGACCATTTCGCCCGGCTCGATCTCGCGCACGAGGCGCGCGCCGATGATGTCGAGCGCGCAGGTTTCAGAGCTGAGCACCCAGCCTTCACCCAATTGGCCCAAGACGAGCGGGCGCACGCCGAGGGGATCGCGCACGCCGATGAGTTTCGACCGGGTCATGGCCACGATGGAAAACGCGCCTTCGACGCGCCGCAGCGCATCCTCCATCCGTTCGGGGATGCGTTTTTGCAGCGAGCGGGCCATCAGATGAATGATACATTCGCTGTCAGAGCCGGATTGAAAGATCGAGCCGCGCTCGATCAGTTCCTTGCGCAGTGCAATGGCGTTGGTGATGTTGCCGTTATGAGCAATCGCGGCCCCGCCGATGGCGAATTCGCCAAAGAAGGGCTGCACATCGCGGATCGCGGCCCCTTTTGATCCAGCGGTGGAATAGCGCACATGGCCGATGGCCAGTGGGCCGGGCAGGGTTTCCATCAGCGACTGGCTGGTGAAATTGTCGCGCACATAGCCAAAGCGGCGCACCGAGTTGAACCCTTGCTCGGGATCATGGCTGACGATACCGCCCGCCTCTTGTCCACGGTGTTGCAGGGCGTGCAGGCCGAGGGCCACGAAATTTGCCGCGTCGGTCAGGCCGATCACGCCAAAGATTCCGCATTCCTCCTTCAGCTTGTCATCGTCGAAGGGGTGGGCGGGGGGCATCTGTTTGGGCAAAGCGGGCAGCTCCGAATCCATGGATTTCGCTTGGGCGTGTCATACGCGCTCAGGCGGCACATGTCACGAAACTATCACAGATAACGTGGCGATGCGATGGCTGGCGAGGGATCAGAAGCGCGAAAGGATGACGCCGGCACCCACCAGCAGGGCAGCCGTGAGGCGGGTCCACGACAGATCGCGCGCGGCGATGCCGAATGCACCGATGTAATCGAGCACCATGGCCCCAACCATCTGCCCCAGAATAAGCGCCGCCGTGGTGGTGAGCACGCCCAGAACTGGCACGCTCCAGAGCGAGGCCCAGACAAAGAACGCGCCCAGAAGGCCGCCAAGCAAGAGCCAGCGCGGGGCGAGGGCGGCGCGGCCAAAGGCGGCGCTGTCACCCGAGAGGGCCACCAAGAGCACCAGCGCCACGAAGCCCACGCCAAATGACACGGCGGCGGCGGTAAGGGAACTCTCGATCGTGCGCCCAAGGGCCGAGTTGAGCGGTGCCTGAATGGCCACGGCCAGCCCGGCCAAGGCCATGAATATGAGGGCGAGAACCGGGCTTTGCGGCAGCATCGGTTACTGCGGGGCCTCGCATTGGGCGATCAGCTCTTCGTATTGGCGGGTGATCCAGCCCAGCGCCTCGTCGGGGTTGCGGTCTTCGATCTTGCCGGTCAGTTGCGAGAAGACGCGCGCCGAGCGGCTGTCGTCGATGATCTGGATGGATTGCGAGGAAATGACAGTCTGATAGACGAAATAGGCGATGGCGACGAGCAGCACACCGCGCGCCACGCCAAAGACAAAGCCCAGCCCCTGGTCGAGGCCGCCCAGAACCGAGCGTTGCACCAGTGAGGAAAACAGCGGTGTGATGAGCGAAGCGATGATCAGCCCCACGGCAAAGACCACGGCGAAGGCCCCGATCATCGAAAGCTCGCAGCTATCGGCGATGAATTCGCCGACCACCGGGATTTCCTTGACCAGCGGTTCCACCTGCGGGGCGAAGATGAAGGCGAGGACGCCGGCCACGACCCAGCCCGCGATGGCGAGGGATTCGCGCACGAAGCCGCGCGAATAGGCCAGAAGCGCCGAGAGCACGATGAAGAGCGCCACGACGCCGTCGATGATGGTGAAACCTTCCATATGCCTCTTCCTGTCCCGATAGGCGCCTAACCTGCGCCGAAAATGTCACCCACGAAAGTGGTCAAATCCCCCATATGGGTGAGTTTGAGACCACTGTCCCCCGTCGTCTTGCTGCCGGACGGGGTGATCGCGGCTGTGAAACCAAGTTTTTGCGCCTCTTTCAACCTGTTTTCGGTCTGACCCACCGGACGCAAAGCGCCAGAGAGGCTAATTTCCCCGAAAACCACGGTTTCGGCGGGCAGGGCTGTATCCTCGCGCGCGCTGAGCAGGGCGGCGGCGACGGCCAAATCGGCAGCGGGTTCGCTGATCTTGAGGCCGCCCGCGACGTTGAGATAGACATCGAGCCCGGCAAAGGGGATGCCGCAACGCGCCTCGAGCACGGCGAGAATCATCGCGAGCCGCGCCCCGTCCCAGCCGACCACCGCTCGGCGGGGCTGGGCATGGGGCGTGGGGGCGACGAGCGCCTGCATCTCGACCAGCAGGGGGCGCGTGCCCTCGATCCCCGAGAACACGACCGAGCCGGGGGTGGGTGCGCCGCGGCCAGAGAGAAAGAGGGCAGAAGGGTTCGCCACCTCGGCCAGACCCGCGCCTGTCATCTCGAACACACCAATCTCGTCCGCCGGGCCAAAGCGGTTCTTGACCGAGCGCAGGATGCGGAATTGATGCCCACGCTCGCCCTCGAAATAAAGCACGCAATCCACCATATGTTCGACCACGCGGGGGCCAGCAATCTGTCCGTCCTTGGTGACATGGCCGACAAGGATCACGGAGGTGCCGAAGCGTTTGGCAAAGCTGGTCAGCTCATGGGCGGCGGCGCGGACCTGGCTGACGCTGCCGGGGGCGGCCTCGACCGTGTCGGACCAGACGGTCTGGATCGAGTCGATGATCACGAGGTCGGGCTTTTCGGATTCCATCGTGGTCAGGATGTCACGCAGCGATGTGGCGGCGGCGAGTTTTACCGGCGCCTCGCCGAGACCCAAGCGCTGTGCGCGCATGCGGACCTGTGCGCTGGCCTCTTCGCCGGAGATGTAGAAGGTCTTGAGGCCGGCACCCGCAAAGCGCGCGGCGGCCTGCAACAGGAGCGTGGATTTGCCGATACCGGGATCACCGCCTACCAGAATGGCGCTGGAAGGCACGAGACCACCGCCCAGAACGCGGTCTAATTCACCGATGCCGGAGAGCGTGCGCGGCGGCGGGGCCTCTTCGGTCGAGAGGTCCGTGAGAGTGAGGGGGGTGCCGCGTTTGCCGCCCAGGGTCTTGCCCTTGGGGCCGGTCGAGAGCGGGGCCTCTTCGACAATGCTGTTCCATTCGCCGCAGGCGTCGCAACGGCCCGACCAGCGGTTGTGAACCGCGCCGCAGGCCGTGCAGGTGAAGGTGCCGGGTTTTGCCATATGCGCCTGATGCCCCAAGCTGCGGGCGCGGTCAAATGCGAAACCTCTCAGGCGGTTATTCCGCCGCCTTCTGGGTGATGTCGATCACGGTGCCGTCGTGGCGCAGGATGTCTTCCAGACCCAGTTCCGGCAGCACCTCTCGCAGTTCGTCATGCAGGCGTTGCAACTGGCTGGCGGCAACGCTTTCCTCGAGTTCGACCTCGTGGGACCAGTGTTTGAGTTCGCGGGTGATCTGCTTGGCCTGATCCAATCGGGCGTTGAAGGCCTCGACCTCTTGCTGGCGCTGCGTGAGAAAGTTGCGCGCGCGGGCGATGCGGTCGTCGGAATAGACCTGCGCCAATTCGCGGCTGATATGGGACATTTGCGCCGCAACCTCCAGGAGGTCCGGCTCCAGCGTGCCGAGGTCGGGATGGTCGCGCAGATAGGCAAGCCGTTCGCGCACCGCGTCAAACTCCGACGACAGGCGGAATAGACCAGCGCGGTCTGCCGCATGGGCCGCGTGATAGGCGCGGGCCACGTCCTGCATCCCGATGTTGAAGCGCCGGTGCGAGGTTTCGAGCGCCATGATGCGGGCATTGACCGGCAGGTAGAAACACAGAAGCACTGCCAGAACGGTCAGGCCGATCTGGGCGATCTGGCCTGCGTTTTGATAGGTTTCGCCCCCGAAGCCCGCGCTGAATTCGATCCAAGGTAGCGCGCCAAGGCTGGCGGCGAGGGTGGCGGCGGTGAGGCCGAGCGCCGAGAGCAGAAAGACGATAAAGGCCGCACGTTGCAAAATGGATTGTGTCAGCAGTGCCGCAGATTTCAAAGTGCTGGTCATGACTTCCCCCCGAAAGATCATCTTAAATATCGGCAAGTTTACGCCGATTGCGGGAAACACAAAGGCTTAATTCAATCATTTGAGAGTCAAGATTGCGGGGGTGTGGCGTGAGTGCCGCGCGATTGTTGCGAAAAATCAGACAGTGTCGGGGGTGTTTGGCGGATTGTGGCGGTGCCAGAGGCTGATCGCGAGCGAGGCAAGGATGCAGGCGGTAAAGAGGTAGAGACCCCAGGCCACCTCGACCCGCGCGAGGCCGACGCCTTTGACCACGATGATGTAGAGCGCGATAAGAAAAATATCGGCCATGGCGAGTTTGCCCAAATGGTGCAGCGCGGGCAGGGCGCGGGGGGAGAGAAGACCGAAATCGAGAAGGGCCAAGCCGATGGTCTTGAGATAGGGGGCGAAGAGGGCAAAGACCGTGACCAGAAGGGCCAGATAGACATCGCTCTGCCAGAGCGATTGCAGGCCCGAGATGACGGAGATTTCCGAGAGGCCGAAGAGTGGCAGGTCAATGCCTGCGCGCAAGAGGGGGGCGAACCACGCGAGGGGGAAGAGGAGAAGGAGCGAGAGGTTGGTGATTTTGAGCATTATTGCAAAACCAACTTTACTCTGATGTTCATGCCGCGCGAAACCATACGCGAACCTATTTCCCGCCCGCGCAGTCTATCTGACTAAGAAGAAACTCCAAGCCGACGGCGATGATCATATGATAGTAGACTCTAAAGAAGTCATTTCTTGGCGGATAACGAGAAGAATACACGTCGCCGTTTGTCGGTTCCTTGTTATATGAGGCGCTCAGCGTAAGAAGATGAAGCCTAAATGAATACCAATCCTCTAATCGCTTGCCCTGATTTATTAGATGCTTTGCGTGCCTCTCGGGAACTGAAACACTAGTAACGCTTTTGTGTGTCGAAACGTGCTGCTCTACGCGGTCTAGAATGTCCGATTTTGTGGACAACTCCTGCGCAAGTTTCGGGATCTCGTGCCCATAGTAGCGTTTAAAATCGGCCTCTGAGTATTCGTGCAAAAGCAAATGTGCTTTTAGAGTCAGCTCAGCGGCGTGTCCAAGTAATTGTGTGATAGGTCCGGGAAAGATTAGAGAATGTTTATTTACTTGGTCATTGGACCAAATGGCCTCGGCTGCAAGCAAATAGGTTTTCGCGTAGTTTGCGTACCAATGAGGTCTATCATTTAACTTCACTGTTTCACCGCACCGCCTCGATCGGTCCTTCGGCGCGGCCGTGGATGAACTGGTCAAGGTAGGGATCGCCAGAATGGTCCATCTCGGAGACGGGGCCGGTCCATTTGATCACCCCGTCATGCAGCATGGCGACATTGTCGGCGATGGCGCGCACGGAGGTCATATCGTGGGTGATGGTCATGGCGGTGGCACCCATTTCGGTGACGATTTCGCGGATCAGGTCGTTGATCACGCCCGCCATGATGGGATCGAGGCCGGTGGTGGGTTCGTCAAAGAAGATGATCTCGGGTTCTGCGGCGATGGCGCGGGCGAGGCCCACGCGCTTTTGCATGCCGCCCGAAAGCTCGGCGGGGAATTTATCGGCCACATCGGGTTTGAGGCCGACGCGGCGCAGTTTCTCGATGGCGATTTCGCGGGCCTCGGACAGGGGTCGTTTGAGCGAGCCGCGCAAGAGGCGGAAGGCGACGTTTTGCCAGACGGGCAGCGAGTCAAAGAGCGCGCCGCCCTGAAAGAGCATGCCGAAGCGGGCGAGAAAGGCGTCGCGGTCGCCGCGTGTTACGTCTTGGCCGTCCAGCGTGATTGTGCCGCTGTCGGGGCGGATGAGGCCGAGGATACATTTCAGCGCCACGGATTTGCCGGTGCCTGAGCCGCCGATGATGACCAGCGAGGTGGCCGAGGGAATGGTCAGGCTCACACCGCGCAGGACGTGGTTGGAACCGAAGGCCTTGTGGACGTTGTGAAGCTCTATCATGACGCGAAGAACAGTTCTGTCAGGAGGTAGTTGGAGGCGAGGATCAGCACGCTCGCTGCCACAACCGCGGATTTGGTGGCGCGGCCCACGCCCTGCGCGCCGCGGCCCGAGTTCATGCCATAGTAGCAGCCCATCAGCGCCACGATAAAGCCGAAGGCCGCGCCCTTGATGAGGCCCGACACGACATCCCAGGTTTCCAGAAAATCAATCGTGTTGTGCAGATAGGTGGCGGCGGAAAAATCGAGCCGACCCACGCCCACCAGAAATCCGCCCATGATGCCCAGTACGTCGCCCATGCCCACGAGGACCGGAACGGCAAGGGTCGCCGCCAGCACGCGGGGGAGGGTGAGGTATTTCATGGGGTTGGTCGAGAGGGTGGTGAGCGCGTCGATCTGCTCTGTTACCTTCATCGTGCCGATCTCGGCGGCGATGGAGGAGGCCACGCGCGCGGCGACCATGAGGCCGCCAAGAACGGGGCCAAGTTCACGGGTAAGGCCGATGGCGACGATCGAGGGCACCACGGTTTCGGCATTGAAGCGCGCGCCGCCGGCGTAGATCTGAAGCGCCAGCGCGCCGCCTGTAAAGAGCGCCGTCATGCCGACGACGGGGAGCGAGAGCCAGCCGATCTGCATCAGCGCATGCAGGAACTCGCGGACATAGAAGGGGGGCCGCGCCAGATGGCTGAGCGTGTCGCTGGCGAAGAGCGTGATGCGCCCCATGGACGCGAGACCGGCCAGCACGGTGCGGCCGATCGAGGCCAGAAAACCAAGGATAAAATTCATCCGCCGATATAGCGCCGCGTATAGCGCGCCCCCATTGAGGTCAGGATTTCATAGCCGATGGTGCCTGCGTTATCTGCCAGCGTGTCGATGGTCTGATGCGGCCCCAAGAGTTGCAGGTTGGCGGGATCGAGGCCGAGGTCGGTGATGTCGACGCAGATCAGGTCCATCGAGATGCGGCCCGCGATGGGGCAGGGGGTGTCCTCCGCCCAAAGGCTGGTCTTTGGCCCCATGGCGCGCAGGATGCCATCGGCATAGCCCGCCGCAACGGTGGCGATGCGGGTGTCACGCGCGGCGGTGAAGCTGTTGGCATAGCCCACGGTTTCACCGGGCACGAGATCGCGGCACTGGATCACGGGAATATCGAGGGTGACGACGGGCTGTGCCCCGTCAAAGGGGCGTCCGCCATAAACGCCGATGCCGGGGCGGGCGAGGTCGAAGTGATAGGCCGGATCAAGCAGGATGCCGCCCGTATTGGCAAAGCTGCGCGGCACGTCGAGCCCGTCTGTCATCTCGCGGAATGTGGCGAGCTGCTGGGGGTTCATGGCGTGATCGGGTTCATCGGCACAGGCGAGATGCGACATGATCAGCGCCGGATTTTGGGCCAGCGCGATCTGGCGCAGGGCGGCCCATTCGGCGGGTTCCATCCCAAGACGGTTCATGCCGCTGTCAAGTTGGATGCCAAAGGGATGGCCCGGCAGCGCCTCGGCGTGGCGGATCATCTGTTCCAGCGAATTGATCATCGGAATGAGCGCGTGATCGCGGAGCATGTCGGCATCCCCCGGCATATGGCCGGAAAACACATAGATCGCCGGGGCCGTGCCCAGCGTTTCACGGAGTGCCACGCCCTCTTCGGCGACGGCGACGAAGAAATGGCGTGCGCCGGCGCGGGCGAGGACCGGGGCCACGCGGGCAGCCCCGAGGCCGTAGGCATCGGCCTTGACCACGGCGGCGGTTTCGCCGCTGCATAGCCGATCCAGCGCGCGCCAGTTGGCCACGATGGCGTCAAGGTCGATGGTGAGGGTTGCGGTGCTCATGAGGCGGGTTTTGACAGGATGGGCGGGGGCGTCAAGGGGAAAGGCATCCGCGTTGGCAGATCAAGCCCGTCTTGTCCCGCGTCCCGTTGGGCGCAGGGGAACATGCCTCGAATGGGGGCGCTGCGGATCAGAACCAGCTCTGAACGCCGCGTGCTGCCCCGGAGATGTCACGACCGATCCCGTCCACCGTGGCGCATCCCGCCAAGAGGGTGATCAGGCCAAGCGCAATCAGTTTTCGCATGGGTTTGCCTGTCATTTGCCTATGTCTGCTGCGATTTTTATTATTATTCTTGGAACCACCATACCTCGGGGAGAAAGCCAATGCCATCCCCATAGATCGGCAGCCTGTCCGCAGGGTATTTCAACTGCGACTTATGCGCAATACGACCCACGCTATATTGATGGATCGGGATCACGTAGCGCCCGGCGGTCAGCACCCGGTCGAGCGCGCGGGTGGCAGCGACGAACGCGTCGCGGTCACGGGCGGTCAGCATGGCGCGGATCATCGCCTCGGCGGCGGGGGATTTCATGCCCATGAGATTGCGGCTGCCGGGTTGGTCGGCATACTCCGCGCCCCAATAGAACATCTGTTCATTGCCGGGGCTGAGCGAGAGCGAGCGGCGCATCATGGTGAGGTCGAAATCGAAATTCGCCTCGCGTTCGGCATATTGCGCCTTGTCGGTCATCTCGATCTTGAGCGTGATGCCGAGGCGTTCGAGCGCGCGGGCGTAGATATCCATCATGGCGCTGGCCTGTGCCATGAGACCGTCCTGTTGCAGGAGCACTGTAAGGGTAAGCGGTTGGCCCGATGCGTTCACGAGTTGGCCGTCCGTCACCTTCCAGCCCGCCTCTTGCAGGAGGGCGGCGGCGCGGCGCAGGTTGGTGCGGTTGCGCGCGGTGCCGTCACCCACCGGCAGGCTGTAGCCGTCAAGCGTGCCGGGCAGGAGGGTGTCGGCGTAAGGGTCCAGCAGGGCGCGCACGCGGCCCGTGGCGGGGCCGTGATCCATCCCCAGCTCCGAGCCAGAGAAGTAAGAGGTGATGCGCGGTTGGCGCCCGCCTGTAAGGGTGTCGTTGATATATTCGAAATTGAAGGCGGTGATCAGGGCCTCGCGCACGCGCCAATCATCCAAGGGGGCGCGGCGGGTGTTCATCACAAAGCCGGTCATGCCCGAGGGTTTGCCATGGGGGATCTCGCTCAGGGTAATTTCGCCGCGCTGCACAGCGGGGAAATCATACTGGCTGGCCCAGGCCTCGGCGTTGAATTCGCGCACATAGCTGACCAGCCCTGCCTTGAACGCCTCTTTCAGCACGGTGTCATCGCCGTAGAATTCGATGCGGATCTCGTCGAAATTGTTGGTCCCGCGCCGCAGGGGCAGGTCGCGGCCCCAATAGTCTGGGTTGCGTTTCAGGGTGACGTGGCGATTGACCTCGTAATCGCTGACCACATAGGGGCCGGTGCCGAGGGGGATGTCGTCTATTGCCGCCTCTGTGATGTCGCGCCCCTCCCATTGCGATTTTTGCAGGATCGGGCGCAGGCCCGCGAGCAGGGCCAATTCCCGGTCCTCTTCATTGAAAGTCAGGCGCAGCGAGCGCGGGCCGGTCTGGGCGATGCTGGCGACCTTGGTCCAGAAGCCGCGATAGCGGGGGTGGCCCGCGGTGCCCAGGGTCTCGTAGGACCAGATCACATCCTCGACGGTGACGGGGCTGCCGTCCGAGAATCGGGCCTCGGGGCGCAAGGTGAATTCGACCCAGCGGCGGTCCTCGTCCGTCTCGACCGATTCGGCCAAAAGACCGTAAAGCGAGAAGGGTTCATCCCAGGATCTGCCCATCAGCGTCTCATGGGTGAGGTCGGCCAATTGCCATGGCGGGGTGCCGCGCAGAATGAAGGGGTTGAGCGAATCGAAACCGCCCACGTTGCCCGTCACCACCCGCCCGCCCTTGGGGGCGTCGGGGTTGGCATAGGGTAGGGACACAAAATCAGGTGGCAGCGCCGGGGCCCCATACATAGCTATGCCATGCTGAGGCTGGGCCAACCCCGGAGAGGCCAAACCCGCAAGGACAATCGCGGTCAGTCCGGCCCGAAGGCGGCGGAACAAATCTGATCTCATTTCAGCGACAATCCCTTGATGGCCTTGTTTCCTTGGGCCGGACCCTAAAGAGGGATTCAAGGCTTTTCAAACTTTTAGCTTGGACTGCGGCGCAGGATTGCTTATAAAGGGGGCACTGCTCGATAGGTTTCTTGCCTGTATGAAACCTGCCTCAATAACTTAACGCCCGCCTCGTGCGGGCGTTTTTTTCTGCCCATCGCGCAGGCGTGATGGCTATTCCCCGTGCAATTCGCAGATGCAGCACATATGCTGCAGGCGCAATGTTTATTGGGAGAAATCACATGAGCGTCAAAGGCAAGACCGCCGTCATCACCGGCTCGAACTCGGGCATCGGGCTTGGCATCGCCGAAGAACTGGCGCGGGCCGGGGTCAATGTGGTGCTCAATTCCTTTACCGATTCGGAGGAGGATCACGCGCTGGCCGAGAGAATCGCGCAAGAGACCGGTGTCGAGGTGCGCTATATTCAGGCCGATATGTCGAAGGGCGATCAATGCCGGGCCCTGATCGAGAAAGCGGGGCGCTGTGACATCCTCGTGAATAATGCGGGCATTCAGCATGTGGCACCGATCGACGAGTTTCCGACCGAGAAGTGGGATGCCATCATCGCGATCAATCTCGCCTCCGCGTTTCACACCACCGCCGCAGCCCTGCCGATGATGCGCAAGGCGGGCTGGGGCCGGGTGATCAATATCGCAAGCGCCCATGGTCTGACGGCAAGCCCCTATAAATCTGCCTATGTGGCGGCCAAGCATGGCATTGTCGGGCTGACCAAGGTCACGGCGCTGGAGACCGCGAAAGAGCCAATCACCGCCAATGCGATCTGTCCGGGCTATGTGCTGACCCCGCTGGTGGAGGCGCAGATCCCCGACACGATGAAGAAATACGACATGGGGCGGGAAGAGGTGATTGAAAAGGTCATGCTGGAGCGGCAACCATCCAAGGAATTCGCCACGACCGAGCAATTGGGTGGAACGGCCTTGTTTCTGTGTTCGGACGCGGCGGCGCAGATCACCGGCACCACGATCAGCGTTGACGGAGGCTGGACGGCGCTCTGAGGGGGGGGATACGCCGGGGGCGCTGCCCCCGGACCCCCGAGGTATTTGGGCCAGATGAAGCGGGGTCAGGCGCGCTCTTTGGTTATGCGCTCGGGATCGGTGCGCTCGGCGGGATAGACCAGACCGGCGGAAATAACCAGCTTGGCGGCATCTTCAATGGTCATGTCCAGTTCGATCACATCCTCGCGCGGGAAGTAGAGCAGAAATCCCGAGGTGGGGTTGGGGGTGGTCGGCACGAAAACGCTCAGCATCTCACCTTGGGCGCGGGCCTTGTCGTTGATTTCGCCGCGCGCCTCGGTCGAGATGAAGCCGATAGCCCAAATCCCCTTGCGCGGATATTCCACGAGGCAGGCCTTTTCGAAGCTGCGTTCGGATTGGGCAAAGACGGTTTCGGCGATCTGTTTGACGCCGGAATAGATCGAGCGCACCACCGGCATGCGGTTCACAAGAGATTCCGCAAAAAGGATCAGCGAACGCCCGATCAACCCCTTGGCGACCCAGCCCACCAGAACCGTGAAGATCAGAAAGATGATGGCACCCACGCCGCGCAGGTTGATCCCGATGTATTGCTCAGGCTGATACTGAGCGGGGATGAGCGGCAGCACGAAACCATCGACCCAGCCGATCAAGGTCCACATCAGCCAGATGGTCAGGCCGACCGGTGCAATGACCACAAGCCCGGTCAGGAAAGACGCGCGCAGGCTGCCAAAGCGTCTTGGTTTGCGCGGCGGGGGGGGCAGATCGTCAAAGGGGGTGTTCATACCGGTTCCATCCTGCGGATCACGCGGATATCTAGGCATAATGGGGCGTTCTCACAATGGGGCATCTGGGCCAAGGGAACGCGGCGTTCAAAATACCTGAGCGGGGCTTGTATAGTGGGCAGAGGGCAGGTATACGCGCGCCACTGTAACCCGCAGGCATGGGCGGGCTGTTGGGGGAGACATCCCCAACCGTCCACCGGTTGAAGCATCCGCTTCTCTTCCCGTGTCGAGGCGAAAACCGGAAAAGGAACTTTGTAATGGCTCTTCCCGAGTTCACGATGCGTCAGCTGTTGGAAGCTGGCGTTCACTTTGGCCACCAGACGCAGCGCTGGAATCCCCGCATGGGCGAATTCATTTATGGCGCGCGCAATGGCATTCATATCATGGACCTCACGCAGACCGTGCCGCTGCTCGATGCCGCGCTGAACGCGATCCGTGAGACCGTGGCCAAGAATGGCCGCATCCTCTTTGTTGGGACAAAGCGTCAGGCGGCACAGCCGATCGCCGAGGCCGCCGAGAAATGCGCACAATATTACATGAATCACCGCTGGTTGGGTGGCACTCTGACCAACTGGCAGACCGTGTCGAAGTCGATCCAGCGTCTCAAGCAGATCGACGAGATGATGGAGCAAGGTGCCGAGGGTCTGACCAAGAAAGAGCGTCTTGGCATCGAGCGCGACCAGATCAAGCTTCAGGCCAGCCTTGGCGGGATCCGCGAAATGGGCGGCGTGCCGGACATGCTGTTTGTGATCGACGTGAAGAAAGAAGCGCTGGCTGTGGCCGAAGCCAACAAGCTGGGTATCCCGGTTGTGGGTATTGTCGACACCAACTGCTCGCCCGCGGGCATTGACTATATCATCCCCGGCAACGATGACGCCGCACGCGCGATTGCGCTCTATTGCGATCTGGTCAGCCGCGCCGCTCTGGATGGCATGTCGGCGCAATTGGGTGCCGCAGGTGTCGACATGGGCGCGTTGGAAAACCTGCCGGTCGAAGAAGCGCTGGCCGAAGCCGAGAGCTGAAGCACCGTCATAAAACTGACATGGGGGCAGGGGTATCCCGCCCCCAATTCCGAGACCGAATTTGAGGAGATCCCAAATGGCGATCACTGCTGCAATGGTAAAAGAACTGCGCGAGACCACAGGCGCAGGCATGATGGATGCAAAGAAAGCCCTGACCGAGACCAATGGCGACATGGAAGCCGCGGTTGACTGGCTGCGCACCAAGGGTCTGGCCAAGGCCGCCAAGAAATCCGGGCGCACCGCCGCCGAGGGTCTGGTTGCGGTCAAGGTTGCGGGCGGCGTGGGTGTCGCGGTCGAGATCAACTCCGAGACCGACTTCGTGGCCAAGAATGCCGATTTTCAGGCTATGGTCGCCTCGATCGCGGATGCGGCCGTTGGCGTGGCTGACGTCGACGCGCTGAAGGCCGCCACCGTGAATGGTAAGGCTGTTGCCGATCTCGTGACCGACAAGATCGCTACCATTGGTGAAAACATGGCGCTGCGTCGCATGGCCCGCGTTGAGGGTGATGGCGTGGTGGCCTATGTCCACAATGCCGCGACCGAGGGCATGGGCAAGATCGGCGTTCTCGTGGCCTTCAAGGGCGATGAGGGTTTTGCCCGTCAGGTGGCGATGCATGTGGCCGCGACCAATCCGGCCGCGCTGAACGAGGCGGTTCTGGACCCGGCCATCGTCGAGAAGGAGCGTCAGGTTCAGATCGACATCGCGCGCGAATCCGGCAAGCCGGATGCCGTGATCGAAAAGATGATCGTGGGCCGCATGGCCAAGTTCATGGCCGAGGTGACGCTGATGGGTCAGGCCTTTGTGATGAACCCCGATCTGACGGTCGAGGCCGCTGCCAAGGAAGCCGGGACCGAAATCACCGCATTCGTGCGGTTGGAAGTCGGTGAAGGCATCGAGAAGAAAGAAGAGGACTTTGCCGCCGAGGTGGCCAAGGTCGCTCAGGGCTGATCGGCTCTGCAGATCAACCAGAAGAGGCGTCCCAGTGGGGCGCCTTTTTTATTGCCTCTCGATGTGGCGACAGATTTGCCGGACAAAAAAACGGTGCCTTCCTCATTGGAAGGCACCGTTTCTTGACCGGGACGTCTATTGGGGATGAAACGCCGATCAGGTAGCGCCGACCGTCAGTCCCGATCAATAAGGACCAACGGCCGACATCCGGATTAGCCGGAGTGCGTGACACCGTATGTCAATGGATCCAAACGTCGCCACCCACGTGTTCCCAGGCAAAATAGCCACCACTCACGGAACAATCCCATTGTGCTACGTTACGTCAACTTGGGAAAGTAAGGAAATCCATACCATTCTGTAGGTGGTTGTTTTTTATCACTTAATTTTCAAGAAAGAAGATCTGGTTCTGGAATGCTGCCTTGAGCACCGCCTGTGCTGTGGTTTCGACGGACAGCGCCTGACGCGCGAGGCGCAGATGCTTTTCCACGGTCGCTGGGGTCAGGCCCATGATGGTGGCGATGTCCTGAATCGTTTTGCCGTCGCCCACCCAGCCCAGGACCTCGCGTTGGCGTGGGGTCAGGGCGCGGCCAGGTGCAGTATAGGGCAGGGAGAGAATCCGCAGATGGGCCACGTTGTTGAGGGCAAGGATCTGTTCACCGCAACGGGACCAGAGGGCATCTACCTCTGATTGTGTGACACCTTTTTGCGCGGTGAGGGCAATTGCCCCCTTGGTGCGGGGGCTGAGCGATTTGAAGCTGATGGAATAGCCCGCCGTCACACCATGGACTTGGTTGAAGTCGATCACCCGGCGCTCTTCTGGGGTGAGCGTGCCGCTGTCGGTCATGTGGCGCAGCACCGACCACGAGCAAGCCCCGTCATTCTCGAGCGCCCAACGCACCATGGGCGCATTGAAATAGAGACCCTCGCCGACAAAGACATTCGTGTAACAAGGATCATGATTCGTCAGCAACAGGAAATCGTCTGGATTGCCGAGCGACGTGGCGGTGCGATAGCGGGTGTAGCCATAGATCAGCCGGTCAAATCCATACTCTGCCATGAACTGGGTATGATGATCCCAGAGTTCCTCGATCGTGGCGGCATTGAGCAGGGTGTTGACCCTTGCGGCTTCGATCATCCGGCACGCTCCAGATGGCCGAGCATTGCGTCAAGCGCCAGAACGTAGCCCTGCGCCCCAAAGCCGCAGATCACGCCAAGTGCCACACGTGCAATATAGGACTGGTGGCGAAACGCCTCGCGGGCATGAACATTCGACAGATGCAGTTCGATGGTCGGGATGGCGACCGAGCTGATGGCGTCCATCAGCGCCACGGAGGTATGGGTATAGGCACCCGCGTTAAGGATGATCCCATCATATGTGCCGCGCGCCGCATGGATCGCATCGAGCAGCGCGCCTTCATGGTTGCTCTGGTAAAATGCGACGGTCACGCCGCGCTGACGGGCGGCATCCTGACAGGTTGTTTCTATATCAGCGAGGGTTGTACGCCCATACACTTCGGGCTGGCGCGTGCCGAGAAGATTGAGGTTTGGTCCGTTCAGAAAGAGAACTGCGGTCATGGTAAAACTCCTGCATGTCACTCTTAAACCGTGGGCCTAGCCTGAGTCGAGAGCTGCGTGGTCTAAGGGCGCGCATCCGCCGGGGCACGGGCCTCGGGATTACGGCTCTGGCGCAACAAACCGCATGAGGATGAAACTGTAAGGTATTGTTTGAAGGTCTTTTACAGAGGTTAGCATGAGATAGTATTCACGTTTTTGTGATCTCAATATATTACATAATACTGATTATGCGAAAATTTGATACTGCGATCAGGACCGGCTGCACCGGTTTATCACAACCTGCATACGCTGGTCGGGGCATGAGAAATGCCCCGACAATGGATCCTTGCATGGGGCCTCGATCACGCGCAGGCTGAGCCAGGTGGCGACGGCCGCAAAGACCACCCCGCCAAGAGCCTGCCCCAAGAGAACCCCCGGCGCGCCCCAGACCATTCCGAACGCCACCGCAAAGGGCCAGATGCCCAGCGTGTTGCGGGCCCAGTTGACCCATGTCGAATAGCCCGGATGCCCAAGATTGTTGAACGAGGCATTGGCGATGAATATCGCACCGTTGAAGAAGGACGCGAGCGCCAGAGGCCCGAGATAGAGGTACAGCAGGCTGCGCATCTGTCCGGTGGCGTCAAACAGATCGGCAATCGGCGCGCGTAGCGCAAAAAGCAGCGCCGACATGGTGAGGACATAGAGCGCCAGAAACTTGAGCCCGTCAAAGAAGGTCTCTTGCACCCGGTCCAGCCGCCCTGCCCCGAAATTCTGACCAAAGATCGGACCGATTGCACCCGAGAGCGCCAGGACCACCGAAAAGACCACCGGCACCAGCCGGTTGATCACCGCCATGCCCGCCACGGCATCGGCCCCGTATTTGGCCATTTCGCGCGTCACGATCGCGGTGCCCACGGGCGTAGCGACAGTGGCCAGCATGGCCGGGGCCGCGATGCCGATGGCGCCGCCACAATCGCGCACCACGCAAGCGAAGTGCGGCTTGGCGAAGGCCCGGTAGCGAAGAATGGCAATGCCAAGGGCCAAGCCCATGGTCGCCACACGGGCAAAGACGGTCGCCACGGCCGCCCCTTCGAGGCCCATGTTGAGGCTGAAGATCAGGATCGGATCGAGCACGAGGTTGACGCCCGCCCCCAAGAGCGCCGGATACATGGCGCCGCGGGCATCGCCATAGGCGCGCAGTACCGCAACTGCGACCATCGAGAGACCCGAGACAAAGGTCGTGGGCAGGATGATCCACAGATAGCTGGCCGCCATGTCGCGCATCGCCCCCTCTGCGCCGACCAGACCGAGAATGTCGTTGATGAAGGGCAAGGCCAGAAGTGGCACGAGAAGGCCTACGGCGACCGAGATCACAGCCGTGGCACTGGCCGCCTCGCGGGCAGCTTTGCTGTCCTTGCGCCCTTCGGCCTGGGCCACGAGCGCGCCTGCGGCGATGGAGAGGCCGATGTTGATGGCGCTGGCAAAGAACATGATCGTGCTGGCATAGCCCGCAGCGGCCGCCAGCTCCTCGCGCCCCAGCATGGAAATGAAAAGGATATCAATAAGATCGACGGCGAAAATGGCCATGAGGCCAATGCTCGAAGTAAAGGACATCACCGAGATGTGCCTGAAAAGGTTGCCTTGGGTAAAGCTGCCGCCGGTGTCGGTGAGGGCCATGTCATGCTCCTGTTACATCACGGCTGCTGACATATACTCAAAGCGCGCCTGCGCAATTGGCATGCGTTCAACAGTTAGTGTGCAAATCTGCTTAGCGGCGGGCCGATACGGCATGCACCAGGCGCGCGCCGGTTTCGTAATAGAGCGATTTCAGTGCGACGAACTGTTCGGAATGGCGATCCACCACCGGCACAGGCAGGCCGGTTTCGTCACCTGACAGCAAGGCTTGGGCGACCGCCCGGCCAAAGACGGTGCCGGGGCCGATGCCACGCCCGGAATAACCGAAAATGGCCAGAGCCCCCGGCCCCATGCGTTGAATCCGGGGCAAATGGTCATGGGTCATGGCGATTCGCCCGGCCCAGGCGTGTTCGATCTCTGCCCCGGCGAGTCTCGGGAAAAGCTGTGCCAGTTTGCGCCGGGCCCAATTCTCGTGGAGCGTGGCATCTCCGCCCATGCCGCCCAGAATCACCCGCCCTGCCCGGTCGCGGCGCAGCGAGGTCATCACAAGGCCGGTATCCCAGCATCCCTCGCCCCCGGCCAGAATATCGCCCGCCAGATTGTCACCAAGGGGCGCGGTCGCCAGTTGAAAATACTGCACAATCGGCACGTCGGGACGGGTCATATGCGTGACGGGGCGGTGATAGGCATTGGTGGCAATGAGCAGATGCCGCGCCCGCAGTTTGCCGCCGGGCGTGGTGACGATCCACTGGCCGCTGCGGTGTTCGGCGGCGGCGACAGGGGTCTGCTCGCAGATCAAGGCACCGGCGTCCTGCGCGGCGCGGGCCAGTCCGCGCGCATAGGCGAGCGGCTGAATCGTGCCCGCGCGTGCATCATGGAGCGCGCCGTAAAACCTATCTGTTCCCGTGCGTTGTGCGGTAGAGCTCATGTCAATCAGGCGCACCGGCGCGCCACGTGCGGCAAGTTGCGCGTGACGTGACTTCAGATCCGCCATGGCCTTGGGCGCGTGGGCAAGATGCAGGGTGCCGTTGCGGGTGGCCTCGCAAGCGATGTCGTGCTGTGCGATGAGGTCGAACACGAGCGAAGGGGCCTCTGCCAGCACGGCGTTGAGATGTTCACCGGCCTCTGGCCCCAGAATCTTGCATACGTCATCGGGCGGCAGCCAGAGCCCGGCGTTGACAAGGCCCACGTTGCGGCCAGAGCCGCCCTCACCCACGGTTTCGGCCTCGAGCACCGCAACGTCGGCCCCCTGCCCTGCGGCATGGAGCGCCGCCGACAGGCCCGTGAACCCCGCGCCGATGATTGCCAGATCAACCATACGTTCACCGCGCAGAGGCGATGCTGCGAAGGATTCAACGGCACTCTCGCGCCAGAGGTTGCCAAGGCCCGGCATGGATCAGAAGAACGCCTGAAGCCCGGTTTGCGCCCGGCCAAGGATGAGCGCATGCACATCATGCGTGCCCTCATAGGTATTGACCGTTTCGAGGTTGACCATGTGGCGAATGACCTGAAACTCTTCTGAAATGCCGTTGCCGCCGTGCATGTCGCGGGCGTGGCGGGCAATGTCGAGCGCCTTGCCGCAGTTGTTGCGTTTGATCATCGAGATCATTTCCGGGGCGGCGTTGGCCTCGTCCATCAGGCGGCCGACGCGCAGCGCCGCTTGCAGCCCGAGGGTGATCTCGGTTTGCATATTGGCCAGTTTCAACTGAAAAAGCTGGGTTTGCGCCAAGGGGCGGTTGAATTGCTTGCGATCGAGCCCGTATTGCCGGGACGCGTGCCAGCAGAATTCGGCGGCCCCCATGACGCCCCATGCAATGCCGTAGCGGGCGCGGTTCAAACATCCAAAAGGCCCTTTAAGCCCTTGAACATTGGGCAGAAGTGCGGATTCGGACACCTCGACATTGTCCATCACGATCTCGCCGGTGACGGAGGCGCGCAAGCTGAGTTTGCCGCCCACCTTGGGGGCGCTCAGACCCTTCATGCCCTTTTCGAGGATGAAGCCACGGATCTTGCCGTCATGCGCCTCGGATTTGGCCCAGACCACGAAAACATCCGCGATGGGGCTGTTGGAAATCCACATCTTGGAGCCGGTCAAGCGATAGCCGCTGTTGGTGCGAACGGCCCGGGTTTTCATGCCAGCGGGGTCACTGCCGGCGTCCGGTTCGGTCAGGCCAAAGCAACCGATGAGATCACCGCTGGCCAGACCGGGCAGGTATTTGCGGCGCTGCTCTTCGCTGCCATAGGCATAGATCGGATACATCACGAGCGAGGATTGCACGCTCATCATCGACCGATAGCCCGAATCGACGCGCTCGATTTCGCGGGCGACGAGGCCGTAAGAAACATAGTTGGACCCCAGCCCGCCGTATTCCTCGGGGATGGTGGTGCCCAACAGGCCCATCTGGCCCATTTCCTTGAAGATGCCGGGATCCACACGCTCTTCACGGTAAGCGGCGATGACGCGCGGTTGCAGCATGTCTTGGGCAAAGGTGCGCGCGCTGTCGGTGATCATGCGCTCTTCTTCGGAGAGTTGATCGTTGAGGCGGAAGGGATCGGCCCAGTCGAAGGCGTTGAGATCCGGGGCATCCTTGGCGCGCAGCGTCGGGGTATTGGCGTTCATGGCGGGCTCCTGTGGCGTATTCTCTGAGTTGGGGACAGGTTACACTGGCAAAACGCCGATGAATAACGATAAATTCACATGAACCTATGAGTAAACCGCAAGAATGACCCTACCCCGCCGCTTTCTTCCATCCATATCTTCTTTGCGCGCACTGGAGGCGCTGGACCGTCTGGGCAGTGCCACGGCGGCGGCCGCAGAGCTGTCGCAAACGCAAAGTGCGGTCAGCAGGCAATTGAAAACATTAGAAGATCAGCTTGGCGTGGCGTTGATCGTGCGGCAAGGACGTAGCATTCACCTGAGCCCGGAGGCGGCGGACTATGCGGATAAAATCCGAGGCGCGCTGCAACAGATTGCGCAAGCATCGCTTACGCTTACGGCGAATCCGGCCGGGGGCAGTCTGAGCCTTGCGATTCTACCGACATTCGGGATGCGATGGCTGGTGCCGCGACTGGCCGAGTTTGCGCGGCTCTATCCGGAGGTGACAATCAACCTGTCAACGCGGCTGAAACCGTTCAACTTTGTTACGGAACCATTTGATGCAGCTATACATTTTGGAGAACCAAACTGGCTTGGAACCGAGGCGCTGAAGCTGCGGACCGAGCGGGTCGTGGCGGTGGCAACGCCAGAATTTCTGGCAGATCATGCGCCGATTACGGCGGCGGGCGATCTCTTGCGTCTGCCGCTTTTGCAGATCGAAACGCGGCCCGGTGCCTGGCCTGCATGGTTCGAGGCGCAGGGCGTGATCGGCGCCAAGGTGAGCGGCACGATCTATGATCAATTTTCAACTATCACGCAGGCGGCGTTGCATGGGTTGGGCGTGGCGCTCTTGCCGGATTACCTGGCGGAACAAGATCTGGCGACGGGGCGGCTTAGGTCAGCCTGGGGCGACAAGACGCTGATTTCAGGAGCGTATTACCTTGTTTGGCCAGTTCAGAACGGGCGCGATCCGGCGCTCTGCAAGTTTCGCGATTGGCTGGCGGGACAGGCAGAGGACGAAGACCTGCTGCCGCGCTGAGGCCGTTCAGCCCAAGGCATAGCCCGCGCCGCGCACGGTGCGCAGCGGATCATCGCCCCCATGCTGGCAGAGCGCCTTGCGCAGTCGCCCGATATGCACATCCACGGTGCGGGTGTCGACATAGATGTCACGCCCCCAGACGCGATCAAGGAGCTGCTCGCGGGACCAGACGCGGCCCGGCTTTTCCATAAAGGTCGAGAGGAGACGGAATTCGGTGGGGCCGAGTTTCAGCGGCTTTTCGCTGCGGGTGACGCGATGGGTTTCGGCATCAAGCACGATGTCGAGATATTCCAGTCGCTCGCCCACGGTCGCCGGACGGGTGCGGCGCAGTTGCGCACGCACACGCGCCATCAATTCGACCAGTGAATAGGGCTTGATCACATAGTCATCGGCGCCGGTTTCCAGCCCGCGCACGCGGTCCACCTCTTCGGAGCGAGCCGAGAGCATGATGATCGGAATCCCGCGCGTTTCAGAGCGGGTCTTGAGCTGACGACAGACCTCGATGCCGGATACATTAGGCATCATCCAATCCAGAACGATGATGTCAGGCGGCATTTCCGATACCATCAAGAGCGCCTCTTCGCCATTGCTGGCGGTGAGCACGTGAAACCCGTCGGCCTGAAGATTATAGCCCAACACTTCGCGCTGTGCCGGTTCGTCCTCGACCAAGAGGACGGTGGGTTGATCTGCGGACATCGACGGCTCCTGTGCTTAGTGGCTGCCCTTGGGCGCAAGGCTGGGATCAACCGAGGTTGTATCGCTCTTGGGGCGCGGATCATCGGGGAAAGAGCCAGAGACAAGGTAGATCACCTGTTCGGCGATGGAGGTCACGAGATCGCCCATGCGTTCGGTGTTCTTGGCAATGAAGTGCAGATGCATGCAGGGCGTGATGTTGCGCGGGTCTTCCATCATGAAAGTCAGGAATTCGCGGAAGATCGCGTTATACATCTGATCGACATCCAGGTCGCGGCGGATCACCTCATGGGCAAGGTCCATGTCGCGCTGGATATAGGCATCGAGCACATCCTTGAGCATTTCCTCGACCTCGCGGGCCATACGACGCAGCGCCGAGGGCGAGCCGTTGACCGCCGCCATCTGGCTGAGAACCGAGGTGCGCTTGGCCATGTTCTTGGCATAGTCGCCGATGCGCTCGAGGCTGGCGGAAATCTTGATCACGGTCAGCACAACCCGCAGGTCGCGCGCGGCGGGCGACCGCAGGGCCAGAACACGGGCGGCCTCTTCGTTGATCTGCTCCTCGAGCGCATCAATCGCCTTGTCACGGCCGCGCACCTCTTCGGCCAGCTCGTCGTCGCGGGTTTCGAGCGAGCGGGCGGCGTCGGAGATTGCGCGCTCGACCATGCCGCCCATCTTCATGATATGGGCCTGAATGGTTTCGAGGTCGTGGTCGAAGGATGAAACGATGTGCTGATGGTCGGACATGGAAGGTTCCTTAGCCAATGCGCCCGGTGATGTAGCTTTCGGTGCGCTCATCCTTGGGGTTGGTGAAAATCTGGCCGGTATCGCCGAATTCGACGAGATGACCGAGGTGGAAGAACGCTGTTTTCTGGCTGACACGGGCGGCCTGCTGCATCGAGTGCGTGACGATCACCACGGAAAACTCTTGACGCAATTCGTCGATCAATTCCTCGACCTGCGCGGTTGCGATGGGGTCGAGCGCCGAGCAGGGTTCGTCCATCAACAGAACCTCGGGCGAGGTGGCGACGGCACGGGCGATGCAGAGTCGCTGTTGCTGACCACCGGAGAGACCGGTGCCGGGCTGGTCAAGACGGTCCTTGGCCTCGTTCCAGAGGGCGGCGCGGCGCAGGGATTTTTCGACGATCTCGTCGAGATCGGCCTTGGTGCGGGCAAGCCCGTGGATGCGCGGGCCATAGGCCACATTGTCGTAGATCGACTTGGGGAACGGGTTGGGTTTCTGGAACACCATCCCCACTTTGGCACGCAGTTGCACCGGATCGACCTTTTTGTCGTAGATATCTTCGCCGTCGATCAGGATGTCGCCCATCACGCGGCAGATGTCGATCGTATCGTTCATCCGGTTGATGCAGCGCAGGAACGTGGATTTGCCACAACCCGACGGGCCGATAAAGGCGGTCACGGTCTTGTCGAGGATGTCGACATCCACGTCCTTGATGGCATGGGTGTCACCATAGTAAACCTGCACCTTGCGCGCGGCGATCTTGATGTCGTTGTTGGTCACTTTCGTCTCCGCGAATTTTGGGGCGTCATACATGGGTCTATACCTTTGTTTACCAGCGGCGTTCAAACCGTCTGCGCAGCAGGATGGCGGCGATGTTCATGATCACGAGGAAGACGAGCAGCACGATGATGGCCCCAGACGCGCGTTCCACGAACGCCGGATCGCCCCGCTGGGTCCAGTTATAGACCTGCACCGGCAGGGCAGCGGCGGGGTCAAAGAAGCCCTCGGGCGGGCCTGCGGGATATTCGCGCACAAAGGCCACCATGCCGATCAGGAGCAGCGGGGCGGTTTCGCCAAGCGCCTGTGCCAGACCGATAATGGCCCCCGTCAGGATGCCCGGCATGGCGAGCGGCAGGACATGGTGAAAGATCGCCTGCATCTTGGAGGCACCCACGCCGAGTGCTGCATCGCGGATCGAGGGCGGCACGGATTTGAGCGCCGCGCGCGTGGCGATGATGATGGTCGGCAGGGTCATCAGCGTGAGCACGAGACCGCCCACGACCGGGGCCGATTGCGGCAGGCCCACCATGTTGATGAAAATCGCAAGGCCGAGGATACCGAACACGATGGACGGCACCGCCGCGAGGTTGGAGATGTTGACCTCGATCAGGTCGGTCCAGCGGTTCTTGGGGGCGAATTCCTCGAGATAGATCGAGGCCGCCACGCCCAGGGGCAACGAGAGAACCAGCACGATCAGCATCATATAGGCCGAGCCGATGATCGCCACGCCCAGACCGGCCGCCTCTGGGCGGGTATCAGAGGCGTCGGGCGCGGTGAAGAAGGCCCAGTTGAACTTGGTCGTGAGGATGCCCGCCTCTTTGAGTTGCTGGGCCAGTTGCAGTTGCTCGGGTGAGACATTGCGGTCCAGCTCCGCGCTTGCCATCGTCACGCGGCCTTTGAAAAAGCCGTCGATACGGCCAGCCGCCAAGAGATCGAAAGACACGGTTTCCCCGATCCTATCGGGATTGGCTAGCACATAGTCACGCAGCGATGCGGGCGCCTCTTTCGAGATCAACTCGCCGGCGGCTTTGGCGTTCAGGTCAGAGGACACGCCTGCCCGCTCCATCGCGGCGGTCATGGCGGCGTCGATCAGCGGCGCATAGCCAAAGGTCGTGACCTTGGCGATGTCATCGAGGTTGCGTTCGCCCTTCTTGTCGAGTTTGGCGGGGTCGAGATAGACCTCCAGTTCGACATAGGTCTGTTGAAAGGACGACAGGCCACTGGCAAGGATCGAGGTCAGCAGGCCCACGAGGGAAAGCACGCCGATCGTGACGGCGATGAGCCCCATCATGCGAAAGCGGGCTTCCTTGGCGTTGCGCTGTTTGGTGCGCGCGTCCTGTGTAAGCAAGGACCCTTTGCGCGGGGCCGGGACTGCGCCGGAGGAGGTGAGATCGGTCATTCGTACTGCTCCCGGTATTTGCGCACGATCACAAGGGCGATGACATTCAGCCCCAGCGTGAAGACAAAAAGCGTGAGGCCGAGGGCGAAGGCAACCAGCGTTTCAGGGCTGGCGAATTCGGTGTCGCCGGTGAGCTGGCTCACGATCTTGACGGTGATGGTGGTCATCGCCTCGAACGGGTTGAGGCCAAGTTTGGCGGCGGCCCCTGCCCCCATGACCACGATCATGGTCTCGCCGATGGCGCGGGAGGCCGCCAGAAGGATGGCCCCGACCACACCCGGCAGGGCGGCAGGCAGGATCACCTGCTTGATAGTTTCGGATTTGGTGGCCCCGAGACCGTAAGAGCCATCGCGCATGGATTGCGGCACGGCGTTGATGATGTCATCCGAGAGCGAGGACACGAACGGGATGAGCATGATGCCCATGACCAGCCCGGCGGTCAGCACCGACGAGGACGAGGTGCCAAGACCCAGCGGCGAGGCGATATAGTCGCGCAGGAACGGCCCCACGGTGATCAGGGCAAAGAGACCGTAAACGATGGTGGGGATACCGGCCAGCACCTCGATTGCCGGCTTGGCAATGGCGCGCAGCGGTTTGCTGGCATATTCCGCGAGATAGATCGCGATCATCAGCCCCAGCGGCACCGCCACCAGCAGCGCCAGAAAGCTGACATAGAGCGTGCCCCAGAGAAGCGGCAGGATGCCCAGATCAGAGCCGCCGCGAAACTGCGGGTTCCAGACCGTCGAGAAGAAGAAGTCGGCGGCGGGATACATCTTGAAGAAATTGATGGTCTCGAACAGCAGCGAGGCGACGATGCCGAAGGTGGTCAGGATCGCCACCAGCGAGGCCCCGATCAGGAGAGACATCACAAAGGTCTCGGAGGCGTTGCGCGCGCGTTGATCCGGATGCACCCGCACCCACGACCAGACCAGCAGCGCGCCCGCCAACCCCAGAACCGCGATCGTCATCAGGAAGCGGCCCGAGTTCTGCGACGTGCGCAGTTCCTTGGCGGCCTCGAACACCGGCACCGGCACATCCGAGCCAAGCGCCACGCCGACATTGCCCAGCCGGTTGCGCACATCGGTGAAATCCGCGCGCATGGCATCGAGATCGGATTCGGACATATGTCCGGCCACCATCAGGGCATCCAGCCCATCGGCGATCCGGCGCACATCGGCCATGACGAGGCTCTTGGCGCCGCCCTCGGGGATCACGCTATCGGGGATCATGCCGCCGATGCGGCCCTCGATCATCAAAGGTTGCAGGAAGAGCCAGGCGAGCATCAGCAGAAGAGCCGGCACCGCCGTGAACAGTGCCACCGCCTGACCATAGTAATTCGGCAAGGAGTGCAATTTCTTGCCTGTGGTCTTGGAGGTTGCCAAGGCGCGCGCACGCCCCAAGAAAAAGCCCAGCCCACACAGGCCGAGCACGATCAGGGTGATATAGCCGGTACTCATCTGCTCTCCGCCAAAAAGGGAGGGATGGCGCGGATGCGCCACCCCTCGGAGGTCTTGGTCTTAGTTCAGCACGCCCATGGGAACGCGGTTGGCAACCATTTCCTGAGTCTTGGCAAGCTCGGGATCGGACACGAGGCCATAGGCCGCGAGCGGGCCATCGGGGCCAGCGATCTCATCGGACACGAAGAACTCGATATATTCCTGCATGCCGGGGATCACATCGAGATGCGCGTTCTTGACGTAGAAGAACAGCGGACGCGACACTGGGTATTCCCCCGAGGCGATCGATTCGACCGACGGCTCGACGCCGCCCATGGTGGCAACCTGAAGCTTGTCGGTGTTGTTCTGGTAGAAGGACAGACCGAACACGCCGATGCCGTTCTTGTTGGCATCCACGCGGGCCAGCGTTTCGGTGTAGTCGCCGTCGATGTCGATCGACACGCCATCGGTGCGCAGCGCCATGCAGGCCTTTTCAGCGGCTTTCTTGTCGCCGCCGTTGGCTGCCATGTGCAGCTCGAACGTGCCGTTCTCTTCACAACCGGCGATGATCACCTTTTCGTCGAACACTTCGCGGGTGCCGTGCTTGGTGCCCGGCACGAAGGCCAGGATTTCGTCGCCGGGCAGGTCAGCGCGCACGTCGGACCACACTTTGTTGGTGTTGTCGGCCAGCGCGCCATCCTTGGCAACCTGAGCAGCCAGAGCCGCGTGCCAGTCAGCCGGGCTAAAGGCATAGGCAGGACCGTTGATGTCGGAGGCAAAGACGATGCCGTCATAGCCGATGCGGACTTCCATGATCTCGGTCACGCCGTTCGACGCGCAGAGGTCGATGTCGGACTGCTTGATGCGCGAGGAAGAGTTGGCGATGTCGATGGTGTTTTCGCCGACGCCTTCGCAGAGTTTCTTGCGGCCAGCACCCGACCCGCCGGATTCCACGACCGGGGTGGGGAAATCGAAGTTTTCGCCAAAGGCTTCGGCGACGATGGCGGCATAGGGCAGCACGGTCGAGGAGCCAGCAATCTGGATGTTGTCACGGGCCGCGGCGGTGCCGGCGGCGAGGGCCGTCAGGGCCAGGGCGGAAACGGTGGATTTGAACAGCATGAGTTGCTCCTGAGTTCGGTTTCACGGGACGCCCAGGCAGGGGCGACCTCGGGGCCAGCACTAGGCGAGAACCACAACGCTTTTGTTACACTTATGTAACGACTTTATGACAGTGCGATAAGTTTGGCGGTTCAGCCAGTTTTTTCGCGGCAACGGCAGCGTTTTCAGGCCTCTTGGCGGTCCCATTGCGGCAGAATCACCGAGAATTCGCTGCCCTCTCCGGGCGCGGAAGAGATTCGCAGCCGTCCCCTGTGACGATTGACGATATGTTTGACAATGGCGAGGCCAAGGCCCGTGCCCCCCATCTCGCGCGAGCGGTGGGTATCGACGCGGTAGAACCGCTCTGTCAGCCGGGGTATATGCAGCGGGTCAATTCCGGGGCCCTGATCGCGGACACGCGCCACAATGGCAGGCGCGCGCAGGGTGGCGTCGCGGGGGGTGCGTTCCAGCGTGATCGTGATCCTGTTGCCCTTGCCGCCATATTTGATCGCGTTTTCAACGAGGTTGGTAAAGACCTGCTGCAACTGATCATCATTGCCGCGCACCACCATGCCTTCGGGTGCCTCAAAGCTGATGTCGCAGGCGCGGTCCCGCGCCAAAGGGCGCAGCGCATGCAGAACCGATCCGATGACCTGACTCAGGTTGACCTCATCGCGTGGACGCACGCGCTCTTCGCTCTCGACCCGGCTGAGCGACAGCAGATCGCGCACGAGGCGCTCCATCCGCGCGGCTTCGGATTGCATGATCCCCAGAAAGCGGTCGATGGCGGCCTGATCGTGGCGCGCGGGCCCTTGTAGCGTTTCGATGAAACCCATGAGTGCCGTGAGCGGCGTGCGCAATTCGTGGCTGACATTGGCCACGAAATCGCGGCGCATCTGGGCGGCATGTTCGCGCTCGGTCAGGTCCTCGAAACACACGAGCGTGCCGCGCGCGTCGGTGGTTTCCACATAGCCCACATGCACCTGAAAGCTGCTGTCGCGCCCTGCGTCAGAGGTCTGATAGGTGATCTTGCGCGGCAGACGGTCGCGCAGGGTGGCCTCGATCGCCTCAAGCACATCGGGCTGGCGCAGCGCGGTCAAGAGGTGCCGCCCCTCAAGCCCCTGCCCCAAATGATCGCGCGCGCCCTGATTGGCAGCGATGATGCGATCATCCGGGCCGACCAGAATGGCGGCCATCGGAATTCCGGCAAGAACCGTGGCCAGACCCTGCATCGCCGGTCAGAGCGCCAGAAGCCCGGAGCGATACCGGCGCATGTTCTGTTGGTAATGCAGCGCTGTGGCGCGCAGCGTGGCAATCGCCGCCTCATCGAGGTTGCGCACCACCCGGCCCGGCGCGCCCATCACGAGGCTGCCTTCGGGGATTTCCTTGCCCTCGGTGATCAGCGCGCCCGCGCCAATCAGGCTGTTGCGCCCGATGCGCGCGCCGTTGAGCACCGTGGCCCCCATGCCGATCAGAACATTCTCTTCGAGGATGCAGCCATGCAGCATCGCCTTGTGACCGATGGTGCAGCCCGGACCGATGACGAGCGGATAGCCCATGTCGGTGTGCATGACGCAATTCTCCTGCACATTGCTGCCCGCGCCCACGCGGATTTCCTCGTTATCGCCGCGCAGGGTGCAGCCAAACCAGACCGAGGCCAGATCCTCGATCACCACCTTGCCGATCAGATTGGCATCGGGCGCAATCCAGGTGTTATCGGCAATCTGGGGCGCGTGGCCGTCAAGGCTGTAGAATGTCATTGCATCTCCTCGAATTCGGTTTGCAGCGCGCGCACATGCGCGGTCAGGCCCGGTTGCTGGCTGCGGCGCAGGCGCGTGGCCTCGATAATGGTCTTGAGCCGCGCTTCGGTGGCGTCCAGATCCTCGTTGATCAGCACGAAATCATACCCATCCCAATGGCTGATCTCGTCCCAGCTTTTCTCCATCCGCTTGGCGATGACCTCGGGCGTGTCCTGCCCGCGTGTTTCCAGCCTGCGGTGCAGTTCGCGGATCGAGGGCGGAAGAAGAAAGATCGAGAGCGTGTGCGCGCCAAGGGCCGAGTTGCGAATTTGCTGTGCGCCTTGCCAGTCGATGTCAAAGAGCACGTCGCGACCGGCGTCGATGGCCGCCTGAACGGGGCCGCGCGGGCTGCCGTAGAAATTGCCGAACACATGCGCATGCTCCAGCATCTCGCCCGCTGCCACATCCTGTTTGAACTGCGCCTGGGTCATGAAGTGATAATCCTGCCCGTCCACTTCACCGGGTCGCGGCGCGCGGGTCGTGGCCGAGACGGAAAAGGCAATGGTTTCGTCCCAGTCGCGCAGGCGCCTGGACAGGGTGGATTTGCCAGCGCCCGAAGGTGAGGAGAGAATGATGAGGAGGCCTCTTCGGTTGCTCATGCCGTTCCCTGCCCTTCTTCTTGGTGAAAATACTCAAATTCCGGTCGTGCGGCCTGTGCCTCATTCGACATTTTGCACCTGTTCGCGCATCTGGTCGATCACGGTCTTGAGGCTGAGTCCGATTTCGGTCAGGCCCGCATGTTGTGCCTTGGAGCAAAGCGTATTGGCCTCGCGGTTGAATTCCTGGCTCAGAAAGTCGATCTTGCGCCCCAGCGGCGCGCCGCCTTCGAGCAGCGCGCGCGTCGCCGCCACATGGGCGCGTAGGCGGTCCAGTTCTTCGGTGACGTCAAGTTTGACCGCCAGTAGCGCCAGTTCCTGAGCCAGACGCGCGGGATCGAGATCGGTGGCCGTATCGCGCAGGCGCGCAAGCGCCGTCTGGTGGGTGCGGGCAATGTCGGCGCTGCGCTGCACGAGCAGGTCCTGGGCGGCTTGGGTCAGGCGGGAGATTTCGTCCAATTGGGCGTGCAACACCTTGGCCAGCGCCGCGCCTTCGGTGGCGCGCATGGCCAGGAAATCCTGCAGGACCGGTTCGAAATCCGCGAGCAGCGCCGCGCAGAGCGCGCTGGTGTCGCTGTCGCCAGTGCCTGCCTCCAATACGCCGCGCAGCGACAGGATGTCGGCGGCGGTGGCGGGAGCTAGCGAGAGGCCACAGGCCATGGCACGATCCTCGATCAGCGCCATGGCGCGCAGCACATCGTCGAGCCGGTCGGGGTTGACCGCCAATTGGCCACTGGCATCGTCGCTGGTCAGGCGCAGGGTGAGCGAGACATTGCCGCGTGTGATCCCCTGCCCCAGCCGCGCGCGCAAGGCCGGTTCCAGCCCTTCGATCCAGTCGGGCACGCGCAGGCGCAGGTCGAGCCCCTTGCCATTCACACCGCGCAACTCCCAGGTCCAGGAATGGCCCGGAATGGCCCCTTTGGCGGTGGCGAAAGCGGTCATCGACTGGATCATCGGTGGGCGTCCTTGGGTCTTACGGTGTTGCCCCGTCCTAGTGCGTGACCCAGCGGCTGGCAAGTCCCGGTGGCGCGACATGTCTGTGCCGGTGGTTAACCAATCGCCGCGATTTTTAGATAAATTCCCAAAAACTTGTGGCAGTCTTGGCCCAACGTGCGGTGCTGCAGGGGTGGCGCAAGGGCCATCAGGCAGGCTGACACCGCGAAGTCTGAGGTGCAGGGGCAAAGGAGTGTGTCATGCAGGATGACAAAACAGTTCTACATACGTCGGGCAGAGTGGACGCATGTAACGGGCAACAGGCCGCCGATCTGCACGCGCTTCACAGCTATTGGGCTGGCCTTTGCGAGGGGGCCGAGGTGCCGCGCCGCTCTGACATCGACCCGCGCCGGATTGGCGGGCTTTTGTCCAATGCGTTTATCGCCGAGCGGATCGCGCCGGGGGTGACGCGGCTGCGGGTGGCGGGGCTGCATCTCAATGTGCTGATGGGGATGGAGGTGCGCGGCATGCCGCTGTCGAGTTTCATTGCCCCGGCGGCGCGAGAGGCGTTTGCTCTGGCGCTGGCCGACCTCTTCGAACGGCCTGCGCGGCTGGAAATTGATCTCTATGCCAAGGCGGGGTTGGGGCGGCCTGAAATGACCGGGCGTCTCATGCTCTGGCCCCTGCGCAGCGATCTGGGCGATGTTTCGCGAGCGCTGGGATGTTTGGTGACGCAAGGCGAGATCGGGCGCGCCTCGCGGCGGTTCGAGATGCGAGCGGTTCGGGTATTGCCGTTGGATGCAGAGACCAAAGGCCGACGCAGCCTTGACCTGTTGCCCGGCGGGCTGCGCAATGAATGGCGCGGGCGTGATGCGCCGCGCGGGCGCGCCTATCTGCGCGTGGTGAAGTAAGGCGAGGCGCTGGCTTGGCGTTCCATCGGAGAACCAAAACGCCATAGGCCCTCCCCGCGCGGAACAAGGCGCGGAGCGCCGCCGCACGATTGCTGGGCCGTCCCGCGGCCTAGCGATTATGAGAGGGTGCGCCAGGCTATAAGGCTAGACGGATTTGGATGGCATAAAGTGGCAACCACGGCCGTTGTTTCGCTAGTCCCCGGCCCAGCAACCGCGCGGCTCATTGCTTGCAACATCGGCGACGAACAGACAAAACCGCAATAGGCGCTTTACCTGTTGCGGTCAAGAGGTGGTTAGCCTGCTTCTGCCTGAAGGCGGTCATGGCGCAAGGATTTCAGCTCTTCGGCCACGAGGAAGGCCAGTTCGAGCGACTGGCTGGCATTGAGGCGCGGATCGCAGGCGGTGTGATAACGCGCCGAGAGGTTTTCCTCGGAGAGCGCGCGCATACCACCGGTGCATTCGGTCACATCCTGCCCGGTCATCTCGAAATGCACGCCGCCGGGGATGGTGCCTTCGGCCTTGTGGATGCCAAAAAAGTCCTGCACTTCGCGCAGCACCAATTCGAAAGGTCGCGTCTTGTAGCCGGTCGCAGATTTGATTGTGTTGCCATGCATCGGGTCGCAAACCCAGAGCACCGATGCCCCCTCTTCCTTTACCGTGCGGATGAGGCGCGGCAGGTTGTCCGCCACCTTGCCCGCGCCAAAGCGCGCGATGAGCGTAAGACGCCCCGCCTCGTTGGTGGGGTTCAGCGTGGCCAAGAGCCGCTTGAGATCGTCCGACGTCATGGAGGGACCGCATTTCAGACCAATGGGGTTCTGCACGCCACGAAGGAATTCGACATGTGCGCCATCAGGCTGGCGGGTGCGGTCGCCGATCCAGAGCATATGGCCTGAGCCCGCCAGCCATTTGCCGGAGGTGGAATCGAGCCGACACAGCGCCTCTTCGTACTCCAGCAAGAGGCTCTCGTGCGAGGTGTAGAAATCCACGGTCTTGAGCGTATGGGCATTGTCGCTGTCCACACCTGCCGCCTTCATGAAGTCGAGCGCATCAGAGATGTGATTGGCCATTTCGCGATAGCGCGCGGCCTTCTCGCTTTCGGTAAAGCCGAGGGTCCAGGCATGAACCTGATGCACATCCGCATAGCCGCCCGTCGAAAAGGCGCGCAAGAGGTTGAGGGTTGCGGCGGCCTGCGTATAGGCCTGCAACATCTTGTCCGGGTTCGGAATGCGCGCCTCGGGGGTGAAGGCCAGTTCGTTGATGATGTCGCCACGGTAGCTGGGCAGTTCCACGCCATCAATCACCTCTGTCGGGGCTGAGCGCGGCTTGGCGAATTGCCCGGCCATGCGGCCCACCTTGACCACCGGCACCTTGGCCCCATAGGTCAGCACCATCGCCATTTGCAGCATCACCTTGAAGGTGTCGCGGATCGCATCAGCAGAGAATTGATCGAAGGCCTCGGCGCAATCGCCGCCCTGAAGCAGAAATGCCTCGCCGCGTGCGGCGGCGCCAAGCGCGCGCTTGAGGCGGCGCGCCTCACCGGCAAAAACCAGCGGCGGATACTGCCTCAGACGGGCCTCGACATTGGCCAGAGCGGCGGCGTCGATATAATCGGGCATCTGCACCCGCGGTTTCGCGCGCCAGCCCGTTTTCTGCCATTCCGTCATCGTCCTTACTCCGCATTGAACGTAATCTGAGACCCGTGCTTAGCAAAGCAGCGGGCAAGAGGCCATATGAAACGCACAAGAATGGGTCGCAAATCGACCACGCCTCTCTTGTCAATCGCGACAGATTCGTGACAGACCGCTAAAGAGGCCGTTGCGCCGGGGAATCGGGTGATGATGACGTCAGAGGCCACAAAAATCGCGGTAAAAGCCCCCAAAGAGCCCAAACGCTTTGTGTTTGTGCTCTTGGACAAGTTCACCCTGCTCAGCTTTGCGTCGGCCATCGAATGTCTGCGCATCGCCAACCGCATGGCCGAGGAGGAACTGTACACCTGGGTTCTGACCGGCGATTCCGATGATGTCATCACCTGCTCTGCCGGGGTGCGATTCAATCTCGACTTTCCGCTCTCGGAGCTGAACCGCGAAGATGTGGTGCTCGTTTGTGGTGGCATGGATGTGCAGAAGGCCGCGACCAAGCGCATGTTGAACTGGCTGCGCCGCGAGGCGCGCAAGGGGCTGCGCATGGGGGGGCTGTGCACCGCGTCCTATGTGCTGGCACGTGCGGGCTTGCTCGACGGCAAGCGCGCGACGATCCATTGGGAGAATCACGACAGCTTTCTCGAAGAATTCGAGGATGTGACGCTGACGAAATCGGTATTCGTGATTGATGGCAACCGGATGAGCACGGCGGGGGGCACGTCGTCGATTGATCTCATGCTCAATATCATCGCCGATGATCATGGTGAAAAGCTGGCCAATGCGGTGGCGGATCAGCAGATCTATAGCTCGATCCGCACCGATCAGGACACGCAACGCCTGAGCGTGCCCACACGCATCGGCGTGCGACATCCCAAGCTGAGCCAGGTCATCCAGATGATGGAGACCAATATCGAAGAACCCATCAGCCCGGCGACACTGGCCCGCGACGTGGGCATGTCGACCCGGCAGCTCGAGAGGTTGTTCCGCCGCTATCTAAGCCGCAGCCCCAAACGGTATTACATGGAACTGCGCCTGCAAAAGGCGCGCAACCTGTTGATGCAGACCGACATGACCGTGATCAACGTGGCGCTGGCCTGTGGTTTTGCCTCGCCGTCGCATTTCTCGAAATGCTACCGGGCGCATTACAACACGACGCCATACCGCGAGCGCGGCGCGCATAGTTCCCGTTTGTCGGTATGACGCTTTCTTGAAAAGAAAGCGGTCCGAAATCTTTTGAAGATTTCGGATCACCGCGAGAGGCGATAGGCCGCACCCTGCCCGACGCTGAGAAACCAGATTGACCCGTCGGGGGCCTCGCGGATGTCGCGCACACGCTGGGTTTCGCGGGATTTCAGACGCTCGACCTCGCGCAGCGGCGCACCATCCAGCTTCGAAATCATGTCGAACTTGAGCGATCCGACAAGGATGTCGCCGCGCCACTCCGGGAACATCTCGCCTTGATAGATCATCATGCCTGAGGGCGCGATGGAGGGGTCCCAGTAATGGGCCGGTTGCTCCATGCCGGGCTTTTGCGTGCCCTCGCCGATCTTGAGCCCCGAGTAGTGGCGGCCATAAGAGATCACCGGCCAGCCGAAATTCGCCCCCTTTGCGACGCGGTTCACCTCGTCGCCGCCGCGCGCGCCATGTTCGACTACCCAGAGGTTGCCTTGGGCATCGAGCGCCGCCCCTTGCGGGTTGCGGTGGCCATAGGACCAGATCTGGGGCTGCGCGCCTGCGGTCTGAGCGAAGGGGTTATCGGCAGGGATGGACCCGTCGCGGGCGATACGGATGACAGAGCCGTTCTGGCGCGAGAGGTCTTGGGCAGAGTCGTCATCACCCCGGTCGCCAATGGTGGCATAGAGCATCCCGTCGCGCCCTTCGACCAGACGCGCGCCGAAATGCCGGCCGCCCGACGAGCCGGGTTCGAGTTCGAAGATCACCGTCCAATCGGCCAGACGGTCCGCGCCGGGGGCAAGTCGGGCATGGGCGATGGCGGTGCCTGCCCCGCCCTGTTGCGGTTTGGAATAGGTGAAGTAAAGCTGACGGCTCTGCGCGAAATCGCGGGGGATGAGAACATCGAGCAAGCCGCCCTGCCCGCGCGTGGCGACATCCGGCAGGCCGCCCAGTTCCCGCCGCTGGTCGTTTTCGACATGGAGAACGCGCCCGGCCTTTTCGGTGATGAGCAGGCCGCCATCGGGCAAAAAACCCAATGCCCAGGGATCGTTTAGCCGGTCAACCATTTTCGTGACCGTCAGTTTGCCCGCGCTGCTGTCAAGCGCATAGGCCGGGGTCATGGCAAGGCAAGCGGCGAAGATGAACGGGAAAAGGCGCATGGCTGTCTCCTTTTCCCATCCAAATAGGGATGTCAGGCGCGTTTTCCAGCCAGTTGGGCGATTCCCAGCACGTCGAGCACGCGCGCCTCGATGTCGGCGGCGTTGAGGCGCGCCACAGCATACATATCCTCGGCGCTGGCCTGATCTATGAACGTATCCGGCAGGACCATGGAGCGGAACTTGAAGCCGCGATCAAACACTTGAGCTTCAGCCAAGAAGTGACTGACATGGCTTGCAAATCCGCCAATCGCTCCTTCCTCGATGGTGATCATCGCCTCGTGGTTATGGACGAGGTCGAGGATCAGCTTTTCATCCAAGGGTTTGGCAAAGCGGGCATCGGCAATGGTCGGCGTGATCCCGCGCGCGCGCAGGGATTCGCTGGCCTTGAGCACCTCGGACAGGCGGCTGCCAAAGGACAGGATCACGACGCGCGCGCCCTCCTGGATGATGCGGCCTTTGCCGATCTCAAGCGGTTCGCCGCGTTCGGGCATGGTGACGCCCATCCCCTCGCCGCGCGGATAGCGAAAGGCAATCGGCCCCTCGTCATGGGCGGCGGCGGTGGCGACCATATGGACAAGCTCTGCCTCATCGGCGGCGGCCATGACCACGAAACCGGGCAGATTGGCGAGAAAGGCAGTATCAAAAGCCCCGGCATGGGTGGCCCCGTCTGCGCCCACCAGCCCCGCGCGGTCGATGGCAAAGCGCACCGGCAGGCGTTGGATCGCCACGTCATGCACGACCTGATCGTAGCCGCGTTGCAGGAAGGTGGAATAGAGCGCGCAAAACGGCTTGAGCCCCCCCGCCGCCAGCCCAGCGGAAAAGGTCACGGCATGCTGTTCCGCAATGCCCACATCAAAGAGCCGCGAGGGATAGCGTTCGGCAAAGAGGTTAAGGCCGGTGCCATCGGGCATGGCGGCGGTTACGGCGCAAATCTTGTCATCCTGTGCCGCGTGGGTCAGCAGCGCCTTGGCAAACACGCTCGTATAGCTGGGTGCGTTCGAGGGCGACTTGCGCTGTTCGCCGGTCAGCACGTCGAATTTGGCGGTGGCGTGGCCGCCATCGCGGGCGCGCTCGGCGGGGCCATAGCCCTTGCCCTTCTTGGTCAGGACATGGATCAGGATCGGGCCGGTGGCGCGCGCCTTGACGGTGCGCAGCACCGGCAAAAGCTGTTGCAGGTCGTGGCCGTCAATGGGGCCGACATAGCTGAAGCCCAGTTCCTCGAAAAGCGTGCCGCCGACGGCCAGCCCCTTGAGCATGTCCTTGGCGCGGCGCGCGCCCTCTTGAAAGGGGGGCGGCAGGAGGGAAATCGCCCCCTTGGCGGCGGCCTTGAAATCCTGAAACGGGGCCTCGGCATAAAGCCGCGAGAGATAGGACGAGAGCGCGCCCACCGGCGGGGCAATCGACATTTCGTTGTCGTTGAGGATGACGATCAGGCGCTTCTTAAGGTGGCCTGCGTTGTTCATCGCCTCAAAGGCCATGCCTGCCGACATGGCCCCGTCGCCAATCACCGCGATGGCATCGCCAAGGCCCGAGGGGCAGTTGCCGCCAAGATCACGCGCCACGGCAAAGCCCAAGGCCGCGCTGATCGAGGTCGAGCTATGGGCCGCGCCAAAGGGGTCGTAGGGGGATTCCGAGCGTTTGGTGAACCCCGACAGCCCATCCTTTTGCCGCAGGGTGCGAATACGGTCGCGGCGGCCCGTCAGAATCTTGTGCGGGTAGCACTGGTGCGACACATCCCAGATGATCTTGTCTCTTGGCGCATCGAACACGTGATGCAGCGCGACGGTCAGTTCCACGACGCCAAGCCCGGCCCCCAGATGCCCGCCGGTTTCGGACACGGCGGAAATGGTCTCGGAGCGCAGTTCATGCGCCAGTTGCGCCAACTGCGCGTCGGAAAACCGTTTGAGATCGGCGGGGCTTGCGACCTGATCGAGCAGCGGTGTTTTCGGGCGGTCGGACATGATGCCCCTCCGTGGGGAAATTGCAGCGATGTTCAGCTTTGGCGCGAGATAACGAAGCGGGCAAGGTCGCGCAAGGCATCCGCGCGGGCTGCGTAACAAGATAGCGCGTCGCAGGCCTCGTCAACAAGAGATGCGGCGCGGGCGCGGGCACCCTCGAGGCCCAGCAGCGACACAAAGGTCGCCTTGCCTGCGGCGGCATCCTTGCCCACCGCCTTGCCTGCGGATGCGGCATCGCCCGTCACGTCGATCACATCGTCCTGAATCTGAAAAGCCAGGCCCAGTGCGCGGGCATAGGTGCCGAGCGGTTGCGTGTCGGCATCGGCCATGCGTGCGCCTGCCGTCGCGGACCATTGGATGAGCGCGCCCGTCTTGCCCGCTTGCAGAGTTGTGATTTCGTCCAGGGTGAGGGACGTTGTTGCGGTTTCGGCGGCGATGTCGAGCGCCTGACCCAGCACCATCCCCTGCCCGCCTGCGGCACGAGCGAGGCTGAGTGCCAGATCGGCGCGCGCCTCAGCTGGACCACAGTCGGGATGCGCCACCAATTCGAAGGCCAGCGATTGCAGCGCGTCGCCGACAAGGATCGCGGTTGCCTCATCCCATTTGACATGCACGGTGGGCTGGCCCCGGCGCAGATCGTCATTGTCCATGGCGGGCAGATCGTCATGCACGAGGGAATAGGCGTGCAGCGCCTCGATCGCCGTGGCGGGCCAGATCGCAGCACTCGCGGGAACATCGTGCAAGCGCGCGCTTTCCATCACCAGAAATCCCCGGATGCGTTTGCCGCCTCGCGTGGCATAGCGCATGCCCTCGGCCACGGGGCCTGTGCCAAAGGGGGCCAGCACAGAGGTCAGATGCGCCTGAATAGCCTCGGCCTCGGCAGCAAGTCGGGCCTGCATCTGGGTCAGAGGCCTGTCACCGGCGTGGTGCCGGTGGGCTGGCCATCGGCATCGAGGGTGATGGCGGCGACCTTTTCCTCGGCCTCTTTCAGCTTTTCCTCGCAGCGTTTCTTGAGCTTGGCGCCGCGCTCATAGAGCGTGATCGACTCATCCAGCGCCACATCGCCGCGCTCCAGCCGCCCCACGACCTGCTCCAGCTCTTTCATCGCCTGTTCAAAGGTCATTTCGGAGGGGGGCGTTTCGGTCATCGGCTGGTCCTCGTGCTTGGTGTTTCATCGGCTAGCATAGGGCGCTCTGACGGGGGGTGCAATTCGGTTGACGCTGCTGAACGGCTGAGGGACAGTTGGCCCATGTCAGAGCCTGCCGATCCCCTGCCCGACCTTGATGCGCTGGCCCAACTGGACGCGCGCCTGCGGGCACTGGTGACGCGGCATCCCGATTTGGCGGGGCTGGATCTGTCCGAGGTCTTGCGCATCGTGCCGGGCAAGCGCGCGGTTCTGGCGGGGCGCCTTGATGGGCGCGCAGTGGTGATGCGGCTTGTCGAGGACCGCTGTGCCCCGGCGCTGGCCAAGGAATGGGCGGAGTTGCAGCGCATCTGGCCGCATATGCGGGAGGGGCCCTACCGCGTGGCAGACCCTGTCGCCTACCTGCCCGATGCCAAGCTCCTGGTCATGGAACGCGCGCCGGGGACCCCGCTATTGGAGCATCTATGGCATGCAGATGTGGCCACCCGCGCGCAGCATCTGCGCCCCGCCGCCGAGTGGCTGCGGCACTATGTAGAGGTCAGCGAGGGCTGGCGCCCCGGCAATGCCAAGGGCTGGCTCGCGCGGGCGGCACGAGCCTCGGCCACGCAGCCTTTTGCGCGGCTACGCGCGATCGAGAGCGGTGTTCTGGCGCATTTGACCAGAACGGCGGCGGCGCTGGAGGGGGCAGAATGGCGGGTTGCCATCAGCCATGGCGATTTTCACCCCAACAACCTCATTCTGGGGGAGGATCGCCTGACCGGGATCGACACCGGCGGCTCTGGTCGGATGCCGGTCTGCAAGGATATCGCGCGCTTTCTGGTGCATATGGGGCGGCGCGGCATGATCCCGTCGGGGCGGCGGTATCTGGGCGTCGATGCCGAAGGGCTGGAGGTCTTTGCCGACGTATTCGCGCTGACCGAGGTAGAGCGATATCTTTGGCTGCCGTTCTTTATCGGGATTGAGGCCCTGATCCGGGTTGAAACCCGCGCGCTCAAACCCAGCCGGATCAAGCGCGCAGAAGAGATGTATGGCCTCTTGCTGGCGGATCTTGCCGCGCTCTGACCCCGGTCAGTCAGCGTCGAGCAATGCCGCCTCTAGCTGCGCGATGCGCGCGTGCAGGGGGGCTGTCACATCCTCCAACTGATCCACGGTGAAGCGCGGCGTGATGTGCTGCGGGCAGTTCCAGTCAAAGCCTTCTACGGTGATCAGGAACCCCCGCTCGATCCGGGCACGGTAGTCGGGCATCTCCAACCGCGCGAGAAGGTCCTCATCCTCGAGGCCCACCGCCCGCGCGCGACCGAACAGTTTGAGCCGCCGACGGTTCGGGTAATCCATGAAGAACAGCGACACACGGTCATCGCTGCTGAGATTGCCGAGGCTGATATACTGGCGATTGCCGCGAAAATCGGCAAATCCGAGGGTGCGATCGTCCAGCACGCGCATGAACCCCGCCGGTCCGCCGCGATGCTGAATATAGGGCCAGCCGGTTTCCGTGACCGTTGCCATATAGACCGAGTCGCGCGCGGCGATGAACTCGGCCTCGATTGCGGACAGGTGCAGGTTGACCGGGTCTTCTGCCGCCTGCATCCGGGCATAGGCGGCACGACTGCCAAGATCCTCTTGCAGGCGCGTCACCGTGGGGGTGAAGGCAATCTCGGCGAAATGATGGGGCATGGCATCCTCTTGCGGTTACAGGCCAAGATCGGACAGGCCCGGGTGATCGGCGGGGCGCGGCCCTTGCGGCCAGTGGAACTTGCGATCAGCCTCCTTGATCGGCTGGTCATTGATGCTGGCAAAGCGCAGGCGCATCAGGCCGTTTTCGTCGAATTCCCAATTCTCGTTGCCATGGCTGCGATACCAGTTGCCGGCATCATCGCGCCATTCGTAGGCAAAGCGCACGGCGATGCGGTTCTCGGCAAAGGCCCAGAGCTCCTTGATCAGGCGATAGTCGAGTTCGCGCGCCCATTTGCGGGTGAGAAAGGTGACGATCTCTTCGCGGCCCACGGGAAATTCGGCGCGGTTGCGCCAGCGGCTGTCCGGGGTATAGGCCAGTGAAACGCGGGCAGGGTCGCGGCTGTTCCAGCCATCCTCGGCCATGCGCACCTTTTGGATGGCGGTCTCGCGGGTGAAGGGTGGCAGCGGGGGGCGGGTGCTATCGGTCATGGTTGCTCCTGTGTTGTGAGGCATGGCGCGCGAACGCGCCATGCGCCTGGATGGGTCAGGCCGCCGCGTTCAACGCGACCTTGGGAAAGTCGATCTCGACCTGTGTGGCCTTGCCCAGAATATTGGTAAAGATGTTCATGGCCACATGGGTAATGATTTCGACGATTTCGGCGTCGGAATGACCAGCGGTGCGCAGGGCGGCGAACTCGGCCTGGCTGACCTGACCGGCATGTTCGACCAGAGCGCGGGCAAAGGTCAGCGCCGCCTCGGCCTTGGCATCGGCCGAGCGGCCAGCGCGATTGGCGAGGATTTCGGCATTGTCGAGGCCCACCTTGCGGCCAATCGCGGTATGGGCGGATACGCAATACTGACAGGCGTTCTGCTCGGCCACGGCCAAAGCAATGCGTTCGCGCGTCAGGGGATCGAGCGCCCCTGCCCCGGCAATGCCGTGCAGCCCGAGAAAGGCCTGAAGCGCTGCGGGGCTGTTAGCCAGTACGCGGATGAAATTGGGCACCATGCCAAGTGCCGATTGCACGGCGTCCAGCAGCGTCTTGGCCTCGCCTGTGGCAGTTTGCGGGTCGATAACGGGAATACGGGCCATGGGTATTGTCCTTGTGTTGTGGGTGCGCAGGCGGTGTGCCGCGCTCGGGCTTAAGATGGAGCACTATGATGTTTGAAAGAATATCCGAAATGTGGAATGGTTTATTCCACACAGAGGAATAATAGATGAACCGGATGCATGAACTCGAGGTGCTTATCGCGGTGGCGGAGGCGGGCAGCTTTGCGGGTGCCGCGCGGCGTCTGCACCTGTCGCCGCCCGCAGTCACACGGGCGATTGCGGCGCTCGAGGATCGGCTGGGGACGCGGGTCTTTCAGCGCACCACGCGCAATGTCACCATCACCGACACGGGCGCGCGCTTTCTCGAAACCGCGCGGCGCGTGTTGAACGATCTTGAGACCGCTGAACGCGAGGCGATGGGCGAGACGACCGCGCCGCAGGGGCATCTGACGCTTACCGCGTCGGTGACGTTTGGCCGGTCCGCCCTTGCGCCGGTGGTGGGCGGATTTCTGGTCGCGCATCCGCGCGTATCGGTATCCGTGCTGTTGCTCGACCGTGTGGTCAATCTGGTCGAGGAAGGCGTCGACCTGGCCATTCGGATCGGCGAGTTGCCCGAGTCGCGACTGATTGCCAAACGGTTGGGCACGGTGCATCGCATCATGGTGGCTAGCCCCGCCTATCTGGAACAGGCGGGCGTGCCGCAGACGCCTGCGGACCTGCGCAACCATGCGATCATTGCCTTTACCGGGCTCATGCCCAATCGCGAATGGCGGCACCGTGCCGGGCCGCGCATCGCCAGCGTCGCCCTCAGCCCACGGCTCGAAATCAACGATGCGGTGGCGGCAATCGACGCCGCGATACTGGGTCAGGGGATCACGCCGGCCCTGTCCTATATGGTCGCAGGCCATATACGCACAGGCCGTCTGATACCTGTTTTACAGGACCACACCCTGCCGCCGCAGCCGGTGCATCTGGTTTACCCGGAGGCGCGGCTGATGGCCCCCAAGCTCCGCGCGTTTCTGGATTTCGCGGGTCCCCGCCTCAGATCCGCGCTGGAGGATTTGGCCGAAGGTGTCGAAGCCCCGCCGCCGCGGTGAGGATTACAGGAATGTGAAATCGTCCACTGTGAGTTGCGCGGCGGTGATGTCCTCGACGAGGA
>NZ_CAXAUM010000022.1:0-58675 GCF_963972555.1 uncultured Roseovarius sp.
TTCCGCGTCCCAGCAACCGCCTCAGCAGCGCCGGTGAAGGGGTATTTACGGTTAGCCCCAAGGAGTCGCAAGGGGTTTTTTACAGAAAAATGAATTTTTCTTCGCAGCGCCTTTTTTCCCTGCAAATCGCCCTGTTTTCCAACAATTCGTGCCTGCGCCCTTGACCTTACAGTCACTGGAAGCCCTATCTGACCCTCAGATCATAAGAGGAATCGCCATGGCCGAGCCGAGCAACATGAGAATCGAGGTACAGGGGCTGAGCTGTGCAGGCTGTGCCGGGAGAGCCGAGCGGGCGCTTGGCACGGTGGCCGGAGTTAGCCATGCCTCGGTCAATTTTGCCAATGGCACTGCGCAGATGAGCCTTAATGGAGCAGAGGCCACCGAAATCGTGGCTGCGCTGCGGGCGGCCAACTACCCGGCCCGCGAGGATACCGTGACACTTGCCGTCAGCGGCATGACCTGCGCCTCTTGCGTGGGCCGCGCCGAGCGCGCGCTGATGGCCCTGCCCGCCGTGCTCGAGGCGCAGATCAATCTTGCCACGGAAACGGCCCGCGTACGCTATTTGCCCGGCAGCACGGATGCGCGCGCTCTGGCGCGTGCCCTGACCGAGGCGGGTTATCCGGCACGACTGCACACCCCCGGCGGCGAGGACCCCACAGCCCGGCGCGCGGAAGAGATCGGCCATGCACGCCGACAGGTCTGGATCGCCGGTCTTTTGACACTTCCGGTCTTTGTGCTGGAGATGGGGGGGCACATGATCCCGGCTCTGCATGATCTGATCATGACGACGCTTGGCATGGGACTGTCCTGGTCGGTGCAGTTCGGGCTGACCACGCTGGTTCTGCTCTGGCCGGGGCGGCAATTCTACCGTCTGGGCGTTCCCGCGCTGCTCAAGGGCGCGCCGGACATGAACAGCCTCGTGGCCTTGGGCGCGAGTGCGGCCTGGACCTATTCCACGGTGGCGCTCTTGGCCCCTACGCTTTTGCCCGAAGGCACGCGCGCGGTCTATTTCGAGGCGGCGGCAGTCATTGTCACCCTCATCCTCACGGGCCGCTGGCTCGAGGCGCGGGCCAAGGGCCGTACGGGGGCCGCGATCCAGCGGCTGATCGGGTTACAGCCCAAGACGGCAAGGGTCGAGCGCAAGGGCAAGGTCAGCGATCTGCCTATAGATGAAGTCGCCCTTGGCGATCTGATTCATCTGCGCCCAGGCGAGCGGGTAGCGATTGATGGCGAGGTGACAGAGGGTCACTCGCATATCGACGAATCCATGATCACCGGCGAGGCGCTGCCGGTGGCCAAGGGCCCCGGTGACAGCGTCGTCGGCGGCACGGTCAATGGCGCCGGCGCGCTCAGCTTTCGCGCGACAGCTGTCGGACAGGATACGGTTCTGGCACGAATCGTGGCCATGGTCGAGACAGCACAAGGCGCCAAACTGCCGGTGCAGGCGCTGGCGGATCGGGTGGTGCGAATATTTGTGCCGGTGGTGATCGCGATTGCACTTGTGACGGTGGCGGTCTGGCTCCTGTTGGGCCCGGCCCCGGTTCTGACCCACGCGCTGGTCGCGGGGGTGTCGGTTCTGATCATCGCCTGCCCCTGCGCGATGGGGTTGGCGACGCCGACGTCGATCATGGTGGGCACCGGGCGCGCGGCGGAACTGGGCGTGCTCTTTCGCAAGGGCGAGGCCTTGCAGCGGCTCGATGAGGTGCGCGCCATTGCCTTTGACAAGACCGGCACGCTGACGCGCGGCAAACCCGAGGTGACGCGGATTGCCGTGGTGGCGGGGCAGGATGCGGACAGCGTGCTGCGGCTGGCGGCGGCGGCACAGGCGCGCTCTGAACACCCAATCGCTCGCGCGGTCGAGGCCGAAGCGGCGCGGCGGGGTCTCGAGGTGCCGGGGGCGAGCGCCGTTCGCGCCATCACCGGTCATGGGCTGAGCGCCGAGGTCGAGGGCCTGCGTATTCTGATCGGCGCGGCGCGACTGATGACGCGCGAGGGCATCGAGACCGACGCTCTGGCCAAAGAGACCAATGGCTTTGCAGAGGCGGGACAGACCGCCATCCACATCGCAATCGATGGGCGTCTGGTGGCGGTGTTGGGCATCGCCGATCAGGTTAAACCGACCAGTGCTGCGGTCATCGCCGCCCTCCATGCCAAGGGGATCAAGACCGCGATGATCACCGGCGACAGTGCGACCACAGCCCGCGCCATCGCGCGCGACCTTGGTATCGACCATGTCGAGGCTGAGGTGCTGCCCGAGGGCAAGGTGGCGGCAGTGCGTGCGCTGCAAGAGCAATTTGGCACGCTTGCCTTTGTCGGGGACGGGATCAACGATGCGCCCGCGTTGGCACAGGCCGATGTGGGAATCGCCGTGGGCACCGGTACGGATGTAGCCATAGAGGCGGCAGACGTGGTGCTGATGTCGGGCGACCTGACCGGCGTGGTCGAGGCGCAGACGCTTTCGCATCGCACACTACGCAATATCCGGCAAAACCTCTTCTGGGCCTTTGCCTATAACGCCGCGCTCATTCCGGTGGCGGCGGGGGTTCTTTATCCGGTGAGCGGCCTCCTCTTGTCGCCAATGCTGGCTGCAGGTGCGATGGCGCTTTCTTCGGTCTTCGTTCTCTCCAATGCGCTCCGCCTCAGACGGATGCGCCCGGTGATGGGAGGTGCGGCATGAATATCTCGGACGTGGCCCGCGAGACCGGCCTGCCCCCAAAGACGATCCGGTATTATGAGGACATCGGTCTTATCCGGCCCCTACGCGACACCAATGGCTACCGTGTCTTTCGCCAGAGCGACAGTCACAAGCTGGCCTTTCTGGGCCGCGCCCGCGCGCTCGGGTTTTCCATCGAAGATTGCCGCAAGCTGATGGCGCTCTACGAAGATCAGGACCGCGCCAGCAGCGATGTCAAACAGCTGGCCCAGGAGCATCTGACGCAGATCGAAGAAAAAATCGTGCAGTTGCAGTCTATGCAAGCCACGCTGCAACATCTGGTGCGCGAATGCGCCGGGGATGCGCGGCCCGATTGCCCCATCCTGCGCGATCTGGCCGAGGGCTGAGCAGCCGGGGGGGCGCTGCCCCCCGGACCCCCTGAGGTATTTCAGGCCAGATGAAAGCAGACTGGTTTCCTTATGGCCCAAATACTCAAAATCGGTCATTCGCCATAGGCAAGCCCTTCACGGCGGGGATCGGCTCCACCTGATAGCTCTGCGCCAATGGCGATAACATGCAGGCCAGAGGTCAGCGCCGTCTGGCGTGTTTCAAATCCCATGTCGGAGAGAGGTGCCACCAGAGCCGCGGCGGCGGGTTCGATGTCATAGGGACCAAACCGGTTGACCAGGTGCGGCAAGCTCACCGCCTCTTGCGCATCAAGGCCCCAATCCACCCAGCCGATGATGGTCTTGGCGACATAGCCGATGATGCTGCTTCCCCCCGGGCTGCCCAGCACAAGCACCGGGGCACCGTCGCGGCGCAGAATCGTGGGCGCCATGGAAGAGCGCGGGCGTTTGCCGGGGGCCAATGCATTCGCAATGGGCCGACCGTTGTCGTGGGTGGCAAAGGAGAAGTCGGTCAGCTCGTTGTTGAGCAGGAACCCCCGCACCATCAGGCGCGACCCGAACCCGTTCTCAATCGTCGTCGTCATCGACAGGGCGTTGCCGTAGCTGTCGACGATCGAGATATGCGAGGTCGAGGGCAGTTCCAACGATCGATCATCCCCCCAGAAAGAGGCGTGATCGAAATCGGGTTGGCCCGGCGTGACCTCTGGCAAAGCATCGTCCCCAAGCAAAAGCTCGGAACGGCCCTTGAGATAGTCAGGGTCAAGCAAACCCTTGAGCGGCACGGGTATGAAATCACTGTCCGCCAAGTAGCGCCCCCGGTCAGCGAAGGCCAAGCGGCTGGCGTCGCCGATGAGGCGCCAAGCCTCGGGGCTCTCAGGCCCAAGAGATGAAAGATCGAAAGGTTCCAGCAGGCCGAGTATCTGCCCCACCGTGCTTGCCCCCGAAGAGGGCGGCCCCATCCCGCAAACCTCATAGCCGCGATAAGGCGTGCAGAGCGCGCGCCGTTCCTTGACCCGGTAGATGGCCAGATCGAGGGGGCTGAGGACGCCCGGATTGCCCCCGGACCGCTGCACCCGCTCGGCAATATCAAGCGCGATCTCGCCCGAGTAAAACGCCGATACCCCCTCATCAGCCAGACGGCGCAGCGTGTCGGCATAGTCCGGGTTGCGCAGGGTCTGCCCTGCTGCGAGCGGTGTGCCGCCGGGCAGAAAATAGTCGCGTGTGTCCCTGAAAAGCTTAAGGCGTTCGGCGTCTTCGGCAATCAGCCCCGCGAGACGCGGGCTGACGGGAAAACCGCCCTCAGCCAGGGCGATGGCCTCGGAAAACAGCCCTGCCCAATCGGCCCGCCCCCATCGGGCATGCGCATCGGCCAGAAGCGCCGGGGTGCCGGGCGTGCCCACCGAACGCCCGCCCACCACCGCATCAAAAAAGGCGAGCGGCTGTCCCGTCGCATCCTGAAAGAGTGTAGGGATTGCCGCCAAGGGCGCTGTTTCACGCCCATCAAGCGTGGTGATCTTGCCGCTTGCGCCGTCGTGCCAGACAAGAAAGGCCCCCCCGCCAAGCCCTGAGCTTTGCGGCTCAACCAACCCCAACACAAGCTGCGTGGCGATCATCGCATCCGCCGCCGTGCCACCCTCGCGCAGCACCCGCGCCCCCGCCTCGACGGCAAGCGGATGGGCCGCGGCGATCATCCAGTTGTGCGATTCGACCGGCTGGCCCGCGTCCTTGGCCGCCTGCGCCGCCGCAAGCGGCAAAGGCACCTGCAAGACCCCTGCCCCGGCCCCCTCGGGTGCGACGGTATCGGCAGCCTGTTGCGCCCAAGCCGCCCCTCCTGTGACCATGACAAGGATCAGAACCAGCGCGCGCATGTGGCAGTCTCCCTAGAGCGGATCAGTGCGCCAGAGCGTCACCTTGAGCCCACCATGCGCCACAGGCGGCCCCGGTGGCAAGAAGGGCAGCCCGGTGGTCTTGGCCAACCCTGCGTCACTGGTGACAATACCCACGCGCCATCCGGTCATCTCGCGGCGCAACACCTCGCCCAAGCTGGCATAGAGGCCAAAAAGGAGCTTGCGATTGCCGATCCGTGCACCGTAGGGCGGGTTGACCATTACCAGCCCTGGCGGCCCCTCGGGACGGGTCAGCGCCGAAAGCGGCTGGCAGGCAAAGCGCGTGATCCCGGAAACCCCGGCGCGGTCCGCATTCTCGGACGCCATGCGCACAGCGCCCGCGTCGCGGTCAAACCCCATGAACCGCTGGGTTGTGGCGCGTGGCGTGTCTGCGGCCTTCAGCGCCGACCAAACGGCTGGATCAAAGGCTGCCATATCCTCAAAGGCAAAGCGCCGTGTGCGACCGGGCATCAGCCCCGCCGCAATTTCTGCCGCCTCGATGGGAAAGGTGCCGGAACCACACATCGGATCAAGCACCGGCTCGCGCCCGTCGTAACCGCATTGGCGCAAAAAAAGCGCCGCCAAGGTCTCTCGCAGGGGCGCCTTGTTCACGGCCTCTTTATACCCGCGCCGATGCAACGGTTCGCCTGATGTATCAAGACTGAAGGTGACCAGATCATCCTCGATCCGTGCCATCAGGCGCATGGGTGCATCCTCTGTGACGGACACGCCTAAGGATTCGGTCAGCGCCTTGACGATCCGCTCTGTCGCCGCCCCCGCATGATAGATCTTGGACTTGCGACAGGTGACTTCGACTCGCAGCGGCACATCCGGGCGCAGATGCGCGGCCCAATCGAATTTCCGCGCCCGCTTGTCCAACTGGGCTAGGTGCATCGCGCGGAACGCCCCGATCCGCGCCAGCACCCGCCCTGCCCCGCGCAACACGAGATTGGCGCGCCAGACATTAGGCCAGAGGCCCATGAAGCTTACCCCGCCGGGCACAGTCGTGACAGGGCCAAAGCCTTTCTGCACCGCCTCTTCTGCGAGGGCGGTTTCATGCCCCGGTGCGGCGGCAAGGAAGATTTCAAAAGGCTCTGGCTGGGTCATCGCGCCGTCATAGGCCAGAGGGACGCCAAAGGCGAGCCGTCACAGCATCGAGGGGACGACCTGATCCGGCGGGCGGTGGCCGTCGTCAAAGGTCTTGATGTTGATAATCACCTTTTCGCCCATCTCGATCCGCCCTTCGACGGTGGCAGAGCCCATATGCGGCAAGAGCACCACATTCTTGAGTTCGCGCAGGCGCGGGTTGATGTCGGCGCCATGCTCATAGACATCAAGACCCGCGCCCGCGATCTCTCCGGCACGCAACATGCGCGTCAGCGCGTTTTCGTCGATTACCTCACCGCGCGAAGTGTTGACGATCACCGCCTCCGGCTTCATCAACTTGAGGCGCCGGGCGTTCATCAGGTGGAAGGTCGAGGGCGTATGCGGGCAATTGATGCTGATCACATCCATGCGCGCCACCATCTGATCCAGACTTTCCCAATAGGTCGCCTGAAGGCTCTCTTCGATCTCGGGACGCAGGCGGCGGCGATTGTGATAATGCACCTGCATGCCAAAGGCCGCCGCGCGCCGCGCCACCGCCTGACCGATCCGGCCCATTCCGAGGATACCCAGCCTGCGACCGGCAATCCTGCCCCCCAAAAGCGCCGTTGGCGACCAGCCGCTCCAATTGCCCGTTTGCATCATCGCCAGCCCTTCCGGCAGGCGCCGCGTGACACTGAGCATCAGTGCCATCGTCATGTCAGCAGTGTCGTCAGCCGAAACGCCCGGCGTGTTCGACACAAGGATTCCGTGCTGACGCGCGGTGCCTACGTCGATGTGATCCACCCCCGCCCCGTAATTGGCGATCAGCCTGAGCCGGTCCCCGGCCTGCGCAATCAGGCTAGCGTCGATCCGGTCGGACAGGGTCGGCACCAGAACATCCGTCTCCTTGACCGCGCGGGCCAGTTCCTCGCGTGTCATGGGCGCGTCCGTCTCGCGCAGGCGAACATCAAAAAGTTCGCGCATCCGCGTCTCGACCGGCTCGGGCAGGCGTCGCGTAACGACAACACTCAGGCGTGCAGATGGCATGAAGCCCTCCTTGAAACTTTCCTTTCAGGCGCGTTACTGCCAGAGTGGCGCAGGAAAGAGCGGGGCACAAGAACCCCCTTGCAGTTTGCGGGCAGAATTCGAATGACGGCGATGAAATCCGGGCTTGCCGCCCTTGTCATGGTGATGGGACTGGGCCCCGTGGGGGCCTTGGCTCAAGAACGCGGGCCGGTCACGAACCTGCCGCTGCCGCGTTTTGTGTCGATGAAGGCCGCTGAGGGTAATGTTCGCCGCGGCCCTAGCCTGACGCATCGCATCGACTGGATCTTCAAGCGGCGCGACATGCCGCTCGAGATCACGGCAGAGCATGGCCATTGGCGCCGGGTGCGCGACCGGGACGGAGCGGGCGGCTGGGTGCATTACACACTTCTCTCTGGCGTGCGCACCGCCAGTGTCGAGGTCGAGATGCTGGATCTGCTGGCCAAGCCCGAAGCGAATGCCATGGTAGTGGCCCGTCTGGAACAGGGCGTAATCGCGCGACTCGAGGAATGCCAAGCGGACTGGTGCGCAGTATCCGCCGGTGGCTATGATGGCTGGGCTCCCAAATCGGCGCTCTGGGGGGTCACGGAGGGTGAGACTTTCGAGTAACCATCCCCGTAGACAATGAATTTATGTATTTTTATCAGATGGATGCCGCGTCATCCGGATTGCATCTCTTTTTTTTTGCCAAGCACCCTTGAACCGCGCCAAGCTCCAGAGTAATTAGCGCGTCACGTTGGGGTGTAGCCAAGTGGTAAGGCGTCGGTTTTTGGTACCGTGTACCGTAGGTTCGAATCCTACCACCCCAGCCAATCTTTCTAAATTCTCCATTAGATTAAGCCGCGCGGGCTGTGTGCAGGGCGCAAGTGTCCGCTTTTATGCCCCCGCAGACAGATCACTCAGACGCTGCGGCGTGGGATCATCTCACGCGGCGACGTCAGAGATCGTCCGACGATTGGGGCCATTCCCCCTGATTTAATGAAACATGGCCCGAATGAGTTTTGGAGAAACCGAACCTCAAACTGAAGTGGCGTGAGCAGATGGGAAGTGCGTCAGCCTGCCGCATTTTTTCTCGGCGCATCGCCCTATCTCGCCACAAATGACACCGGCAAAGAAGGAAAATGCAAAATGTTCAAAGGCCTAGGCATTTCAATTGGTATCATTTGCGCAGGAATGGTGGGACTTCCTGCGCTTATACTGGCCGCTCTTTGATGTTGCTTGAGGCCGAAAGAATGGCCTCACCCATCTTGGCGTGACAGGGTCCTTGGATCGCAAGAGTACAGCTTGGACAATGGCTTGAGGGTGACCTTGAGGTTATCCAAGACCGCAAAACGGTCGGCCTGCACCAGCTGAGCATCGATTAGTCAAGAGAGGCCGGATCATCCGCGTCGGCGCCGCTTGGATGCGCCGACGCGGTTCTTCCTCAAGCGTTCGGATTGGCCAATGTGCCAACCGTCACGTCGAGGGTCTTTTCCGCACCTTTGTGCAGAACCGTGACCGGCACGACGGCCTCGGGTGCGGCCGCCGCCACAGCGCGGGTCAGGTCGCGCAACTCGGAAATCTCGGTCCCGTTGAAGTTGAGGATGATATCGCCTTGCTTGAGTCCGGCTTTGGCGGCGGGGCTGTCCGGCGTCACATTCTCGATCACTGCCCCTCTGGGGGTTTCGTATCCCAGCACTTGGGCGATATCCTCGGGCATCGGCTTGATCTGCACGCCAAGCCAGCCACGGGTGATCGTGCCGTCATCCGACAGATCCGCCACGATATGCTGCACAAGGTCCGACGGCACCGCAAAGCCGATGCCGACCGATCCACCATCGGGCGAGAAGATGGCGGTGTTCATGCCGATCACCTCCCCCGCGTTGTTAAAGAGCGGCCCGCCGGAATTGCCCCGGTTGATGGCGGCATCCGTCTGGATATAGTCGTCATAGGGGCCGGAATTGATGTTGCGCGACAGCGCCGAGACAATGCCGGATGTGACCGTGCCGCCCAAACCGTAGGGATTGCCGACCGCGACCACCTCATCCCCGGCCCGCATTGCGTCGGAGTCGCCGAAGCGCACGAAGGGCAGGGATTCCTCCGTATCGAGTTGAAGCACGGCCACATCGGTCAGCGGGTCGCTACCGACCACGGTCGCGTCAAATGCACGGCCATCCGCGAGTTTGACGGTCACGGTCTCGGCACCTTCGACCACATGGTTATTGGTGACGATCTTGCCGTCTTCGGAAATGATAAAGCCTGACCCAAGACCTTGACGGGCCGGCATCTCACCTCTGGGCATCATCCGCTCGAACTGACGGCGCAACTCTTCGGGCAGGCCCTCGGGTAATTCGCCGGACATGTTGGTTGGCTGCGCCTTGGCGGTGACTTCGATATAGACAACCGCGGGCGAGACGGCGGCGACGAGATCGCCATATCCGCCCGCAGGCACCGCCAGCGCCGGGTCGGCGGCCCCCAGTGAAAGGCCTGTTGCGCCCAGAACGGCGACAAGGGCTGCGGACCCTGCAAGGCGACGGGAAAGAGGTGTGGAGGACATCATTGAAAGCTCCGTTGTGTTGCGTCCGATGCTGCCCATATGCTGCACAGGTCTCACAGCCGGATGTGCCCGACTATACAAATAGTTTAGGAAAGGCAGGCGCGGCCAAAAGCGGGTGCAATGCAGGTCGAACGAGGATAGCTGTTTGCAGGCGACGCACATCGAGAGGATGACATGAAACTGCTCGTGGTCGAAGACGATGCAACGACAGGGGCCTATATCGCGCGAGGTCTGCGCGAAGAGGGGCATACTGTCGATCTGGTCAGCAATGGGCGGGAGGCGTTGATCCAAGCAACGAGCGGCTCCTATGACGTTCTGATCATCGACCGGATGTTGCCCGAAATTGACGGGCTGACACTGGTCAAGACCCTGCGCGGGGCGGGTAATCACACGCCGGTTCTTTTCCTGACCTCGCTTGGGAGTGTCGAAGAGCGGGTCAGCGGGCTGAACGCGGGGGCGGATGACTATCTGGTCAAGCCCTTTGCCTTTGGCGAGTTGTCGGCACGGGTTGCAGCGCTTGCGCGGCGTCCGCATGCACTGGAACAAGAGACCGTGTTGCGCGCAGGTCCCCTGGAAATGGACCTGATTGCCCGCAAGGTGACGCGGGAGGGTCAGGAGATCGACCTTTTGCCACGAGAGTTCGCAATTCTTGAGCATCTGCTGCGCCGCAAGGGGCGCGTGCAGACACGCACGATGCTGCTCGAGGCGATCTGGGACATCTCGTTCGATCCGATGACCAATGTGGTTGAAACCCATATCAGCCGCTTGCGCGCCAAGGTGGACAAGCCATTCGCGACAGAGCTTATCAAGACCGTGCGCGGTGCAGGTTATCGGATTGACGGATGATCCTGACCCGTGTCTCACTTCTCCGCTCAATGCCGATACGCCTGGCGGCTGGCCTCGTGTTCTTGTTCTCGCTCGTATCGCTGTTGGGGCTCCTTGCGAGTTATCTTTACACGCAAGCCTCCTTTGAGGAGACGCTTCGCGCCGATCTTACGCAGGATATGGCCGGATTTCACGCGGCCCCTTCTGCCGCCGCACTCGCCTCTTTGGTCGAGGCGGAAGCACGCAATACCGATCCCGAACGAGTCGTGCTGAGTTATTTCGCTCCGAACGGGCGGCACTATGGCAACGCGCTGGTAGCGCGCGATGCGGATGGCTATCGGATTCTGTCCTATCTTCCGGGAAACCCGGAAATCGAGGGGCGGTTTCTGGCGCTGACCACCTCGCTGCGTGGTGGTCAACTCACTGTGGCACGCAGTCTTGCGCATATCGACGCGCTGCGGGAAACTTTTCTAAACATACTGGGTATATCGCTGCTGCCGACGGTTCTTGTGGCGCTGTCGGGCGGACTGTTTCTGGCGCGGCGCGGCGCGCGGCATGTGGCGGTAATCAGCGGAACGCTGGATCAGCTGACTTCGGGCAACCTGCAAGCGCGGGTGGGCGCTGTTAAAGGCTGGTCTGACGATCTGGCCCGAATTGGCGCCAAGATTGATCAGATGGCCCGCTCCCAAAAGGATGTGGTCGAGAGCCTGCGGCAGGTTTCATCGGATATTGCCCATGACCTCAAGACCCCGATTCAGCGCGCTGCCGTACATCTGGACGATCTGAGTCAGAGCCCGGATCTGACTGGGGATGCGCGGGAGATGCTGGAAAAGGCACAGGCGGAACTCGACCGGATCGTGTCGATCTTTCACGCGCTATTGCAACTGGCACAGATCGAAAGCGGCTCGCCACGGGCGCGGTTTGCGCCGGTGGACCTGTCCGAGCTATGCCGGACCTTCTGTGATGTCTACGAACCCGCAGCCACTGAGAATGGGCAAACTCTGATTTGCGCCCTCCCGGATGGCCCGGTGCGTCCGGTGATGGGGGATCGCACGTTGTTGGGGCAGGTTCTTGCCAATCTCATTGAGAATGCCATGCATCACACCCCGCCAGGTAGCCGGATCACCGTTGCTCTGTGTCAGTCAGAGGCCCATGTGTATCTGGCGGTCACGGATAACGGCCCCGGCATCCCCGAGGCTGAGTGGGATCTGGTGCTGCGCCGACTTTACCGGCTGGATCGTAGCCGCATGACCCCCGGGAATGGATTGGGGCTGAGCCTTGTTGCGGGAATTGCGCAGGTGCATGATGCGACCCTGTCCCTCGAAGATGCGGGCCCTGGTCTGCAGGTCGGGCTCCGCTTTCCCTCCTAGCGCGGCATGAGATCTCTGCACGGATTGCCGGTGGCGTGCCCCACGTTGGTCCTCTGGCAGCACGGGCCCAGAGGCCGTGCTCATGTTGCCTCAACCGTCACCTCTGCGCGCGTGCCACCCAAAGCCGAAAAGGCGCGTTGTCGGCAGGTGAGAACAAGAATTTGCTGTTCGCGCGCCGAACGATGGAGCGCATCAAACATGGCTTCGATGCGATCATCATCGGAATGAACTAGGGCATCATCCAAAATCACCGGGACGGGACGTTCCGAGGCCGCAAATAGCCGCGCAAAGGCCAGCCGTGTCAGAATCGCAACCTGTTCGCGGGTGCCGCCCGAAAGAATGTCGAGCGATTCCGCTTGACCATTGCGGGTCAGAATCGCCGGCAAAAGGCTGGTGTCGTCAATGGATAGCTGCGCTCCCGGATAGAGGATCGAAAGAAGCGGCTGCAACTCGCGCAGGACCGGGCCGAAATAGGCCTCGCGCGCGAGAGTTCGCGCCTCGTCCAACGCGCGGCGCAGACGGGTGAGGGCCCGCGCCTCGGCCTCGTAGCGGGTGGCGCGCGCCTCAGATTCGACGCGGGCGTCGGCCAAGGCGGATAGACGTTCCTCAATCCCTTCTTCGGCCAGTGCCGCGATAGTGGCGTTGAGGCTGGCAAGGTTCTCGCGGGCCATGGCCAGATCGCGCGTGGCCTGATCGACCGCTCCCTTGGCGCGGGTCAACCGGGCCTTGGTAGTGACAAGGTCCGGGGCGGTGGCGCGCAGGTTATCACATGCCCTTTCGGCCTCCACACAGGCGCTGGCAAGCGCGGGCTGGCGGGCCCGGAGATCGGCAATATGGGCGGCCAGCGCATCCGGATCCCCGGCTTCGGACAGGGCGGCCTCAAATTGCCGCTCTGCGCTACTGCGGTTGGCCTCGGCAGCGGCGCGGGTTTCACCTGCGGCCACGGCCAGATCATGCGCCGCCTTCGCGGTGGCGCGCGCGATCTCCTCGTCGGCCTCGGCAGCGGTGAGCGCCTTGGTCAAGCCATCAACATCTTCAGCTTCTTGCGGGGCCTCAGCTGCGGCGGCCAGCGCCCGCGCCAGGGCCTCGCGCAGCGCCTCAACACCCTCAGGCGCCACTTCGGCGCAGAGAGCCGCACCCTGCTTGGCCTCTGCCTCAAGCCGTTGAGCTTTGGCCCATTGGGTGCGGGCGTCGGCTAGCGTGTCAACCTGCGCCTCCGCCAAGAGACGCGCTAGCGTCTTGCCTGCTCGTTCAATTTCGGCGGCACTGTTCGTGCCGCGCGCGAGACCTGGGTCGATATGCAACATCCCAAAGCCCGGCAAGGCAATGTCAGTCGCGGCAAAGATCGGCGTGGGACGCGCGGCAAGGGGCTGACCATTGCGCAAAGCCGGGAGGCCGTCGGGGTACGCCGTGATCGTCACGGCCTGTGCCTCGGCCCGCGCGCGTGCCAGATCGAGGTCACTTTGGGACTTGTCGGCGGCGTCAAGCAGTTTGGCCGTGACGCGGATGCCCGCCCGCGCGGCTTCGGTCTTGTACAGCACCGCCAGAAGTTCGGTGGCACGGTCCAACCGGCGCTGGAGATCCTGCGCCTTGATCCGTGCTGCATGCGCCGCTTGAGCACGGGTGGCCTGTTGCAGGCGGCGGCGCAGGTCGCGCGCCTTGGCGGCAAGATCCTCGGCGCTCTCGGCAGCGGCCTGGTCGCACTCGGCCAGGTTGGCAAAGCGGGTATAAGCTCTTTTTGCGACTTCCTCGGCCTTCGACATCGTCTCTTTTGCCTTCTCTAGGCGGGCGGCACGGCCTTCTGCTGCCAGCACATCGCGCTGCAGATGCTCGGCATCCAACCGGGCAAGGCGCAGGGCGGTTTCGGCCTTTGCAACTTCGGCCTGATGCGCTTGCGCGGCTTGATGCTCCGCCTCGGCCTGAGCGAGGGTCTGCGCACGTCCGGCGATGTCGGAGGGCTCGGTCAAGCGGGCAAGGTTGCGCTGAATCTCGGCCCGACGGATGAGGTCACCCGACAGCCGCGCGGCGCGCGGACGCAACTCGGCTTCTTCGCTGGCGAGTGTTGCGGCCTCTTCAACAGCGCGGGCCCATTCGCCTCCGGCCTTGGGGCGTCCGGTGGATGTCGTCAAGCGCATCAGCGCGTCGGTCACACGGTCAATCACGCCGTCGATCCGCCGTCCGCCGGTCATCATGTCGATCTCACCCGCGACGGAGGACAAAAGATCACGTCGCGCATTCAACCCGCGCTCACGCTCACGCTTGTCATCCGCGCCGCTGCCCTCGGGTTCCAACCCCATCAACCCTTGCCGTACCCAGAGCAGGCCAGACGGGCCTGCCAGCCCCCCACCCATAAGCCGGTCAATCCACGCCTCCGCCTCGTCCGCCTGAGCGATCAGGCGGCCAGTGGCATCCTGCACCTGCGCCTGCGGGCGGTTGAGCCACCGCTTTGCAATGCGAAAGCGCCCCTCTGCGAGTTCTACCTCGGCCGCAACCTCGGGCGCGCCCCCAGCATGCGGTTGCAGAGCCTTGATGGCGGCATTGCGGCTGTTATGCCGTTCGAAGAACAATGCGTGCAACGCGTCGAAAAAGGTCGACTTGCCGAATTCATTGGGCTGGGAGAGCACGGTGATCCCGTCGCCAATCTGGCTGAGGCGCGCCCGCTGCCCCGCGAAGCGGCGCACGTTGGTCAACTCGATGACGCGTAGCCTCACGTCCTCACCTCCTGGCTAAGGGCATAGAGTCGGGCGAGCGCCGCTGACGCCGTATCGCGGTCGGATTGCGAAAGCGTGGCATCCCCCGCTTCGGCCATCAAAACCTCGGCGGCTTGACGCAGCGCGCCGGCACGGTCGATCTGATCGAGGTCTTCGGGAATCGCCTCAACGGCCAGAGCAGAGAGGTCCGCCGCGAACCAGCCGAAAGCCGGGGCGCGCGTGGCCAGATCACCCTCGAGTGCGGCGCGCTCGGCCAAAGGCAAGCGTCCGGTCACGGTGAGGCGCACCAGATGATCACGAGCGCGGATCTGCGGAAGGGCGGCGGCAAGGCGCGCTATCACATCTTCGCCGGGCAAAACGTCTAGGGTCGGCCGGCGCCAGCGAAACTGCGCGGTGTCGACCGGCGTCACCTCTGCTGTGCCCGCGAGTGTCACGAGGAGTGCGGCCCCCGGTGTGTCATGCTTGAACCCGTCCGGTTCTGGTGTGCCGGAATACCAAGTAGTAGGTGTCACCTGCATCTGCCCATGCCAATCGCCAAGGGCGAGATAATCGAGACCCGAGCGCGTGGCCCGGTCGGGCGGGATGATGCCAAGGGCACCTTCTTCGCCCGAGAAATCGGTGATCGCCCCATGCCCAAGCCCGATGCGCCGCGCGCCGTAGGGCGTAGGGGCCGACATTGCCTCGGTAAGATCGCGCCCCGGGCGGCGCTGCGTGCAGGGCGCGGGCAAAAGCCAGTGATCGGGGGCAAGAGCGACCGGGGCATCGGAGGCGATGACGCGCAAATTCGCAGGGGAGGCCTGCGCGATGCGCCGCCAGAGTTCGGAGGCCGCAAGGCTGTCATGGTTGCCGGGCAGCAGCACCCAAGTCAAATCGTCTTCCTCACCCATCGCACTGAGGGCTTGCCGCAATGTGTCGGGGGCTGGCGTTTCGGCATCGAAAGTATCACCCGCGAGCAGAACCACCCCTGCCCCGCCGTCGCGCGCGGCCTTGGCCAGCCGGGCAATCACCCCATGCCGCGCCTCACGCAGGCGGTGGCGTATACCCTCGGGATAGCCGCCAAAGGCGCGGCCAAGATGCAGGTCCGAGCTATGAAGGAAGCGAAAGGGGGTCATGGGGTTCCTTGTTGCGGCAAAGTGCTCTGTGGCAAGCTTGCCGCAAATGGGCGCACGATCAAGGCGTGGCACCCCTTGATCCGAGCGGTCGGCGCATTGTCCCGAAGCGCGCACCCATTCTCATATCGTCCGCCCGCCATCGACCTCCAGCACCACGCCGGTGATGAAATCCGCCTCATCCGAGGCCAGATAAAGGGCCGCATTGGCGATGTCGCGCGCCTCTGACAGCCGGCCCATCGGAATCGTCGAGATGAACCGCGCGCGGTTCTCGGGCGTGTCGGGCATACCCATGAACTGCTCCAGCAGGCCCGTCGCGCCCATCACCGGGGCGATACAGCAGACGCGGATCTTGTCAGGGGCAAGTTCCACGGCCAAAGAGCGCGTCATCAGGTTCACCGCCCCCTTGGACGAGTTATACCAGGTCAGACCCGGGCGCGGGCGGATGCCTGCGGTTGAGCCGATGTTGATCATCACCCCGCCCCCGGCAGCGCGCCAGAGCGGCACACAGGTCTTGGTCATGTGAAAGATTGACAGCACGTTGATGTCGTAAATCTTGCGAAAGGTCGCCTCGTCGGTGTCCATCAGGGGGCTGTTTGGATTGGTCCAACCGGCATTGTTGACCACGACATCAAGCCCCCCAAAGGCGGCAACCGTGGCATCGACGGCGGCCTGAACCTGATCGCCCTTGGACACATCGCAGGTCACGGTGATGGCATTCTCACCAAGCTCCCGCGCAACGGCCTCTGCGCCAGCCTCGTTCACATCGACCACTGCCACCTTGGCACCTGCGCGGATATAAGCCTCGGCAATCCCTTTGCCAAAGCCCGAGGCGGCCCCAGTCACGAGTGTTCGTTTTCCCTTTAGTCTCATCTTGCATTCCTTTGGTCTTGTCAGTGCCACCCGCAGCGCGGCCTAGCCGTGATGGTTGATTATCGTCTTGATCCGCGAGAATTCGAGCAGCGCGGCAAAGCCCTTTTCGCGGCCATGGCCCGACTTGCGGATGCCGCCAAAAGGCAATTCGACGCCGCCACCCGCGCCGTAGCCGTTGATAAACACCTGACCACAGCGCATCGCCTTGGCCACACGTTGTTGGCGTCCGCCATCGCGGGTCCAGACGGCGGCGACAAGGCCATAGTCAGTGGCATTGGCAATCGAAATCGCCTCTGCTTCATCCTCGAACGGGATCAGGCAGAGCACCGGGCCGAACACCTCTTCTTGTGCGATCCGCGCCTTGGGATCGCATGGGCCGAACACGGCGGGGGCAACGTAATAACCGCCTTTTGGCGCATCGGGGCGGATGCTGCCACGGGCCATAAGCGGCGCATCGGCCTCGGCGATATAAGTCTCGACCCGCTTTTTCTGCTTGGCGGAGATGAGCGGCCCAAGCACCGCATCCTCGCCGGAATCCGAGGCGGCGATGGCGCTGAACCGGGCCGTCAATTCGGCCACGGCGCGGTCGTAGATGCCACGCTGCAAGAGCACGCGGGTGCCCGCCGAGCAGGTCTGCCCGGCATTCTGGATCACCGCATTGACAAGCACCGGCATCGCCGCCTCAAGGTCAGCGTCGTCGAACACGATCTGCGGTGACTTGCCCCCCAGTTCCAGCGTGCAGCCGATGAAGTTCCTGGCCGCAGCGGTCTGGACGATCACGCCCACCTCTGGCGACCCGGTAAAGGACATGAAATCAATCCCCCGATGATCCGCCAGCGCCTGACCGGCCACGGCACCGCGCCCGGTGACGATATTGATGGCACCAGGGGGAAAGCCCACCTCGATCGCCAGTTCAGCAATCCGCAACGCGCTGAGGCAGGCGTCTTCAGCGGGTTTCAGGACCGTGGCATTACCCATGGCGAGCGCCGGAGCGACCGAACGGCCAAACATCTGCGCAGGATAATTCCACGGGATGATATGCCCGGTCACGCCATAGGGCTCGCGGTGCACTTCGACATTATAGCCGTTGAGAAATGGCACGATTTCCCCATGCACCTTGTCCGCGCCGCCGCCATAGAACTCGAAATAGCGGGCGGTGACTTTCATATCGGTGCGCGCCTGCGCAATCGGCTTGCCGTTATCGCGCCGCTCGAGCTGTGCCAGCGGTTCGACATTCTCAAGAATACGCTCGGAGAGGCGGATCATCAGGCGGCCCCGCTCTGCGGCGGTTAGTCTGGACCACTCGCCGCCATCAAAGGCCGCACGCGCCGCTGCGACCGCCGCGTCGATATCGGCGGCGTCGCTGTCAGCAATCTGGGCAAAGGGCAAGCCGTCGATGGGCGACAGCACATCCATCACCTTGCCCGAGAGTGCGGGGACCCACGCGTTGCCAATCAGGTTCAGTGGCTTTGGGATGACCGGTGTTGCATCGGGATCAATGTCTTTCATGCCTTGGCTCCTTGGTGTTCAAATTCCCCTCACCATGGTGTCTCGTCGGACCCTGCCGACCGTACACGGCGTATCGAGGCGAAGGGTTGGATTCGCTCGTCGCCAGCGTGATCGAGCGATCCAGCACGCGCAAGGTCTGAAAGCTGTTGGCACGGTTCGAAGCTGCGGTAGCAAGGGGGCAAGTCGAAGCGCCCTGCCCCCTGATCCGTTCTTAAAATGTCTTGGCGAGCGTCAGCTTGAAATTTCGCCCTACCGCCGGGCGGGTGGCCAGGTTGGGCATGTATTGCTCATCGAACAGATTCTCGATGCCGACGCGAAATTCGGTTCCCTCCCAGACACCGCGCTTGGGCGCGATGGTGGCGCGCAGGTTGTGGACCGTATACCCCTCGTCCCTCACGCCATTCACGGTGATGGAGTCGGCGCTGACAACCTCCCAACTCAGGTCATAGGTGTCGTCAAAAACCTTACCCACCGTGGCGCGCAGGCTGTTGGCGGCAAGGTTGCGCCAATCACGGACCCCGCCCAAGGCGTCCACCTCTTCACCATCGGAGATTGTGGCGTTGAGATCGACGTAAAAGCCGTTTTCCATGGCATAGGACGCCTCAAACTCCAGCCCTTGGGTCTGGATTTCATCCAGTAGGGCTTGGGCGGGCGTGGTATCGACAAAGGAATTCACATCCCAAAGTTCACTGTCGAAATACGTGACCTTGAGCGCCAGACTGTCACTGTCGCGCAAGAGACCGCGACGGTCATAGGAAAAGCCAAGCTCATAGGTGCGCGATTTTTCGCTCCGCCCAATCCGGATAGGGAATTCCAGATCGTCGATGATCGGCAAGACCTCGGTATAGGCGGCGCTGCCGAACAGGGCGAAACCGTTGTTGAACGCATAGCGCAGCGACAGACCGCCCATCAGCGCATCCTCGGAAAAGCGCCCGTCGTTGGGGGCGGTATCGCCCTCGACCTCGGATGTCTCGTAGCGGATCGCGGGCGTCACGGTCCAAGAGCGGCCGATGTCGATCTCATCCACAGCAAAGATCGCCCAGCGGTTATCTTCTCCCCCCGGTGCGGCAAAGGCATTGACGCGCTCGCGGTTGATGTATTCGACCCCCGCTGTCAGATCGTGGCGCAATGCGCCGGTATCGAACAGGGATTTGTTCTTGAGCGTAAGCGTGGTCGTTTCGTAATCATGGTCCGCATCAAGCAGCGCCGAACAAATGCTGATCGGAGCCGGTGGGCTGCCTGGGCAAGAGACAGGGGCCTGAAGGATTGATTCATCCACATGCGAATATTGCAGCGTCAGATCGACCAGATCGTTGAGCGGGTTGAAATTGTACTTGAGGATGCTTGTCTGGCTCTCGACCTCGCGGTCGACGTTGCCGAAGAAGGTGAGATTGCCAAAGCTGTCGAACGGCACGTCGAATTGCGAGCTTTGGGTGTCCTGATAGCTGGCCTCGATGGAATGGGCCTTGTCCTCGCCAAAGCGATACTTGGCCTTGATCAACATCGAGGGATCGTCGATCCGCGCCCTGAGCGGGTTGATGACAGTGCCACTGCCATCCTTGGGGAAACCCAGCCTGCGGCTGACATAGTTGAAGAGCAGGCCGAAATTCTCGGTCGGTTGCCACGCCCCGATGGTCGAAGACGTCACACCATTACCGTTGGTCTGGAATTCCAGCGTTTGACGCAGGCCAAAGCCGGTCTCGCCTTCGGTCACATCCTCGGGGTCGATGGTTTCGAGCCGAACGACGCCGCCCACAACGCCAGACCCGAATTCGAACGACCCGACCGTGCCCCGGATCACCTCGACCTCCTTGAAGAGGAACGGATCGGTAAAGAGCTGCGTTCCGATACGGTAAAGCTCCTCGGACCCGCGCGTGGCACCATCGACCTGAATCAACACCTTTTGATCCGTGCCGAATGTGTCATTCGAGCCAAAGCCCCGGATCGAGATGCCAGACCCCTGCGCCGTGTCGCCGTTGAGCAGGGCCACCGAAGGCACCGTTACCAGCAGCTCGGCCACAGACCCGGCTTGACGGTCGCCAATTTCCTCTTCGTCGATCACGGTCGTAGGCGTGGCGGTTTCGGTCTGCACCGCGCGCTTGCTTTCTCCGAGCGTCAGGGTGCCAAGAAAGCCCTCTTGCGGTAAGGTCTCTTGAGCGAGACCGGCAGATCCTTGGCCAAGCCCAATGCAGAGGCAGGTTGTTGTAAGTAATATGCAGCGCCTGCGCGATGTCATCACGTGTCCCTTTCGTTTCGTTGACAATGGCTGTCACACCGTTGTGCTTGCGAAAGGCTGGCACGGTTTTTTCTTTTGGTTTCAGTAGTTGCGCGATCTTTTCCGGATCGGCCTTGCGCTCCTTAATCTTTTATGAGTAAAAGAGTCAAGATTGCGATCCGGATTTCAGGGATCGCAGCTCAGAGCCACGTCCGCGCCCGAGGTGCGATGCAGCCAGCCCATCCACCCAGACATGAGGCCGGCATGACAAACCCCGCTCCCCTTACCCCCGACGCAATCCGCGCCTTTCAGGCCGAGAACCCCAAGATGCGCAGCCGCGATCAAGCGGACCGCCTTGGAATCAGTGAAGCAGAGCTTGTCGCCGCTCATGTCGGGCGCGGCGTGACCGCAATCGCCGCCCATCCCGATCAGGTGATTGGAGCTGCTCAACGGCTGGGTGAGGTGATGGCCCTCACCCGCAACGAGAGCTGCGTGCATGAAAAAGTGGGGCGGTATGACAATTATCACACCGGCCAACACGCGGCGATGGTGCTGACCGAGGAGATCGACCTCAGGATGTTCCCAAGCCATTGGCGGCATGCCTTCATGGTCGAGACCGAGACCGACTCTGGCCCCAAACGCAGCCTGCAAGTGTTCGATGCTTCAGGCGACGCGGTACACAAGATTTTCCTGCGCGATACCTCGTCCTTGACCGCATGGGAGGCGCTGCGCCTCTCGCTGGCCCTGCCAGAACAATCCCCGACCCTCACGGTCGATCCGCGCCAGCCCCCCGAGGCCGCGAAATCCAATACCGACAAACTCGACATTCTGCGCGAGGAATGGCGGCGCATGACCGATACGCATCAATTCCTGCGCCTCACGTCCAGGTTACGAATGAACCGGCTGGGGGCCTACCGCATCGCGGGTGCGCCGTTTGTGCGTGCATTGGCGACCGGAGCCGTGAATATGCTGCTGACCAAACTGGTACTGTCGGGCACCGAGGTGATGATCTTTGTCGGCAATCGGGGCTGTATCCAGATCCATTCGGGCCCGATTGTCACGCTCAAACCCATGGGGCCGTGGCAAAACGTGATGGATCCGGGCTTTAACCTGCATCTGCGGCTGGATCACGTGGCCGAGGTCTGGGCTGTGGACAAACCCACCCAACGCGGTGCCGCGATTTCCGTCGAAGCGTTCGACGCCCAAGGGTCGCTGATCTTTCAGATCTTCGGGTTGGGCAAAGAGGGGCGCGACAGCCGCGCGGCCTTTGGCCAGATCGTCGAGGCCTTGCCGGGCCTGCAAAAGGCGGATGCGGAGGCGCTGACATGAGCGGACGCACCCTGACGCGCCGGTTGCTCTTGGCCCAGGTGGCGGTTTTGGCTCTGGCCGGGGCGAGCCTTGCGCAAGAGGCAGACCGCGTGCTCTCCATCGGCGGATCGGTGACAGAGATCGTACATGCCTTGGGACAGGGGCATCGGCTGGTCGCGCGCGACACCACCTCGACCTTTCCGCCCAAAGTGACGGAACTGCCCGACGTGGGCTATGCCCGCGCGCTCAGCCCCGAAGGCGTGCTCTCGGTCGCGCCATCCCTCATCCTGGCCATAGAAGGGGCTGGCCCACCCGAGGCGATCGAGGTCCTCGCGCAATCTGGCGTGACCTTTGTCAGCATCCCCGAGGCGCAAAGCGCAGAGGGCATCCTGACCAAGATCGCCGCCGTCGGCGCGGCACTGGGCGTGCCCGACCGCGCCGAAGCCTTGGCGACAGAGACACGCGCCGCACTCGAGGCCGCCGCAGAACGCACGGCGCAGCTGCCCGAGACGGCGCGCAAGCGCGTGCTCTTCATCCTCAGCCTGCAAGGCGGGCGCATCCTTGCGTCCGGGCGCGACACGCAAGCCGCCGCGATCATCGCAATGGCGGGAGGCATCAACGCTGTAACGGAGTTTGACGGCTACAAGCAAATGACCGACGAAGCCGTGGCAGAAGCCGCCCCTGACGTGATCCTCATGATGGACCGCACGGGGGATCATGCCATCCTTGACGAACAGCTCTTTGCCCTGCCTTCGATCCGGGTCACGCCCGCGCGTGCGACTGAATCGATTGTGCGGATGAATGGGCTCTATCTCTTGGGCTTTGGGCCGCGCACCGCTAGGGCGGCGCTGGATCTGAACAGGGCACTTTATGGCACCGCGAAGGCCGCGCACGATGACCGTGACCCAAGCTGATGCGCTGCCCCACGACCATCGCCAGGATCGCCGGGCGCGGGCGCGCCGAGCGCATCTTTGGCTGGGTCTCTGTCTGGTTCTGACCTGCGCCATCAGCCTCGAAACGGGGGCTTCGGGCGTATCTCTTTGGTCGGTGATGAGCGCCGGGGCGGCGGATACGCCCGTGCAAGGCATCATTCTGTGGGAGGTGCGCCTCCCCCGCGTGCTTTTGGGGGTGCTGGTGGGCGCGGCGTTGGCGGTTTCGGGCACGGTGATGCAGGGGCTCTTTCGCAATCCGCTGGCCGATCCGGGGATCGTGGGGGTCAGCGCCGGGGCCGGTCTTGGGGCGGTCACGGCAATTGTGTTGGGCAGCCTCTTGCCCATCGCGCTGCGCGACAGTCTGGGGCCATTTCTGGTCCCGGTCGCGGCGTTCTTGGGGGGATGGGCCTCGGTGCTTCTGCTTTATGGCGTCGCGACGCGCGGCGGACGGACGTCGGTGGCAACCATGCTTCTGGCGGGGATTGCTCTTGGCGCCTTGTCGGGCGCGGTATCGGGCCTCATGGTCTATGCGGCGGATGATCAGCAATTGCGTGATCTGACATTCTGGGGACTTGGATCGCTGGCCGGGGCAACATGGGCCAAGGTGGCCACCGCCGCGCCGATCCTGCTTATGGCCATGGCGGGGGCTATGACGCTTGGGCGCGGTCTCAACGGGCTGGCCTTTGGCGAAGCGACGGCGCTTCACTTGGGCATTCCGGTGCAACGGGTCAAGACGCTGGCCATTCTCGCGGTAGCAGCGGCCACTGGCGGTGCCGTCGCAGTCTCGGGCGGGATAGGCTTTATCGGCATCGTGGTGCCACATCTGCTTCGGTTGGCGACCGGGCCAGACCATGGCCCGCTTCTTGTTAACGCGGCACTGTTGGGCGCAAGCCTGTTGCTCGGCGCGGATATTGTCAGCCGGGTGATCATCGCACCGGCGGAACTGCCTATCGGAATAGTTACCGCCGTAGTCGGTGCACCCGTCTTTCTTTGGATCTTGCTACGGCAGCGCCCGATGGGGGATTTCTGATGCTATGCGCGCAAGCGATCACGCTCGCGATTGGGGGCAAGACCATCCTGCATGATGCGAGTCTCTCGGCCCGAGCAGGCGAGATCACGGCCATTGTGGGCCCGAACGGCTCTGGCAAGACATCCCTGTTGAGGGTGTTGACCGGCGAGACCGCCGCTGCGGGCGTGGTACGGCTTGGCCCCCTGGATGTGCATCCGCATGCGGCCACAGCCCTTGCCGCGCGGCGCGGGGTGTTGCCGCAGGCCACGCGGATCGCTTTCCCTTTCACGGTGATCGAACTGGTGCGTATCGGGCATGGCGCGGGACAACATGCGACCCGCGCCGACATTCCTGACCGCGCGCTGGCGCGCGTGGGGTTGGGGCATCTGGCCAATCGTTTCTATCAGGATCTCTCGGGCGGCGAGCAGCAGCGGGTCCAGTTGGCGCGCGTTCTCGCTCAGGTCTGGGAACCTGTTGGACCGGGCGGTGCAAACTGGCTCTTCCTGGACGAACCGGTATCGAGCCTCGATATCGGCCAACAGCTGAGCGTGATGCGGATTGCTCGCAACTATGCGCAGGCGGGGGGCGGTGTGGTCGCGGTGATGCATGATCTGAACCTGACCGCGATGTTCGCCGATCATGTCGTGATGGTGCAACAGGGCGAGATTGCGGGTGCCGGCAAGCCGCACGAGGTACTGACCTCTGGCAGACTCTCGGCGGTTTACGGCTGCGCTCTCAGGGTCAGCACGCTGCCGCTTGGACATGTGCCCTATCTGCTGCCCCAAGCCGCGCAAGAGTTCGTGGGATGATGACGGCAGGGCACGCCAAGCCATACGCAAAACCAACATCACGAGCGAACCGCTATCTCGGTGCCGGACGCAGGCCAAGAACCTGCGCCGGGGCGATCCGTTCGCCATTCTCGAGAATCAAGGCGGTCTCGCCCGCCTCGAACTGTGCTTCGGCGATTTGACGATAAAAGCTTGCGGTATGGCGCGCGAGGGTTTCTTGATCCGCGAGGGAGTGCACCGTGAGCGTGTATTCCCCCTGCGCGAGCGGGAATCCTGCCGGATCGAGGCCAGACCAAACAATCGGGCCAGAGCGCGCCGGGATCGCTTGGCGGTTCACGATGATGCCTTGGGCGTCAGTTGCAACAATTTCGGCGGCATCCGCCTGGGAGTCGACTGTAGCAATCAGGGAAATCGGTTGCCCGGAGAAGGCGACAGGGCCGGTTGCCAGCGCCTCCATCCCGATCCATCCGGACACTTGCGACAAGCCCCGTGCGCCCAGTCGCGCCCCCAGATCGGTGAGCAGGTCGTTGGTCAGAACCTGTTGTTCGACCGTCGAGAAAGTCGCCAGTTGCACGGCAAAATCCGAGGATTCAATTGGATTGAGGGGGTCCTGATTGCGCAATTGGGTCGTGAGCATCTTGAGAAAGGTCTCAAAATCAGAGCTGAATCCGGTCGCGGGTCGCGCAGCGGTGGCATCCAGCTGAGGGGCGGCTGCCGCTGCGCGACCCGACGCGGTGCCCGGTGAAATCGTCGTCACATCCATCTTGTTTCCTCTAAATTAAAACATTGATGCGTGCGCCCGCCATCGCGAGCGAAAGCAACGTCGGGGGCAAGGACATATCCAGAATAGGGCCCAATCCCGGTTCCTCGGCCTGGTGGAAACCTTGTGCTTTAGGTGCCTTGGCCGCGTTCTCGCCGGAGTTCTGCCCGGTAAAGGAGAATCGCGCCTCTTGATACCCGACATCCAGCAGCCCCCGCGCAAGCGCCTCGACATGCCGCCGCAAAAGATCAAGCGTTTCTGAACGCTCCGCGACGACCGCAACGGTCACAACACCCTCATGGCTGCTCACCCTCAGGCGCACCCGGCCCAGTTCCTCGGGCGCGAGCCTGAGATCAACGGTCGGTTTCCCCCCATCACTTGATTGCACCGCCACCGCAATTTGCCGGGCAATCGCCTGTGCAAGATCGGGTCGTGCCAATCCGCTAAGAGGCTGATTTGGTCCTGTAGAGGGGACGACGCGCCAGTCGGACACTTCCGTGCCCGTTGGCGTGCCCCCCTCGTGTCCGAGATCAGTCGCTTTTGCGTCGGCAGACAGAGTAACTAGTGAAAAGGCATCCCGTGCGTTGAGGTCGGAGAGCCCCGGTGATCGCATCGCCAACGGTGCCAGGGGCGATGGCCCTAGATCCCTCTGCGAAAGAAAAGGCTGGCCCGAACCAAATCTCGCCTCCCACGGCAAGCCGGTGGTCGGATCTGAATCCGAAGCATTGTCCGGGTCAAGTTCAGATTGCCCCGCAAAAGCGGCCAGAGCTGGGCCTTCAAGCCCGGCCCAGTTGCGCATACCTGGTGGTAGGGAAAGGCCGAATTCAGTCAACGCCTGGGGCTGAGGCTTGGCCAGGCCCGCGCGCGATTCCAAGAGCCATTTGTCGCGCTCTTCCAACTCTGTCCTTGCCGCTGCCCTTGCATCTTGATCCATTTGGTTGGATCCCTCTTGCGAGGTCTCTGGCGCAGGACCCTGCGATTGATTGACAGGGGGAGCAGCCGTGTAATCGGCAGCCCAAGGCGTTTTTTTTTGCCCCTGACCCGGGGGCCTGCCCTCATCCGCTTGCGGTTGCCCGACCAAGGGTTGCGTGCGATTGAGAGAGTTCAGGGAATCTTGCGTGGGTAAGTGATCCTTGATCGGCTCTGACAGAGAAACACGGCCCATATCAGAAGACACTTTTTCAGAGGGCATTGGCACTACCTGCGCGTGGTGGTGGGTGGCGTCCGACAATGTGGGCACCGATCCGACGCGGGGTCCGGACGCGGCAGCGGTGACCGGCAAACCAGCCTCAGGCAACGACCCCTCGTGGGGCTGGGTCCGGGTGACGTCCGCGGGGGATGCGGCAAGCCCGGAATCTGACAAATCCTCCTCTTCGCTTTGCCGCTCCACTGCACCCTCTTCAACACTTCGGAAGACGCCAGCGAATGTTCGCGCGCCTTCAGATGGCAGGGCACCGACGGCCACCGTCCGCAAACCGGTCAGCGATGCCGGTGAGCGCTCAAGCGTGGGGTGCAGAGAATTCGTGGCGGGTATAGCAGACATCGGCCCCCTCAGTCATGGCGTGACGATTTCGTCGAAGATCGCAGAAACCGGTTACTGCTTCTTTACCGGTTTCGGTTCTTCTCTTGCCTAATGTGATCAATTTGAGGGATTCCAATGACTGATCCAGTATCTGTCGCCTCCGGTTCCGTGGACCGGCCAGCACATACCCCGAGCCCCACCCGGCTTGTGGCCGAGCGACTGGAGGCAAGTTTTCTCGCCGAAATGCTCAAGTTCGGGGGGCTTGAGCCCAAGAGCGACGGTTTCGGGGCAAGCACGGGCGAATCGCAATTCGCCTCCTTTCATCGAGAGGCTTTGGCGCAGGAGATGGTCAAGGCCGGGGGCATCGGGCTTGCGGATGTCTTTTTTCAATCCATGATGGAGCGCGCCAATGACGCCTGACAATAGCAACCGCTTGATCCAGCAGCTTGATGTCATTCTGGAGGAGGAGCGCAACGCGTTGCTGCGCGGGGATCTCTCGCAGATCACGGCGCTCATTTCGGAAAAGGAACGCCTGATTGACGCGCTGAACGCCAGTGCAACGACAGCTGGCGATTTGACAGCGGTTCACGGGAAGCTGAGCCGCAATCAGGCGCTGCTTGATGGGGCGTTGCAGGGGATTCGCACCGTGGCCGCCCGCCTCGCAGCGCATCGGCGCATTCGACGTTCCTTGGACACATATGACCAGAATGGACGCAAACACTCCATTCCCGGCGAGATTGCGCACCATCTCGAAAAACGCGCCTGACAGTTTGGCTAAAATTCTCGGAGTTTCGGCAGAGGGGTTTAGCACTCCGTTAGCATCTTGAAGGCACTCTGCCTCTTGCATCCCGAACGGATGGCGCAGCCGGGGCATCCCGCATCCTGCAATCGTCAGAAAGACAGCCCAGATCGTTCCCCAACTGGGAAACGGACACCGAAATGGCGAAATACGCCAAACCCGAAAGGAACTTGATATGTCCAGTATTCTGACCAACAACAGCGCCATGGTGGCTCTTCAGACCCTGCAATCCGTGAACTCCAACCTCGCCAAGACCCAGGATATGATCTCGACGGGCAAGGCCGTGGCGACGGCCAAGGACAATTCCGCAATCTTCGCCATTTCCAAAGTGATGGAATCCGATGTGAGCGGCTTTAAGGCCGTGTCTGATGCGCTGTCCTTAGGGGAATCGACCGTCGCCGTTGCATCGGCCGGGGCCGAGCAAATCACCAACCTCCTCAATGAGATCAAGGAGAAGGTCGTCGCCGCAACCGGTGAGAACGTCGATCACGGCAAGATCCAGAACGATGTCGACGAGTTGGTGAATCAGGTCACGTCGATCATCGGCGCGTCACAATTCAACGGGGCGAACCTGCTCAATACGGCAGGTGGTGACATCACCGTACTATCGTCGCTTGACCGCGACGCAACCGGCACAGTGACAGCCTCGAATATCACTGTGGCCTCTGTCGATTTCGAAACAAATCTTGACCTGAGCGACATCGACGTGTCGGATTCTGCGGCTGCCGATACCTCACTCGCGGCGATTGAAGTTCATATCCAGACGGCGGTGGATGGCGCGGCCGCGCTAGGTGCCTCGGCCAAGCGGATCTCGGATCAAAACGAGTTTGTCAGCAAGGTCACGGATGCGATCAAATCCGGCATCGGCGCGCTGGTCGATGCCGATCTGGAAGAGACCTCGGCGCGATTGCAGGCATTGCAGGTGCAACAGCAGTTGGCGACACAGTCCTTGTCCATCGCCAATCAGGCCCCGCAGGCAATCCTGTCGCTGTTCAGGAACTAAACCACTTAGGGGCGCTCTTCGGGGCGTCCCTGACACGTGACCTGTGACAGACTGAATTTGAAAGGACATGACGTGAATGCGACCCGTCTTGCGCAGAGCGCCTATCGCGACCAAGCCCGGTCCGTGCGGACTGACCGTGGGTTGGAATATGATGCCTTTGCCCGCGTAACCCAACGCCTTGTGATGGTTGCTGGAAAGGACCAACAGGATATGGTCAATCTTGCGGCGGCCTTGCATGACAACCGGCGGCTCTGGACCATCCTTGCGACCGATGTGGCCGATGCTCAGAATCCGCTGCCAGCGTCCCTGCGGGCGCGAATTGTCTATCTCGCGCAGTTTTGTCATCAGCATAGCAGTGCGGTGTTAAACACCAAGGCATCGCTACAGCCCTTGATCGACATTAACACCGCCATCATGCGTGGGCTGAGTGACCGGAGGGCAGACCAATGAGCGGCCTTGTCCTCAAACTCAATCCGAAGGAGCGGGTGCTCATCAACGGTGCCGTGATCGAGAATGGCGATCGTCGCTCGCGGCTGTCCATCATGACGCCGAATGCGCATATACTGCGCCTTCGGGATGCGATTCACCCCGAAAGCGCAACGACTCCTGTGCGCCGGGCCTGTTTTGCCACACAGCTTCTACTCTCGGGCGATGGCGATCCTCAGGACGCACGCCGTCAGGTCCTGCGCCGCATCGAGGAGTTGAGTCAGGTGTTGCGCGATCCCGACAGCCGAGCCCAGCTGACCCTTGCCACGCAGGCACTTCTGGATGGGGAACACTACAAATGTCTCAAGGCGCTGCGCGTCCTGCTGCCGCGTGAAGAGCGCCTCTTGGCGCATCGCGCATCATGAACTTTAGCCCTGTATTGACCATTGGAGGATTGCCGGGTTGGGCGCTCTTGTCACGCACGTTTGAGCGTCAGACGGATCTGTTCAACAAATCCCCGCAGATCGTGCGCGATACCGAGTATTTCGAGCAGAACATCGGCAAGATCACAACGGCAGAGGGATTGGTCTCTGATCGCCGACTGTTACGGGTGGCCTTGGGAGCCTTTGGGCTTCAGGAGGATATCGACAGCCGTGCCTTTATCCGCGCCATCCTTGAGGAAGGCACGATTCGGGACGACGCGCTTGCCAATCGCCTTGCGGATGACCGTTACAAACAACTGTCCGAAGCGTTTGCCTTTGCAGACCGCCCGGTCCCGCGCACGCAACTCTTGAGTTTCGGCACCGAAATCACCGAGAAATTCAGGCGTCGGGAGTTTGAGGTCGCTGTCGGAGATCAGGATCAGGCCCTGCGTCTGGCCCTGAACGTCCAGCGCGAGCTGGGCGACATCGCAGGCGACGCGGAATCCGAGGACACGCGCTGGTTTCGAATTTTAGGAAACCCACCCCTGCGGCGCGTGTTCGAGGTAGCGCTTGGTCTGCCAGACAGTTTCGCACAGGCAGATCTTGACCGGCAGTTGGACGAGATCAAATCGCGCAGCGCGCGACAGTTGAACATTGGTTCCCTCTCGGATCTGAGCGATGAAAGCCTGCGCGAACAATTGATCCGACGTTTCCTGTTGCGTGATCAGGTGGCCGGCTTAAATGTCCAATCCTCGCAGGCCATCGCTCTGACGCTGCTGCAATCGGTTCCGCGCGGGAATTGATACGAGCTTTCCCTTGTGTGGCTTACGTCGCTGCAATGAGAAATCTCTGATTTTGCCGTTGCAATTGCCCGCGAGTAAAAGCCCTATGGGGCTGAGCAACAGGAGAGATACATGCGCTGCGTCTTTATCAATATCCGCTGCAAACCGGGGCATTCCTATCGGGTGGCCGAGGCCATCGCCCTGCGCGAAATTCATTCAGAGCTTTACTCCACCTCCGGTCCCTTTGACCTGCTGCTCAAGCTCTACATCCCCGAGACCGAGGATGTCGGTAAATACATCAACGACAATCTACTGGATATCGCCGGGATCGAGCGTACTGAAACGACCCTGACGTTCAAGGCGTTCTAGCTCAAGATTTCGAACCGGGTGACATCAATCATACCGCGATCCGTGATCTTGAGCGCCGGGATGACCGGCAGCGCGAGAAAGGCCAGTTGCAGGAAGGGTTCCTGCAAGGTGACACCAAGAGATCGTGCCGCAGCGCGCAGGTCGACAAGACGGGCTTGGACCGCCTCGAAGGGCTCAAGACTCATCAACCCTGCGAGCGGCAAGGGTAGTTCCGCCAAAACCTGCCCGCTTTGCACAACGACGAAGCCCCCCTCAATCTCGCCCAGCCGCGTGGCGGCAAGGGCCATATCCGCATAATCCACCCCGACACAGGCAATATTGTGGTGGTCGTGGCAAACGGTCGAGGCAATAGCCCCGGATTCGAGCCCAAAACCGTGCACGAATCCGGTTGCGATATTGCCGTTCTTGCCGTGCCGCTCGATCACCGCGATTCGAACGAGATCGCGTGCGACGTCGGGGCGCTTATCTCCGTTCACCGGCTCAATCCGTTCGTGCAGATGCGCGGTCAGGATCTTGCCTTCTATTATGCCGATCACATCCGTCTCCGCGCGATTGCTGGCATGGCGGAAATCCTGCGGGCCGATCGCGGGTGCACGCACCGAATGTCGCCCGATCGCGGGCACGGTGCCCCGCGCGGCAAAGGCCGCCGCATCAGCACGCCGCCCGGCGCAGAACACATGCTGCACATCACAAGCCGCAAGCGACCCCACGGCCACGATATCCGCACGTCGACCTGGCGCAATCAGACCCCGGTCGCGCAGCCCAAACGCCTCTGCCCCCGAGAGCGATGCCGCGCGATAGGCGGCAAGAGGCGATGCCCCTTCTGCGATCAGCACCCGGATCATGTAATCAAGATGCCCTTCCTCCGCGATATCGAGCGGGTTTCGATCATCGGTACAGAGACACATGTAGGGGGCAGTTATATCCGACAGCAGTGGGGCGAGCGCATGAAGATCCTTGCTGACCGAGCCCTCGCGAATGAGCACGCGCATGCCGCGTTGCAGTTTCTCGCGCGCTTCTTCGGCGGTGGTCGCCTCGTGCTCAGTGCGAATGCCCGCCGCGCAATAAGCGTTGAGATCGCGCCCCGAGAGTTGCGGGCAATGCCCGTCGATATGCCCTCCCTCGAAGAGCCGCAGTTTGTCCATCATCCCCGGATCGCGATAGATCACACCGGGAAAATTCATCACCTCGGCCAAACCGATCCCCGAAGCATGCCCCATCACCGCGCGCAGGTTCTCGGCGTCAATCTCGGCGCCCGAGGTCTCCATATGGCTCGACGGCACGCAGGACGAGAGCTGCACCCGGATGTCCATCAGGGTATGTTCGGAAGCCGCCTGAAAATAACGGATGCCCTCCAGCCCCAGAACATTGGCGATCTCATGGGGATCACAGATCGCGGTGGTCACGCCATGCGGCGTCACGCAGCGGTCGAATTCAAAGGGCGTTACGAGCGAGCTTTCGATATGCAGATGGGTGTCGATAAAGCCGGGCACAAGGATCAGCCCTGCAAGGTCAATCACCTCGCGCCCATCATACCTCGCACCGAGGCCAACAATGGAGTCACCGCAGATAGCCACATCACCCGAAATCATATCCCCGGTGACAAGATCGAACACCTGAGCACCGCGCAGTACGAGGTCTGCGGGCTCATCACCGCGGCCCTGTGCAATGCGTTGCTCGAGATCTGCCATGCTCTGCCCTCCGACACATTGCAAGTGTCGCGTGGCAGAGGACCAAGCGCAAGCCCATAGGCCGAAGCGCATCGACCACCTGCTTGCTATGGGGATGCCTTTACTCGGCAGTTGCCGTTGGCTTTGCCAGCTTCATCTCTGGTTTACAGGCCATGCCATTGTAGCGGCTGACCAGCGATTCGTTGCGGCGCTGATAAGCGCGGGCTTCGTCACCTGCGGCACCCTTCATATCCATAAAGAACCACGGCACGAGCAGAAAGGCGCCTGCGGTCCCGGCAACAATATTCTGCGCGGTCTTGGTTTGCTGTTCCTTGATCAGGCCTTCGATGGCGCGGGTGTTGGCCGTGATCTCGCCGCGCAACTGCGTGCAGCTGAGGGCGCTGTCACCGGGCTGCACCTCGGCGACTGGGTCAGGCGTGCGACCTCCGCATGCGCTCAGGAGGGAAATTGACAGAAGGGCTGGCACGAACAACTGTTTCATCTGATTACCTTTTCACAGAATGTGCGCGTTCATATCCTGCCCCTATGACAATGGAAAGCATCGATTTTGCGTTATCACCGTCGCCGCTTGCGCCGTCCTCCGTCGCTGCCATCGCCATGGGTGTTAAAGTTGGGATTGGGCAGGATCACGATCTTGGACAGTTCCGGGAAAGGATCGGTTTTGTGCGGGATCGCATTCGCGGCAACGAAATGCTCCTGGAATTTTGGCTCGATGGCGGTTTCGACCTTTGTGATCTCACCCACCACGCGCTCAATCTCACGCCGGGCAGCGACATTGCAAAGCGCGATACGCGCGCCGGTGCCTGCCGCATTGCCCGCCGACGTCACCTTGTCGAGCGGCACATCGGGGATCATGCCCAGAACCATCGCATGCAGCGGCGAGATATGCGCGCCAAAGGCACCGGCCAGAACAACGCGGTCAACCTTGTCCACGCCGCGCTCATCCATCAACAAGCGCGCCCCGGCATAGAGCGCCGATTTGGCAAGCTGGATGGCGCGAATATCGCCCTGAGTCACGGTGATAACCGGACCGCCCTTGGCGCTGCCATCGTGGATGACATAGGAATGGGTGCGCCCGTCCTCGATCATGCGCGCCGTGCCCGTGGCCCCTGATGATCCGATCAGACCGCTTTCATCCAATAGCCCCGCCATGCGCATTTCGGCCACAGCCTCGATAATGCCAGAGCCACAAATGCCGGTAATGCCTCCGTCGCCCACAGCCTCATCGAAACCGTCCTCATCCGACCAGATGTCAGAGCCGATCACCCGAAACCGGGGTTCCTTGGTCACTGGGTCGATGCGAATAGCCTCGATGGCGCCGGGGGCGGCGCGTTGGCCACTGGAAATCTGCGCGCCTTCAAACGCGGGACCTGTGGGCGACGAACAAGCCAGCACGCGCGTCTTGTCGCCCAAGAGGATTTCGGCATTTGTGCCCACATCGACGATGAGCGCAAGGTCGTCGGATTTGCCGGGCTCTTCGCTGAGCGCCACGGCGGCGGCATCGGCCCCGACATGGCCCGCAATGCAGGGCAACACATAGACCTGCGCACGCGGATTGATCGCGCTCAGATCCAGTTCCCGGGCGTTCAGGGCCATGCTGCCCGAGGTGGCCAGCGCAAAGGGGGCCTGGCCCAATTCCACTGGGTCGATCCCCAGCAAGAGGTGATGCATCACCGGGTTGCAGACAAACACCGTTTCGACGATGAGGTTGGCATCAATCCCGGCCTCTTTGGCGATTTCCTCGGCCAAGGTGTTGATCGCGTCGCGCACCGCCGCTGTCATTTCGCGGTCACCGCCGGGGTTCATCATCGCATAGCTGACGCGGCTCATCAGGTCCTCGCCAAAGCGGATCTGCGGGTTCATGATGCCCGATGATGCCTTGACCTCGCCCGTTTCCAGATCGGTGAGATGGGCCGCGACCGTGGTCGAACCCAGGTCGATAGCCAGACCAAAGAGGCCGCCTTCATGCAGTCCGGGCCAAATCTCCAGCACCTGTGCCGGGCTCTCGACATGGCCGCGGTGCAGGGCGACCGTCACCTGAAACTTGCCCTTGCGCAGCACAGGTTGCAATTTGGACAAAAGGCTCAAATCGGCGCGGATGTTGTCGATCTCCCACTGAGCCTTGAGCGCGCGTTTCAACCGCTCGAAATCGCCGGTGGGTTCGTGCATGTCGGCCTCGTCCACCTCAACGAAATAGAGACGTGTGGCCGGATCCATCTCGATCACGCGGGCAGAGGCGGCCTTGCGCACAACCTGTTTGTGAACTTGGCTTTCGGGGGGCACGTCGATCACCACGTCGCCCATGATCTGTGCCTGACAGCCCAGACGGCGGCCCGGTTTCAAGCCGCGTTTCTGGTCATAGCGTTCCTCGACCGCGTTCCATTCTGACAGAGCGTCGGGGTGGACGGTGACGCCATGTTTGGAAAATTCGCCATAGCCTGGCGTGATCTGGCATTTCGAGCAGATACCGCGCCCGCCACATACCGAATCGAGATCGACGCCAAGCTGGCGCGCGGCCGTCAAAACCGGCGTTCCCTTGGGAAAACGTCCGCGTTTGCCGGAGGGCGTGAAAACGACAAGTGGGTCGGTCGACATATGCGAAATCCTGCTTCTGAGGCGCTGCTTGGGCGGAACATAAGCCATAGGCGCTTGTCCGACAGCCCACAAGCGTCAGAAAATCGTCGGCAGGCGGCATGCTGCGCTCCGGCAGGGCCTGTCAGGTCAGCGACCAGCCAAAGAGCCAGATCGTCAGCGGCACCGGGGCCGTCGCCACAAAGAGCGTCAAGACCGCCAGAGGCGCGCGAAAAACGCCGGAAAGGCCTGAGACAAAGGCAATGCCACCGCCACCGCCAATGATCGAATTGCCCGGAACATTGATCAGCACCGCTAGGTGCAAGTAGCGATAATGGACAATCCAGTCGAGATAGCGCCCCGGCAATTGCGCCGCGATAAACCCGGCACGCTCTGGCGGCGACAGGGTCTCAAACTCTTCCAACATGCGGCAGGCACGCGTCAGATGCAGATCGAGCAAAACACGGTGTAGCCAGCGATAGGGCACTTTGCACCCCACCATGTAGGCCATCGTCAAGCCAGAGGCTGTGGCCAGCCAGACAAAGGGCGCGATATCGCCCCCGCCTGCGGCCAACACCATCAACCCGATTTCGATCCCCGGCACAAAGGGGATCGCGATAAGTACGGCATAAATCAGCAAGGCCACCACGAGGAACCCCGGCATCGCCCAACCCTGTTCATTTTCAAGGATGTAGCCTTCAGCCCACGCAAACAAGAGGTGCAAGGCAAAGGCCAAAACTGCCAAAGCAGCCAAGCGCACCACCGTGCGCAGCAGGCCGGTTTTCACAGGAGGCGGCACGGGAGGCATGGCAGGGCGGGTGTAGTCATCCATAGGGCGAGTCTAGGCCCAGCGCCTTCGCGCGCACAATGGGACTCACGTGCAGATCACGTGCATTTGCATGACCCGCGATCGACCGAGCGCTCGCATTTCAGTCACGCCGTATCTCTGCGCCAAGTTGCGCCATCAGTGCCTCGAAAACCGGAAAGGAGGTGGCAATTGGACTGGCATCATCAACCTGAACCGGCGAATTACTGGCCATGCCCATCACGAGGAAAGACATGGCAATCCGGTGATCGAGATGGCTGGCACAGGTCTGGCCGCCGGGCACATTGCCATGACCACGCCCGCGCACGATCCACCAATCCGGCCCATCCTCGACCTCGACACCGCCCGCGCGCAATCCGGCGGCCATGGCCTCGATCCGGTCGCTTTCCTTGACACGCAATTCCTTGACGCCGCGCATCACCGTCTCGCCACTGGCAAAGGCCGCCACCACCGAGAGGACAGGGTATTCGTCGATCATGCTGGCCGCGCGTTCGGGTGGCACCGCGACACCTTTGAGGTCCGGCGAAAAGCGCGCGCGCAGGTCGGCGACAGGCTCGCCACCTTCTTCGCGCAGGTTCTCATAGCTGAGGTCGGCCCCCATCTCGCGCAGCGTGGTAAAGAGCCCCGCGCGTGTCGGGTTAAGCCCGATATTCGGCACCAGAACATCCGAACCGGGAACAATCAGGGCGGCACAGACAGGAAAGGCCGCCGACGAGGGATCGCGCGGCACAACGATTGTCTGTGGGCGCAACTCCGGCTGACCGGTGAGGGTGATGACCCGGCCCTCTTCGGTTTCTTCGGTGGTGATTTCTGCCCCGAACCCGGCCAGCATACGTTCGGTGTGATCGCGCGTCGCCTCGCGTTCGATCACCACGGTATGCCCCGGCGCATTCAGACCCGCCAAGAGCACCGCGCTCTTGACCTGCGCCGAGGGCACAGGCACGACGTAGCGCACTGGAACAGGCTCGGCCGCACCCACGATGGTCATGGGAAGCCGCCCGCCTGCGCGCCCGACCGACTGTGTCCCGAAAAGGGCCAAGGGGTCTGTGACCCGCGCCATCGGGCGCTTGTTCAGACTGGCGTCGCCGGTAAAGGTAGCCGTGATCGGCGAGGTGGCCATTGCCCCCATAATCAGCCGCACGCCCGTGCCCGAATTGCCGCAATCAATGACGTGGTCGGGCTCTGCAAAGCCACCCACACCCACGCCATGCACATGCCATACGCCCGCCGCGTCGCGCGTCACCTCTGCTCCGAAGGCCCGCATCGCCTTGGCCGTATCAAGCACGTCTTCGCCTTCGAGAAGCCCGGTGATAACGGTTTCACCCACACTCAGCGCGCCCAGGATCAGCGAGCGGTGCGAGATCGACTTGTCCCCCGGCACATCGGCGACACCGGACAGCGGCCCGGAGCGGTGAGAGGTCATGGGGATAGGGGTGCCGTGGCCGGACATGATGCGCCTCTTGAGTAGTCTGCATTGCCCGCCTGATAGCCCAAGCAAGCGGACCCGTCCATGACCATCGCCGCCTTGGGTCAGGGGCGGTGCCCAATGGGCTCACGAACCGCTCTGCCGGCGCATATCAGGGGCGCGCAAGCGTCACGGCCCGCGCATAATCCCTTGTCCGTCGCTCCATGACAAAAAGGGCGCGTCAGGATCATTGCCCAAAAGGCGCGCCTCATCAGGTGTTGTGGCCTCAGCTACAAAGCGGATTCTCCCATGAGTATAAGGCACAAGGGCCAAGAGCCACTCATTGGCACTGGTTGTTTTAAAATCCTGCGTGGCAGCGGCCGCGACGATTTGCAGATTGATCCAACAAGGTTCGAACACGAAGCGAGCACTCGAATCCTGATGCAGCGCTGTAATATTCACACAGACGTAAGTGGCGTCGCCGCAATTCCTGAACGCGACGCCGTGTAGGGGGGTAACCTGCGCATGGTTCAGATGGCGATAGCCATAGCTCATGCCAAGGGCCGCCACCTCTTGCCGGATCACCGGAATATCGACGGTGGCGCGGTTGCGGGGTATGAGATTGCGCTGGATTGCGCACGCGAACATGGGTTAAACCTTCCAGGTATTTTGACATGATCCAGTATTAACCAACAAAAGGTGACGCCATGAATTTGGAGCGTTTCGTATCGACACAGGATCGGATCTGGCCGCTGCCTCTGACCGAAATTCGGAATCGGGAAAAGAGGCATCACTGGGCCTGGTTCACGTTACCGCAGGTCAAGGGGCTGGGGCGCTCTGAGTTCGCGAAATCCTTTGCCATTGACGATCTGGATCATGCGCGCGCCTACTTGGCGCATCCCGTTTTAGGGCCGCGGCTGATTGAAACCTGCGCCGCGATGGTGGCCCTTGAGGATATTTCTGCCGAAAAGGTTTTGGGTCCAATCGACGCGCTCAAGCTCCAGTCTTGCGCGACACTCTTTGCCGAAGCAGGCGGCCCGGAAATTTTTGATCATGTGCTCGCACGCTTTTTTGGCGGGTTGCGCTGCGAAACCACGCTCGATTATCTGGCGGGGCGACGGGCGCTGCCGACGGATGACGAATATTTCATAAATCCCAACGCAGCCAAGTCCGCAGATAGCGCGCTCTGATCGGTCAGCGCAGGCGCTGAATGGTGCTATAGCCCATGGTCGGCCCCGCCCAATGACGGGATTGTACCACTGCGCCATTTGCATCGACCAGATAGGAATTCTCGACGCTGCGATCGGCCTGCCAGCATTCCGCCGTCATCCGCACCGCTGGAACTGATCCACTGACACTGGCCAGCATTTCGGTCTCGCCACGCGTGATTTTGCAGTCGGATTTCAGGTTCACAATCTGGTTTTCCCCATCCAGATAGCGTTGCTGGATCGTGGCTACCCCATCCTCGCGACGCGCGACGACCTCGAGAAGCGGTTCTACCCGGGACGACATCAGGTCATTTCCAAGGCCGCGTGTCGAGACCAGCACACCGTTCAATGTGGTGGCACTCAGCCGCTCGGAACTGCCATAGGCGGCCCAGGTCTGATAAGCGCCATTTTGGGCAATCGGTCGAAGGATGGCGACGGCCTTGCGATCCTCCAATTGGTAGAGGAGCACAGGGCCTGTCGTCTTGGCGAGCGCGTCGATCGCTACCGCTTGCACGACTTGCGGATCAGGGACCGCAGGCTTGACCCGGCGTTGTTCGATCACTCTCTTGGTGACGGTAAAAACATTCTCCGAACTGCGCTGGTTCGAACAGGCGGCAAGAACCATGGCGCAAACCAGAAGGCTCAGCCGAGGCAGGGACGCAGCGATCATCTCCAGAATTTCCCCCAGCTTGCCACGGTGTCGCGCTCGTGCGAATTGCGAATGGTTTCATACAGCCGGCCCGTCACATTGACGCGCGCGCCCCCGTCGCGGGTCAGTGGGCGGATCACCGCGGTTGGCGCTTGCTGCGTGGGCTTGCCGAACAGCCATGAAATCGGGGCAGTGATGCGGATGCCCTTGTCAAAGGACCCTTCACCGAAATCCTGCGCCGAGACGTCGGTCTTGGTTGCAAAGGCCCCAACCTTCCAGCCGTTGGCGAACTCTCGGTCAAAACCGATGGTCACGCCCCAATCGCCTGCCAGATAGCGCCCTGCGTCAACCTGCGCATGATAGCCCCCGCCGAAATCGTAGTAGACCGAAGCATGCCCGTTGAAATCCGGGATGGTTCCGCTGAGCGTGTTGCTATCGCGCAGCCCGAAATCGCCATCGAAATCGCGCGGGCGGACATAGTTCAGTTCCGCGCCAATGGCGATGCGGCTATCCACGGGTCGCCAGAGGACCTCGGTCGAGACGCCGGCATACATCTGCTCCAGATATCCCAAAGTAATCCGCCCGTAGTAATCCGGCGCAAGTCGCTGATACTTGCTGAGTGTCAGCCAGTCGACACGCGGCGCATCGGATTGGGCATATCGCGCGGCATCCGAGCGCACGCGCGGAATGCGCGAATTGCTGAAACGGTTGGATTGATCCAGATTACCGAACAGCTTGACCGATGTTGCCGCCCGAGCCATCCAGCCCCGCCCCAATTCCGCCTGCCCCTGCACACGCAATGCTACGTCAAAGCGCAGTGGTTCGTCGGGATCAAAGAGGCTGATCCGCGTGAAGGGATAAATGCTCCAGCCGTAGCGCGGGAACTTGCCCGGCAGGGGCTCGGGAAGATTTCCAAAGCGCAGGCTGTCGCGAAAGGTTGCCGCCGCCAACGCCTCATCCGAGGCCTTGTGTTCCAGACGCTCAATGTCAGTTCGGCTGAAACTGACCGTGCTCGCCGGGATACCCTTGGTGTAGAGCGTGACGTGGAAGTCCTCGACCGAGGCTGGCAGTGCGCGGGTCATGGCGCGCACGGTACGGCCGAGCGCCTGAGAGGTCCGGTCGTAAGTCTCGTTCTGGATGCCGACATAAGCTGCACGTCCTTCGAGCCGCAGGCGGATCAGGTCAATCTCATCCAGAGCCAGCGTTTCGTCGAGCGATTTTGCAACCTGTGCACGCGCGGCTGGCTGGTCTGCCCACCCAAGATCGCGGGCGGCGTCGGGATCGCGCACCGCAACCGGCAGCGGCGCAGCTTCGAGACCGCCCGGTACGGGCATGCCACGCGGGTTGATCCCGATCGTGAAGTTCACGCCGATCTCTTCGCCATGCAGAATGAAGGCGCGGACACTTGCATCCTGCGCAATCCGGTAGGTCAGGCTGGCGTTGATCGCGGTGCTCTGCTCGAAAATGCCGGCGCGTCGTTCGGTTTCGTAGCTATCGGAGGAATATTCGAGGGCAAAGGACAGCTTGTCCGATACCTCGTAGCTGAAGCCACCAAACAGGCCGATATCACCCTTGAACCAGTTCGAGATGCTGACATCCCCGCCGGTGCCGACCCCGGCAAAGTTGAACGGCGCTCTGGTGCCAAATCCACCGATCGAATTGTTGGATCCGAACCGCCCCCATCCCAGACCGGCGGTCAACCGCAGCCGCGTGCCAACGGATTTGGTGGCAACAACATATTCCCCGCCAAGAACCCCGGTCCCCAGGAAATCCTGAAGGCCGACGGCAATGGCGGGTGAATAATCGGTTTCCTCGAACAGTCGAAACCGCAAGTCGAAGCTGCGGTCGTAGAAGGTATCGAATTGCGGCGTGAGATCCCGCGTGCCAGCGTAGCGAAAACTGCCCGTCAGCCACGGGGCCACCTGAAAACTGAGCGTGGTCTTGCTGAACCCGTCGAAATAGGAAACGGTCGTGGACAATTGCGCATCCGGTGCCATTTCGGCGGTCGGCATGTCGATTAGACCGCCCGGCGTGCCGTAATTGTTCGTGATAGTCGTGACCAGATCGTTTGCGGATGCGCCGGTGGCCCCCGTCAGAATGGCCACCGCGCCCAAGATGTTTCGCAATCTGATTGTCATCGACTGTTCACCGGTTCCGAGCGCCTTGCAACTTCTCCCGGGCGACCATAACGATCACAGCGCGACACGGCAACGTGAGTTTCCGCTGTTGGCCGGATTGCCTCTGTTATGCGCAGAAATCCGTCACATCCCAACCAGAAATGCCGCGAGCGCCACACCAACCGCCCCGACCAGCGCCCCAAGCCCCGCCCAAAGCGCACGCCCTGGCCAGACCGCACGCTTGATCGGCACCGGCGCTGCGGTTTGCCGGATGAGCGCCGCTTCAACCAGTCCCGGCAGACGTGGACCATAGCGCGACAGCACCATGGCCGTGCGCCCCATATCGCGCAAGGCAGCGCGGGGGCCAATCGTCTGCTTGATGTAATCCTCGACCACGGGCTTCGCGACCTGCCAGATATTGATCTGCGGATTGAGGCTACGCGCCACACCTTCGACTACGACCATGGTGCGCTGCAGCAGGATCAGTTCGGTGCGTGTTTCCATGCCGAACCGCTCTGTGACCTCAAAGAGATAACTGAGCAGGCTGCCCATGGAAATCTTGCTGGCATCCATGCCAAAGATTGGCTCTCCCACAGCGCGTAGCGCACGGGCAAAGGCATCGACATCGCGATCCGCAGGCACATAGCCCGCCTCAAAATGCACTTCGGCGACGCGGCGGTAATCACGTTTGATAAATCCATAAAGGATCTCGGCATAAACCCGGCGGGTGTATTCGTCGATGTGCCCCATGATACCGAAATCATAGGCAATGATATCGCCGTTCCCGGAAACCTTGAGATTGCCCTGATGCATATCGGCGTGGAAATAGCCATCACGCAGAGCGTGGCTGAGGAAAAGCTGCAACACCCGTTCACCCAATTCGGCGCGATCATGTCCTGCGGCATCCAGCGCGGCATTGTCCCCAAGCGGCAAACCATCGGCCCAAGACATGGTCATCACTCGGCGCGAAGAAAGAGGCCATTGCACCGTTGGCAACTGAAACCCGGCATCCTTGGCGGTATTGGCCGCGAATTCCGAGGCCGAGGCCGCCTCAAGCCGCAGATCGAGTTCGCCCATTACGACGCCCTCGAAATGGGAAATCACATCTGTCGGGCGGAGGCGTCGTGCGCCGGGGGCCAAAAGCTCGACCATGCGCGCGGCAAAATAAAAGGCGTCGATGTCGCGGCGAAACGCCCGCTCGATGCCCGGACGCAGCACTTTGACAGCCACCTCCTCGCCCGTTTCGCGCAGCCGCGCCTTGTGAACCTGCGCGATCGAGGCGGCGGCAACCGGCTGGCTGAAATCGTCAAAGATGTCTTCGACCGGATGGCCCAATTCCTGCGCGATACTGCGCTTGGCCACATCGACCGAGAAGGGCGGCAACTTGTCCTGCAAGACCCGCAGATGCGTCGCCAATTCCTCGCCCACCAAATCGGGGCGCGTGCTGAGGATTTGGCCGAATTTTATATAAGCAGGTCCAAGAGCGGTCAGCGCGCGCGGCGCGGGCGGGGTCGCGAGATCGCCCTTGTCGCCCAACCACTGAAACGGCCAGGCCAGAAAACGCATCGTGCCGCGCACCAAAGGCGGGGCTTCGAAAGCATCCATGATGAGACCCATCGCACCCGTGCGTTCCAGCGTCGCCCCGGTACGAATGAGGCGCAGAATGTTGTGCGGGCCACGCATCGCTCAGATCTTCCAGCCGGAATGCAGACAGGCGATGCCCATGCTCAGATTGCGATATTTCGCCTGTTCAAAACCGGCCTGCCGCACCATCCCCAAAAATGTTTCCTGGTCGGGAAATTGGCGGATGGATTCAACCAGATACTGATAGCTGTCGCGATCATTGGCAATCATCTGCCCCAACCGCGGGATAATGTTGAAACTGTAGAGGTCATAGACCTTTTGCATCAGATCATTTGGAATCTGGCTGAATTCGAGCACCATCAGCCGCCCGCCGGGTTTGAGCACACGAAACGCCTCGTTAAGCGCCTCTTGCGGGCGGGTCACGTTTCGGATCCCAAAGCTGATGGTGTAAACGTCGAAACTTGCATCCGGAAAGGGCAACGCCATCGCATCGCCCACCACCCAATCGAGGCTATCGGCCATGCTCTCGGCCTCGGCCCGCTTTCGTCCTTCGACCAGCATCGGCTCTGTCAGATCTAGCACGGTGGCTTGGCCATACCCGGCGCGCTTGAGAAAACGAAACGAGATGTCCCCAGTGCCCCCTGCCACATCGAGCAGGCGTTGGCCTGCGCGTGGGGCCAACCAGTCCATCATCGCATCCTTCCAGATCCGGTGAATTCCAAGGGACATGGCGTCATTCATGACGTCGTATTTGCTGGCCACGCTGCCAAAAACGCCGCGCACGCGCCCGGCCTTCTCTGACTCGGGGATATCCTGAAATCCGAAATGCGTGGTTTTCTCGTTCATGGCCTTGCCGCTCTTGTGTCTCGCCTTTCTTATAGGGCTATGACAGAGGGTTACAATGCGCCCCTTGTCCCGATAGAGGTCCGATATGCCAGAATTGCCCGAGGTTGAGACAGTCCGCCGCGGCCTGACCCCGGTGATGGTGGGTCAGGTCATTGCCCGCGCCACTGTCAACCGGCCCGACCTGCGCTGGCCCTTCCCGCCCGACATGGCCGCCCGCCTGACGGGTCAGACGGTGACGGCGCTCCGGCGACGCTCGAAATACATTCTCGCCGATCTGACATCGGGTGAGAGCCTGCTCATTCATCTGGGCATGTCGGGCCGCATGCTGGTGTCGGGCGATCCCTTGGGCCGGTTTGTCCACGAACACCCGGCGCCCGAGAAACACGACCATGTCGTGCTCGATATGGAGGGAGGCGCGCGGATCACGTTCAACGACCCGCGGCGCTTTGGGGCAATGGACCTGCTGCCCACCATGACTGCGGAGACGCACCCCCTGCTCGCCCGGCTGGGGCCCGAGCCTTTGGGAAATACGTTCGACGAACCCTATCTTGTGGCCGCTCTCAAAGGCCGCAACACGCCGATCAAATCCGCCCTGCTGGATCAGCGAATCGTTGCGGGTCTCGGGAATATCTATGTCTGCGAGGCGCTCTTTCGCGCGCGCATCTCGCCCTTGCGCCGAGCGGGAACCCTGTCGGGCAAACGTGCCGCTGCCCTAGTGCCGATCATCCGCGCAGTCTTGACCGATGCGATTACCGCTGGCGGGTCTTCATTGCGGGATTTTCGACAGGCTGACGGGGAGTTGGGCTATTTCCAGCACAGTTTTGATGTCTACGGGCGCGAAGGCGAACCCTGCCGCAGCGCCGGATGCAAAGGCCATATCGCGCGTGTCACTCAGGCCGGGCGATCCAGCTTCTATTGCACACAGTGTCAAAGATAGGTTGAACGCGCGGCCAACAATGGTAATGAATCGGCCCTGATGACAACAAATGAAAGCTGATTTCATGGCCTATGAGACGATCATCGTCGAAATAGAAGACCACGTCGCCCTCATCAAGCTCAACCGCCCCGACGCGCTCAATGCGCTGAATGCGCAGTTGATGTCGGAACTCGCCGAGGCATTGGGAGAGGCGCAACTGAACGAGAAAGTGCGCTGTATCGTTCTCACCGGCTCGGAAAAGGCCTTTGCCGCCGGGGCCGATATCAAGATGATGAGCGAGAAGAGCTTTGTCGATGTCTTCACCGAGGACCTCTTTACCGCCGACAGCGCCGCCATCTGCCGGGTGCGCAAGCCGATCATCGCCGCCGTATCGGGCTATGCGTTGGGTGGCGGATGCGAGCTTGCGATGATGTGCGATTTCATCATCTGCTCGGACACCGCCAAGTTCGGCCAGCCCGAAATCAATCTGGGCGTGATCGCGGGCATTGGCGGCACGCAGCGCCTGACACGGCTGGTGGGCAAGTCCAAGGCAATGGACATGAACCTTACGGGGCGCTTCATGGATGCTGAAGAGGCAGAGCGTTCGGGGCTGGTGAGCCGCGTGGTGCCTGCCAAAAAGCTGATGGAAGAGGCGATGGCGGTAGCGCAGAAGATTGCCGAAAAATCGCAGATTTCCGTAATGGCAGCCAAGGAGGCAGTCAATCGCTCTTACGAGACCACACTGCGCGAAGGGCTCTTGTTCGAGCGCCGCGTGTTCCATTCGCTTTTTGCGACTGAAGATCAGAAAGAGGGCATGGCCGCATTCGCCGAAAAGCGCGAGGCGCAGTTCCGCGACAAGTAAGCGCGTTTGCAGCGAGAGGGGTGCTGCCCCTCTTGGCCTGCGGCCAATTCACTCCGAAAAATTTGAACCATAAAGAAACATGGAAACGCGCGCCCGGGTTTGACACACGCAACACCCGGGCGCGGCTTCTTCATGGGCGGTCATCGGCTCTCCAGCCTGTACTGCAGGCCAAGGATCTCACATCAAGGTTAATAAAGCCTTGCGCTTCTTCTTGGCAAAAATACTCAAACTCCACGCTCTGCCGCCAGACGCCAACCTCTCAGATCAACCCTTCAGCCGCAAAGAGCGCCTTGACGTCCGCTTCAGGCCGCGCACCGTAATGGCCGATCACCTCGGCCGCCGCGATACACCCCATGCGCCCGGAAACAGTCAATGACCGACCGGTTGCAAGACCGTAGAGCAGGCCAGCGGCAAATTGATCCCCCGCGCCAGTGGTGTCGACCGGGGTCACGCGATGCACCGGCACGGTCACGGTTTCATCGCCTTGCACCAGCACGACATCATGGCCCGAACGGGTGCAGACAATGAGACCGCTTTCAGACGCAGCCTGTTCCAATGCCGCCCCTAGATCCTCAGTCTCATAGAGCGCGCACCATTCGTGCTCGTTACCAATCACATAGTCCAACTCGCGCAACAGCCCCCTGAAATCATCCCTGTGCCGATTGACGCAGAACGGGTCCGACAGGGTGATCCCCGCTTTGCCGCCACCGGCCCGCGCGGCGCGTGCCGCTGCTTGAAACGCCGCCTTGCCTTTGGGCTTGTCAAAAAGATAGCCCTCCAGGAACAAAAGCTCGGCCTGCCCGGCCACCGCTTCGGGCACATCTGCATCGTCAAGTTCTGTCGAAATGCCCAGATAGGTATTCATCGAGCGCTCGCCATCGGGCGAGACAAAGATCATCGACCGCGAGGTGGGCAGCACGCCATCGCCACGCGGTGCGTTGACGAAGTCGGTGCCAACCTCAGTCATCGCCGCGGCATAATAGCGCCCGAGGTCATCATCGCTGACCCGTCCGATAAATCCGGTCGAGAGGCCAAGCGCACCCAGTCCCGCTATGGTATTGGCGACCGACCCGCCCGGGGCCTGCCGCCGGTCAGTCATGTTTTCATAGAGAAATTCGGCACGCTCTGTTTCGATCAATTGCATGACGCCCTTTTCGATGCCCATGCGTGCGAGAAAGGCATCGTCGCATTGGCTGATCACGTCCACCACGGCATTGCCGATGCCAACGGCCTGATATTTGGTCATAGAGTCTTGTCCTCGAATAAGCAGAGATCACGAATAAGGCAGGTGCCGCAGGCGGGTTTGCGCGCCTTGCAGGTGTAGCGGCCGTGCAGGATGAGCCAATGATGCGCGTGGCGCTGAAAATCCACCGGCACGTTGTCCTCGATGGCGCGCTCGACCGCATCTACGGATTTGCCGGGGCAAATGCCGCTGCGATTGCCCACGCGGAAAATATGCGTATCCACCGCCTGCGCCGGGTACTGCCACCACATGTTGAGCACGACATTGGCCGTCTTGCGCCCGACACCGGGTAGCGATTGCAGTGCCGCGCGGGAATTGGGAACTTCGCCGCCATACTCCTCGACCAAGATGCGGCTCAGCTTCATCACATTCTTGGCCTTGTTGCGATAAAGGCCAATCGTCTTGATATGCTGGATCAGGCCCTCTTCGCCCAGATTGAGCATCTTTTGTGGCGTGTCAGCGACCTGAAAGAGATCCCTCGTCGCCTTGTTGACGCCGACATCGGTGGCTTGCGCCGAGAGCGCCACGGCGACTACGAGCGTATAGGCGTTGACATGCTCCAACTCACCCTTGGGCTCCGGCTCTGTGGCCTCAAACCGGGTAAAAATCTCGCGGATCGTGTGATAGTCAAGTTGGCGTGCCATGGCTGCTCTATGCCGGGATTTGGCGGGATGCGCAACATTCGGGTCGCATACTGCAATAGGGCGTCATATCTTGCTTGCGCAACGACAGGACGACCATAATGAACGCCCAACCTGAACCCGGTTATCACTACCACGTCATGCGCCGCGCGATTGACCTCATCGACAGCCGCGATACGGCACTGACACTCGAAGAATTGGCGCGCGAGATGGGCATGAGCGCCGCGCATTTCCAGCGGCTCTTTTCGCAATGGGTTGGAGTGTCGCCGAAACGCTATCAGCAGTACCTGACGCTGGGACATGCCAAGGCGCTGCTCACCGAACGTTTCACCACCCTCGCGGCGGCAGATGAGGCCGGGCTGTCAGGCACCGGGCGGCTCCACGACCTCTTCTTGCGGTGGGAGGCGATGAGCCCCGGTGACTTCGCCCGCGGGGGAGACGGGTTAACGATCCATTACGGCTGGTTCGACAGCCCGTTTGGCGAGGCACTTGCCATGGGTACGGATCGTGGTCTCTGCGGTCTGGCCTTTTCCGAGGAGTTCGGGCGTGACGTGGCGATGGCGGACATGCGCTCTCGCTGGCCCAAGGCCATTTACACCGAGGCTCCCGAAAGGATCGCAGGTTGGGTAGATGCAGCCTTTGGCGGGCGCGGCGAGGCTGCGCTCCACATGATCGGCGCGCCGTTCCAGATCAAGGTCTGGGAGGCGCTGTTGCAAATCCCGTCGGGTCACGTGACCACCTATTCGGAAATCGCCTGCGCCATCGGCAACCCGCGCGCGGTGCGGGCTGTGGGTACAGCAGTCGGCCGCAATCCGGTCAGCTATCTCATCCCGTGCCACCGGGCCTTGCGCAAATCTGGCGCGCTGGGCGGCTATCACTGGGGCTTGCCAGTCAAACGCGCCATGCTCGCTTGGGAGGGCGCGCGCGCCGACGGGTAGGCGGAAAGTTGCACGCCAAGCGCGTCTTTTCCCCGTGAATGTCCCTTGGGATACCGCGTGATATTGCATATCATCGCACCAGACCCGATCCATCGGGCCAGTTGAACCGAAGAGGCGAATACCATGATACGAGCGAAAAAATCCTTGCTGATGCTCTCTGGCGCATCCCTGCTGCTGGCGGCGGCCTGCACCGATCCGGGCTATGTGGGCGGCCCCAACCCCAATCAAAAGGCCCAGCAGGGGGCGATCATCGGCGGCCTCATCGGGGCTGGGACCGGCGCAATTGTCAGCGACAGCAAGGGCAAGGGCGCGCTGCTTGGTGGCGTGTTGGGGGCCGTGGGCGGCGCCGCCATCGGCAGTGCGCTGGACCGGCAAGAGGCGGAATTGCGCCAGCAACTCGACAGCGATGTGCGGATCGTCAATACCGGCGACCGCCTGATCCTGACCATGCCGCAAGACATTCTCTTCCCGGTGGACGGAGCCACCGTTGCTCCTGCCCTGCGTGACGACCTCTTCAAGGTCTCGCAGAGCCTTCAGGCCTATCCCGACACCACCGTGCAGGTCGTAGGCCATACCGACAGCGACGGCGATGCAGGATATAATCAGGGCCTGTCCGAACGTCGCGCAAATGCGGTTGCGGATGTGCTTGCCAGCGGCGGCGTGCCTTATGGCCGTATCCGCGCCTTTGGCCGTGGCGAGGATCAGCCGGTCGCGTCGAACCTCACCAGCGAGGGCAAGGCACAGAACCGCCGCGTAGAGATCGTGATCCTGCCGAACGCCTGACGGTTCCTGAAACGCAAGAAGGGGCTGACCGCATCCCGGTCAGCCCCCTTTTTATTTGGTCTGGATACTTTCGAGATAGGCCATCAGCGCCGCAAGTGGGCGCGGTGTGGGTGTAAGCCTGCCATCACCCACGTCGAGCGGCACGGTGTCGCCCTCCAGTAACAGACCGAATTCCGGCATCTCTTGTCCCGGTAGGCCTGTGCGGTCGTAGCCGTCGATCACGGACAGCACATGCGCGCGGGGAAACACCCCATCGTTCGAGAGCCGCGTCAAATCCGCCGGGCGCGGCGTGAAACCAGAGGCCCAAGGCCCGTCACCCTTGCCCGATGCCCCGTGGCATTGGACGCAGTTGGCGTCATAGATCGCGGCCCCTTCGCCCGCGTCGGGCATGGATTGGGTCGCCGCACAGGCCGCAACACCTGCGGCGGTCAGGATTGCCAAGATACGCATCGCTCGCCCCTTTGTTTTCGCCAAGGGTAGCAAGAGCCCCATGACTGCGCAACGCCCCTGATCAGGACAGCTCGCCCGCCAACCCCTTGTCGATCAGGGCCACGGTTTCCGTGACGCCATAGAGCGCTATGAACCCGCCAAAGCGCGGCCCCTGCGAGGCCCCCAGCAGAACCTCGTAGAGCGCCTTGAACCAGTCGCGCAGCGGCTCGAAACGGTCACGACCAACCGCATAGACAATGGATTGCAGCGCCTCGTCCTCAGCTGGGCCATCATAGGCGGCCAGTTGATCGCGCAAGTCCATCAGCGCCTCACGCTCCAGATCGGTGGGCGCGCGATAGACCTTCTCGGGGGCTACGAAATCCTCGTAATAGCGCACCGCATAGCCTGCGGCGGCATCTAGGTCGGCATGGGTCTCGGGGCGCGCGTCCGGCGCATAGCGACGGATGAACCCCCAGAGCGTTTCCTTGTCCTCTGCGGCAGAGACCGAGGCAAGGTTGAGCAGCATCGAGAAGGGCACGACCATCCGGCTCTCGGGAACATTGCCACCGTGGATATGCCAGACCGGATTGGCCAATTGCTGCTCCAGCGTCTGATCGGGGAAGGCGCGCAATTGCTGGTGATATTCGTCCACCGCCTTGGGGATCACATCGAAATGCATCCGCTTGGCGGTCTTGGGCTTTTGATACATGAAGTAAGACAGGCTCTCGGTGGCCGCATAGGTCAACCACTGGTCAATCGACACGCCATTGCCCGAGGATTTCGAGATTTTCTGTCCGCTTTCGTCAAGGAAGAGTTCATAGGTGAAATGCTCTGGCGCGGGCGCGCCCAGCGCGCGGCAGATGCCATCGTAAATCGGCGTGTTGGTCGAGTGATCCTTGCCATACATCTCGAAATCCACACCGAGTGCCGCCCAACGGGCCCCGAAATCAGGCTTCCATTGCAGTTTCACATTGCCGCCCGTCACCGGCAGGGTCCATTCGCGCCCGGTCTCGTCGTCAAAGGTGATGGTGCCGTCCTTGGCGTTCACCTCTTTCATCGGGACATAGAGCACGCGGCCCGTTTCGGGATGAATCGGCAGAAAGATCGAATAAGTCTGTTGCCGCTCTTCGCGCAGGGATTGCAGCATGATCTTCATGATCGCGTCATAGCGTTCGGCGGCGCGCAAGAGCACGGCGTCGAACTTGCCAGAGCGATAGAATTCAGTGGCCGAATAAAATTCATACTCGAACCCAAAGGTGTCGAGGAACCGCCGCAGCATGGCATTGTTGTGGTGGCCAAAGCTCTCATGCGTCCCAAAGGGGTCCGGCACGGAGGTGAGGGGCTTTTGCAGATGCTCCATCAGCATCTCGCGGTCGGGCACATTTCCCGGCACCTTGCGCATGCCGTCGAGGTCGTCGGAAAAACAGATCAGCCGGGTCGGAATATCGCTGATCACCTCAAAGGCGCGGCGGATCATCGTGGTGCGGAGCACCTCGCCAAAGGTGCCGATATGCGGCAGGCCCGAGGGGCCATAGCCCGTCTCGAAGAGCACATAGCCCTTTTCCGGCGGTGCTTTTTCATAGCGTTTGAGCACGCGGCGCGCCTCTTCAAAAGGCCAGGCTTTCGAATTCATCGCGGCGTCGCGCAGGTCGGACATCTGTCACACTCCAGGTTGCGCCTCGCCAAAATCCCGGCGCGGCATCTGCGCTTCCTATTGCCGGGGGGCGTGACAGTCAATATTCTGCACCGCAACATAGCCCCGCGCGAAAGGCCCGCATATGTCCGAACCGATGCCCCACCCGCTCACACCGCAGGATTGTCTTGTGGCGGTCATGATCGCTGTCTCGGCCTCAGACGAGGACATGCGCACCGCCGAACTCATCAAGATAGAGAGCACGGTGAACAATCTACCGATCTTTGCCGATTACGATCTGGATCGGCTGAAGCTGATGTCGCAAACCGTGCTCGATCTTTTCACGGTAGAAGACGGTCTTGATGCGCTCTTTGGTCTGGTGCGTGCCAATCTGCCCGAACGGCTGTTCGAGACGGCCTATGCGCTTGCCTGTGATGTGGCCGCGGCGGATGGTACTTTGAACGAGCGCGAGCTGCGTCTGCTCGAAGAGATTCGCTATGAACTCACGATCGATAGATTGCATGCCGCCGCCATCGAACGCGGCGCACGGGCACGGCATATGACCGCATGAGCCTGCTCAACGCGCCGCTCCGCGCGCGGGTGGGGTGCCTGCCCGCCGCAGGATGACACCAAGGCGGGCAAAGCTGTTTTTGACCGAAACCGACTCTTTCTCGGCCAGGAATCCGTCCAACTCAGGCCACACCCGGATCGCCTGATCCAGATCTGGATCGCTGCCTTCTGAGTAGAGACCGGCCCTGATCATTGTCTCAGATCTGGCGTAGCTGCCCAAAAGGCCACGCGCACGTGAAATCAGTGCGTTCTCCTCCTCGGTTGCGGCACGTGGCAGGCTGCGCGATACGGACCGCAAGAGATCAATCGCTGGATAGCGTCCACGTTCCGCAATCTGACGATCCAGCACCACATGTCCGTCAAGAACCCCGCGCAGAATGTCGGCGATCGGTTCCTCCATATCCGAGCCCGCGACGAGGACAGTCAAGAGCGCGGTGATATCCCCTGCCCCATCCTCCCCCGGCCCCGCCCGCTCGCAAAGAGACATGATGAGATGCGAGGTTGATGCGGGATATCCGCGCAGTGCCGGCATTTCTCCTGCTGCCGTCGCCACCTCTCGATGCGCCTCGGCAAAACGTGTGATCGAATCGGCAAGAAAGAGCACCTGCTGCCCTTGATCACGAAAGAACTCGGCCACCGCCATCGCCGTCCAGGCACAGCGACGACGAACGAGCGGTGAGCGGTCCGAGGTGGCAGCAACAATGACGCTGCGGCGCATACCCTCTGGCCCCAGGACATGCTCGACGAACTCTCGCAATTCACGCCCGCGTTCGCCAATGAGGGCAATCACCACGACATCCGCCTGCATATGCCGCGCCAGATGCCCAAGCAGCATGGATTTGCCGACGCCCGATCCGGCAAATAAGCCCACACGCTGGCCGCGCACGATGGGTAGCATCGTGTTGAACGCCGCCATCCCGGTTTCCAGCCGTACGCCAAGCGCACGTCGCCGCGCAGGTGCTGGGGGATCAGCCCGCAGCATCCGTGCCTCGGCCCCCCGCAACATAGGGCGACCATCAAGCGGGGTGCCAAAGGGATCAATGATCCGACCCAACCAGCCCGCAGAGGGCGCAATGAACTCGGCCTGCCCCAACATCGCCCGGTCGCCAAGCGCGACCCCCTCAGGGCTGGAATCAGGCAGGACCATCACCGAGGCCGCCTCGAGCCGGATCACTTCGCCCGTAAGCGGGGCGCCCGAGCGACGCCGGATATCCACCCTGTCACCAAGCCGCGCCTCAGAGGATAGGCCACTGATCCTCAAGGTATTTCCCTGAACCGCGCTGACCCGCCCCATCACCCGCGACATGCGCAACGAAGAGAGTTCCGCCCGCAACGCCGCCATGTCCTGTCTCTGCATCGATTGCTCCAATCCTGATCCCGCAAACAATTTCTAAAGGAATCAGGGTTAAGCCTTGGTTGAAGCCAATCGAGGGAGAAGCCCCGATGTTTGAGACTATGGAAATCTTTCGCATGGCCCATGCGTTGGCGCAGCATGCGGGTGCCCGTCAGGCCGTGGTATCGCAGAACATGGCCAATGCCGATACGCCGGGCTATGCCGCGCGCGACATTGCAGCCTTCGCGCAGGTCTACGACTCGGATGGCGGTGCGCAGTCACCGCGCATCACGCGAGATGGGCATATGCTCGGGTCCGAGACGCGCCTTGAATTCACTGTGGCCGACGATCCGACTGCGGTCGCGGACCCTAATGGCAACTCGGTCACGCTCGAGACCGAAATGCTGCGTGCGGTCGATGTGAAACGGCAACATGACCGCGCGCTTGCGATCTACAAATCCTCGCTCACCGTGCTGCGCACGGCGATCGGGCGGCGATAGGGGCAGGACATGAGCGATTTTTCCGACGCCCTTTCCGTTTCTGCCAGCGGTCTCAAGGCACAGGCCCAACGCCTGCGCCATGTGTCCGAGAATATCGCCAATGCCGACACGCCCGGTTATCGGCGCAAAACCGTGTCGTTCGAAACGACCCTCACCGGGACTGGCACCGATGGCGCCGTCGCAGTGAGCCGAGTCAACCTCGACCGCAGCGAACCGCAGCGGATCTACGATCCCAGCCACCCGCTTGCCGATGAGAGCGGGCATTATCAGGGGTCTACCGTCGATCTGATGATCGAAATCGCTGACGCCCGCGAAGCACAGCGCAGTTACGAGGCCAATCTCAAGATGTTCGATCAGGTGCGGCAGATGTCCGCCGGGCTGATGGACCTGTTACGCCGATAAAGGAGATCCAGAATGGATATTACAGCACTGAATGCCGCCCAGAAATACTCTGCCTCGCGACAGGCCACCGAACCGCTGGCTGGTCAGGCCGCCGCCGGCAGCGCCTTTCAGACCCTCGCCAAGGATTTTGCTGCCACGCTCTCCGAGGGCGAGACCCTCGCCAAGGCGAGCATGATCGGCAAGGCCGATCCGCATTCTCTCGTGCAAGCGCTCGCACAAACCGAACTCGCGGTTGAGGCCGCTGTCACGGTGCGCGACCGTGTGGTGGAGGCCTATCAGGAAATCCTCCGCATGCCGGTCTGATCCGATGCTGAACGAGGTCCTGTTCTTTGACACGTTGCGCGAAACCCTCTGGATATCGGTCATCATCTCTTTGCCCATCCTCGCCGTGGCGCTGGTGGCGGGCCTCGTGGTCGGGCTCTTTCAGGCCCTCACCTCGATACAGGAACTGACCCTGACCTTCGTGCCCAAGCTGGGCGCGATCATCGTCGTATTCTGGATCACCATGGGGTTCATGACGCAAACGCTGGTCACATTCTTTCAGGACCGGCTCATCCCGATCATCACAGGAGGCTGAGATGGAAAGCGCAGGTTACACGACGCTCACCCGACAGACCGGGCTTTTGCGCGAATTGCAGGTTGTCGCCAACAACATCGCCAATGCCGCAACCACCGGCTATCGTCAGGAGGGGTTGATCTTTTCCGAATTCGTCAAGCAAACCGAAGGCGGTCCATCGCTCTCGATGGCACGCGGCAATGTGCGAATGACCTCTATGCTACAAGGGCCACTTGCCCCCACCGGCGGCATGCTTGATCTGGCGATAGAGGGCGAAGGCTTTTTCCTGATCGAGACCCCTTCGGGCGAGCGCCTGACGCGCGCGGGCAATTTCACGCTCTCGGCTCAGGGCGATCTGGTGACGCCTGACGGGTTTCGGGTGCTGGATGCCGGCGGGGCGCCTGTATTCATTCCGCCCGACGCCACGAATATCGGCCTCTCGCCCGACGGCACGCTGAGCGATAACGGTCGCCCCTTGGCCCAGATCGGTCTCGTGCGCCCCGTCGACGGCTTTGCCATGGTCCGCGAGGATGGCGTCATGTTCCGCGCCGATGGCGAGATTGAGCCGGTCGAAGAGGGGCACATCCACCAAGGGTTTCTGGAGGGTGCCAATGTCGATCCCATCGGCCAGGTCGCCCGCATGATTGAGGTGCAGCGCGCCTATGAAATGGGCCAGAGCTTTCTCGATAGCGAACATGAGCGCGTGACCTCCGCCCTCGAGTCCTTCATCCGATAACCCAGGAGTGTGCCATGCATATCCTCAAGATCGCGGCGACCGGAATGGCCGCCCAGCAGATGCGGGTCGAAACGATTTCGAACAACCTCGCCAATATGTCCACCACCGGCTACAACGCGCGCCGGGCAGAGTTCGCCGATCTGCACTATCAGCAGTTGGCCCGCGCAGGCACTATCAATGCTGCCGATGGCACGGTCCTGCCCACGGGGGTACAACTGGGCCTCGGCGTGCGGCCCTCGGCGATTTCGGTGCAACTGGCGCAAGGGTCGCTGACCCAGACCAATGGCGATCTCGACCTCGCCATCGACGGGAGCGGCTATCTCGAGGTCCGATTGCCCTCGGGCCAGTCCGGCTATACCCGCGACGGCGCTCTCAAACGCTCGGCGGATGGGGTCATCGTCAATTCCGAAGGCTTTCCCGTCGCCCCCGAAATCACCATCCCAGAGGATGCCCGCAGCATCACCGTAAACGCCGAAGGCGAGGTTTTTGCGTTCTTTCAGGATACGGCCCAAGCACAGTTGCTCGGTCAGATCGACCTTGTCGGCTTTACCAACCCCAAGGGGCTTGAGGCCATCGGCGGCAATCTCTTTGTCGAGACCGAGGCCTCTGGCCCCGCGAATGTGACCACCGCCGGACAGGATGGTTTGGGCACGCTGCGCCAAGGCTATCTCGAAGACAGTTCGGTCGATCCCGTGCGCGAGATCACCGAGTTGATCGAAGCTCAACGGGGCTATGAGCTGAACGCCAAGGTCATCACTGCCGCCGACCAAATGCTCAGCGCCACGACACAGGTGCGGTGATGCGGCTGCTTTCCCTCATTCTCGGCCTGTTCCTCGGTGGTCCCGCTGTGGCAGATGTGATCATCGCCACCCGCACGATCCGCCCCCAGGAAATCCTCGGACCGTCCGACCTGTTGCTTCAAGAGGGCACAGACCAGAGCGAGGTCACGCTGGCGGACTTGATCGGACAAGAGGCGCGTGTTGCCCTCTATGAAGGGCGGCCGGTGCGTCCGGGCGATGTCGGACCACCCGCCGTGATCGAGCGCAATCAAGTCGTGCCACTGATCTATTTGCGTGGCGGTCTTGAGATCATGACCGAGGGTCGCTCGCTCGACCGGGCGGGGATCGGGGATCATGTCCGCGTTATGAACCTGGCGTCGCGCGCCACCGTCTCGGGGCGCGTCACAGCGAGCGGCCGAATACTTGTTTCTCAATAGGTGTCGCCATGCCCGCCTTTCGTTTTGTCACAGTATTTGGTGTGGTTCTGCTCAGCGCCGCCTGCGCGCGTCTCGACCATCTCGGCAAGCCGCCCAGCTTTACGCCGACGATGAACTCCACCGAACAGCTTGCCATGCTCGATCCAGGCCTGCCACGCAGCACCGCGCAGGACACGCCCTTTCAACAAGCCTCGCTCTGGAGCGGCGGCAAGCAGTCGCTCTTGGGCGACCGGCGCGCAGCCCAGCGTGGCGATATCATGACCGTTGTCATCGAAATTGACGAAGAGGCGCAGATCTCGAATTCCACATCGCGCTCTCGGGACGGGTCCGAGAGCCTTGCGATCCCGGACCTCTTCGGCATTCCGCAACGGCTCAACCGCAACCTACCCGAGGGGGCCAGCCTGGACCGCGCCGCCGGTCTCAATTCCACCAGCCAATCGGGCGGAGAGGGCTCTGTCAGCCGAAGTGAGGAATTGACCCTGCGCGTGGCCGCGACCGTGATGCAGGTCCTGCCCAACGGAGTGCTCGAGATACAGGGTTCTCAGGAGGTGCGGGTCAATTTCGAGCTGCGGGAGTTGCTGGTGTCCGGCTTTGTACGTCCCGAAGACATCTCGCGCCAGAACGAGATCACCTATGACAAGATCGCCGCCGCACGGATTTCCTATGGGGGACGCGGCCAGATCACCGATGTTCAGCAACCCAGGATCGGTCAGCAATTGCTCGACGGCCTTCTGCCCTTTTGAATCCCAGTGTGAGGACCGACCACCATGCTCGCGAAACTGCTGCCATTACTCTTGCTGTTGTTCGGTTTGGCTGCCGGGGCCGGAGCAGGCATTTTGCTCCGACCCGAGAGTGAGAGCGCGCAGGCGGAAAGCCCAGCCATGCACGGCGCGGATCATGCAGCACCGGTGCCAGAAACCCCCCTTGCCAGTGAAATCGTGAAACTCAACAATCAGTTTGTCATCCCTTTGGTTGCCAAAGACAGGATCACTGCGCTGATGGTGCTGTCACTCAGCGTTGAAACCGCCGCAGGTCGCACATCGGAGATCTATGACCGAGAACCGAAGCTGCGGGATGTCCTGTTGCAAGCGCTTTTCAATCACGCCAACCGGGGAGGCTTTGACGGAGAGTTCACCAAAGCCCGGAACATGGATGTTCTGCGCCTGGCGTTGGCCGAAGCTGCAAGCGAGGTGCTGGGGGATGCGATCCTGGGAATTCTGATCACCGAAATCGCACGCCAGGACATCTGAACGACGACAGTCAGTCCGGGGACGTCCGCAAAAGCTGAGCGAGACTGTCCAAAAGCGCGGTCCGCGCCATGTCGCGCCGTTGCACGACGCGCCGCGCCTCCTCTTCCGAGAGCTGGGTCGCCGCCTGATACTTGCCAAAACTGCGACGCAGTTCCCGGCTAAGTTGCCCTTTGCGCCCCAGAATGCGCGCGAGTTCGGAATGCAGTCGCGCCTTGCTCTGCCCGATCCATCCCTGCCACAAGAGATCCGCGCCGACCGCACGATATACGCTTGCATCCTCTTGGGGCATCTCGCCTGCGGTGCGGCGCATCGTTTCAAGCTGCCGAAGGTCAGCGCGCAAACCCGCCTCTTCCGCAAGCAGCCTTTGCACTCTGGCCGAGTCCGCGCGGTAAAGCGCCTCTGTCAGGGCGACCATGTCGGCCTCGCTTCGGGAGGTCATCCAAAACTCCTTGCCTTGCGCCGCATGTCTTCGGCAAAGCGGATGGCGACGGCCACCGCGGCATAATGCATGGGGTCAATTTCCTGGCCGATCTCTGTCGTGGCGTGCAGCGCGCGCGCGGTGGGCGCATCCGACAGGACAGGCACGCCGTTGTCACGAGCAAGGTCGCGGATCGCGAGCGCGATGTGATCCATGCCTTTGGCGACACAGATTGGGGCAGCGCCCGGCTTGCGGCTCCATTTCAGGGCCACGGCAAAATGGGTAGGGTTGACGATCACCACATCGGCCGTCGGCACATCCGCCATCATCCTGCCGGATGCCAATTCCGTGGCGCGGCGCCGGCGCTGCTGCTTTACGGTGGGATCGCCATCATTCTGCTTTTGCTCGTCGCGCATGTCCTTATGTGACATCCTCTGACGCCGCAGATGATCGAAATGCTGCCAGAGATAATCAAGCCCACCAACTGCGAGCGTGATCAGCAAAACAAGGATCAGGAAATCGATCATCATCGCGCCCATCACCGCCCCGATGATCGGGGCTTCTGCATGCACGGCGCTCACCATGTCAGGTAGCCGATAGGACAGGAAGCCTCCAAGCAGGAGGCCGTAAAGACCTAACTTCGCAAAACTCTTGGCAAATTCAAAAAGCCCCGTCGCCCCGAACTTGTTCTTGGCGTTCTCGACCGGATTGAGACGCGATATTCTTGGTTCCAGCTTGTTTGGGGCCAACACAAAGGCGCGTTGCGCGAGCACGACCCCAAGTGTCAGAACCATGGGTAGAATGAGGAACAGGGACAGGCCAAGCAAGCTCTGCCCCGCTATACCGCCCAGCGCCGAGGCGGCGCGACCGCCTTGAAACACGAGCGACGCCAAGTGGTCGGACTGTTCCAGCAAGGCCACAAGATTGTCGCCAACCTTCTCCAGCAACATACCGCTTGCACCCAAAAGAGCGAGCAGTAGTCCGGCGTAGGATCCCGCCGTGTTGAGA